>JAWLEX010000027.1:0-30264 GCA_041685835.1 Desulfatiglandales bacterium
CCCTTGATCTTGCTGAGCAGGAGGTTTCACAATGCAGCGCAGGCCGTCGCTTTCTGGAGCGCTCAATTTCATCAGCCTGGCCGAAATCATTCAGATCCTCGGTGGAAATGGAAGTACGGGGTCTTTAAAGATCTCTTCCCGGTACAGCCCAACCCCGGGGTACATCTATTTCCTGAACGGTGAGCCTGTCCACTCCACGTGTAACGGATCTCAGGGGGTTCAGGCGATGTACAACCTTTTCGGCTGGACCGAAGGAGATTTTGAGTTCAAAGACGAGCGCGTCGACGTGAGCCGAACCGTTCGAGGGAATCGAATGCAGATCGTACTCGATGCCCTCCGGCTGCTGGATGAAGGAAGAATAACAAAAGTCGGCCCCTCCAGGAATGATCCCACCGACTCCTTCGGATACGGCAATATTCGAAGCATTCCCGTGGTCAAGGGCCCGGTTCCTGATTATATGTACATTGTTCAGGAAGAGACTTTTCCCGACGGCAGCCGAATCGTGCAGGAGGGGACGTACGGCAACTGGATCTGGGTTGTACTGGAAGGCAGGGTGGATATCACCAGGGAGACTGAGCAGGGACCTGTGCCTGTTGCCCGTCTCGGCGAAGGGTGCTTTATCGGGACCTTGCTCTCGCTTCTCCACGGCGTGAACCGAAGGACGGCCACTGCAACGGCCGTGGGAGATGTCCAGCTTGGCCTGCTGGATACCCTGCGGCTTTCCGGGGAGTACACGTCTCTTTCCAATCTATTCAAGGGTGTGCTCCTGAGCCTGACCAGCCGACTGTTCAAGATCACGGACCGCACCGTAGCGCTGCTCATGAGCCAGACCGTGGCGGACCTTTTGAATGAATCCGATACGACCCTCATGGACCAGCAGATGCTGGAATCCGGATTCTTCACCATTAGAGAGGGGCAGACGTGGGTGGTAAGCCGAGCCCGCAGGGGCTATCTTCCTCTGTGCACGCTATGTGAGCGGGATGTCTTCGGGAGTGTACCGTTTCTGGATATCGGGCACGAGCCGCGTCTCGCCTCCGTGGCGGCCCAAGACAATCTTAGAATCGAGGAAGTCGACGTAGAGAGTCTGCATCACGAGTATGAGAAACTGTCCGATACCTTCAAGAGCTTAATCCATAATGTGGGGAGTTGCATTTCGGAAACAACTAGAGTCGCATGCCGCTCATGAAACCTTAAAAATCCCGTGTTTTCAATTCCCTCAACCAAGGTCCTTGTTCCGGGCCGTGCCCGCTGCGGCCCCGGACGGACCCCCTGTTCTTGAACCATACTCGTCCATGTGGTAACTGTGGTTGATAGAGTCGGGCTCCATGCCATCTTGTATCTCGCCAAGACGCAAGGCCCGCCAAGATCAAAATGCTATTCTGTGGTATTAGCGATCAGCTCTCAGCCATTGGCGGTTTTCCAAAAGTAAACAGTCAACGGCTGAAGGCTGACCATATAAGTCATGTAATGTCAAAAGGTTGGGCTGACTTCTGAATGTGGAGGTTTTGGTTTGAAGCCGTTTCTCCCTGACCACCGATGCGGTGATTGCCTTCGAGGGCTTGCGGAGAACGCCGTTCGTCTCGCCGGGGGCGGCAAGGAATCTTCCCAGGTAGATGACACCCGAATGCGTGCCTTCGAACTCATTGAAGAAGGACTTGCCCAGGGGTCGGCTTCACCAGTGATAGCCAACCGTATGCTTCGTGAAATCACGAGCCGTTTGGGCACGGAAGACCCGTATGCCGACTTCAAGGTAAATGAGCTTAAACGGGCCGGATCCGTGTTTAACTCCATAACCCCCTACATTAAGCATGACTTCCGTTCCCTGGTGGGGCTGGCGGCACTGGGAAACACCCTGGACTTCTTTCGCGACACCGAAGCGGTCATGAGAGAGGTCCCCGCTCTCCTCCAGGAAAGCATAAAGTTTGCGCGGGACGATATCGACCGCCTGGAGCGGTTTCTGGACAAAGGATCGAGGAAGGTCCTTTATCTTACGGACAACGCCGGTGAGATCTATTTCGACCTCCTTTTGTATGAGGCCCTGTCACGCAGGTCTGCGTACTGCACCCTGGTCCTCAAGGGAGGGGCGGCCCTGAACGACCTGACGAGAGAGGAATTGCGACTGAGCGGGCTTGCAGAGCGTTTTCCGGATGTGACGGACACGGGAACAGGCGGCGCCGGGATCGACTGGGAGCGTGTGTCCCCGGAGTTCCTCTCCCGCGTACTGGAAGCCGACCTGATCCTTTCCAAGGGCATGGCCAACTTCGAGACCGTATATCCCAGGTCGCTGTCCGCCTCTTCGTTCTATCTTTTTCGGGTCAAGTGTGAACCGATTCAAGACGCGGTCGGCATTCAGGCTGGAGGATTCGCGGCTTTCTGGAAAGACGGTGCTCCGGGCGATCCGGGGCCCGGGAACAGGGGAGTATGAAGTGAGCGGAGATTTCAGGCCCCTGGTGGAAAAGGCCAACCCGGATATCCCGGGCCTCTATGCCGTTATAAAGCAGCTGTTTTGCAGCAATGCTTTTTCCCACATGACATACGTGAACCGGGAGCAGGATTTGGGCGAGCCTGGGCTTCGAAAGGCCAAGGAATCCTATCACCCGCATCACCTGATCAATAAGTATACATTGATCCCCCGATGACCCACGCCTTGCAAATCACGCTCATCGGCATGGCCGGTATTGGAAAGTCCACATGGGCGGCCCGCCTGGAACGCCGGGGTTTCCTGCGGATCGACTGCGACCGCATGATTGCCGAGCGGCTCTCCACGGAACTGGCAGGGGCCGGGGATCTTATTGCGGCCCTGGGCTCCTGGATGGGACTTCCCTGGGAACCCGGTTACGAAGAACGCGCCATGCGCTACCAACACCTTGAAAAGGCCGTTATGGAGGAGGTCCTGGAGAACCTCGGTAGAGCGCAGGGAAAGAATGACATAGTGGTGGATACGGCCGGAAGTGTCATCTACACCGGGGACGATGTGCTGGATGAGTTGGCGGGGCAGAGCGTAGTCGTCCATCTCGCATCGCCGCATGAGGACCGCGAGCGCCTCCTGGAAGACTACCTGAAGCGGCCGGGGCCGGTGCTTTGGCACGGAATGTTCCGCCCCGCCCCCGGAGAACCCCATCAGCAGGCCGTGGCCCGCTGCTATGCAGAGCTGCTCGAGGACCGCGAGCGCCGGTATACCCGGTTGGCTCACATAACACTGGACTACCGGGCTCACCGGGAGGGGGATTTATCCCTGGAATCTTTTCTGGGGCGGGCCCGCTCTTTTTCCCGAGGACAGGGATAATGCGAGTTACAGTGGACATCACTTGATAAAGGATTCTTCAAGTTGAAAAAACGGGGATAAGAGGTATGATGCACATCAAAGGAAGCAACAGGAAGCGATGCCGGGAATTCAGTTTCCAGCGATCCTCCCCTTTTTCGGGTAACAGGATATAAGGGAGGCGGCGACTTATGAAATCCATAGGAGGCATAGGAAGGCTCCACGTCCTGACCGACACTGTGATCCAGGAAACGTTCTCCCATGTTGAACTGGCTGGAATGGCCGCCGCCGGAGGGGCGGATGTCGTCCAGTACCGCCAGAAACAGGGATCCACCCGAAGCCTGATCGAGACGGCCGCACAAATAAAGACCGTGTGCCGGGCTGCGGGCGCGGTGTTCATTGTAAACGACCGGATCGATGTGGCCCTGGCGGTGGAAGCGGACGGCGTACACCTGGGGCAGGAGGACTTTCCCATCAGGCTGGCGCGTGAACTACTCGGTCCGGAGCGAATCATCGGCGGTTCAGCTTCGACCCCGGAAGAGGCAAGGGCCTGCGTGGAGGATGGGGCGGACTACATCGGATACGGGCCGGTATTTACGACTACGTCCAAGGATGACGCCGGACCCGCCTGCGGGCTGGAGGGCCTGAGGCAGCTCTGCGGTTCCATCGATGTCCCGGTAATCGCCATAGGAGGCGTCTCTCAGGATAATGCGGCAAGGGTGCTCGAGTCGGGGGCGCATGGGATTGCGGTCATTTCTTCGGTGTGCTGCCAGGTGGATCCGGAGGAGGCTGCACACCGTCTTTGCGGCCTGATCCGGGGTGAGTGAGCAGAAGAGAGGCGCTGCTATGGAGACCCTGAGTGATGCAGGGGAGTTCGGCCTGATTCGTGGCATTAGAAGGCTTCTCAAGAAGGCGGGTGCGACAGGGACCGGAGTGGTTTTGGGGGTGGGGGATGACACGGCGGCCATGACGCCCACTCCGGGACACGACCTTTTGGTTACCTGCGACTGCATGGTGGAGGACCGTCACTTCCTGAAAGACGTAATGAGCCCCTATGAGATAGGCCGGCGAGCCATGGCGGCCAACATCAGCGATATAGGGGCCATGGGGGGCATCCCTCGGTGGGCGCTGGTCTCTCTTGGGCTGGAAAATGATTCTTTGGTGCCGGATGTGCTGGAAATGTACCGGGGATTCCTCGATCAACTCAATCCATTGAACGCCATTATCGCCGGCGGCAACATCACCCGTTCAAAAGCAGGGACCTTCATCGACATCACCCTCATGGGCGAGGTGGCGCGGGGCCGCATGGTGAGCCGCTCAGGGGCCCGCCCGGGAGACGCGGTCCTGGTGTCGGGTTTCCCCGGACAGGCGGCGGCGGGTCTCGATCTCCTGTTACACGGAGAAGACACCGGGAACTCCTCTGAGGCAATGAATCTGATGGAGGCTTATAGAAATCCGGATCATCGGGTCCTGGAAGGACAGTGCATGGCAGGTACCGGCCTTGCCAACGCCATGATCGATATCAGTGACGGGCTGTTGGCGGATTTGGGTCACATATGCGAGGAGAGCAATGTAGGGGCCGAGTTGCACGAAGAGGTTTTTCCTGTGAGCGATGCCCTCAGGTGGGATGCCCTGAGAAAAGACATGGATCCTCCACGGCTTGTTACACGCGCAAGTGACGACTACGAGTTGATCGTCACCTGCGCCCCTTCGAACGCCGAAGAGCTGAAAGCAGCGGTCGCCCGTGTAAGCCTTGTCCCCATGACCCGGGTGGGATGGATCACGGGTGCCGCAGGGCGGATGGACCTTGTCCGCAGGGACGGCACCCGGGATTCCGTGGAGGGGGAGGGTTGGGATCACTTTTCCGTGCTTTGAACATAGATGGATTCGAACATGCCGTTTTTTCTCGTAAAGACGCCAAGAACGCCAGGGGCAAACTAGGTGTAATATGTTCCCTTTTTCATCTCCGTGTGTCATTCGAGAAAAGAGGCTTTTTTGATGATGATCACCATTGGCTCCAAATTCTCGGGGGAAGAAAACATGTTTGATAGGGAAATGGGAACCAGAGCGGCTGCGAGCGTAGAGGCGGTTCGCCAAGAGAGGCCGCTGGTTCACAATATCACCAACTATGTGGTAATGAACGTCACTGCGAATGCCCTGCTTGCCGCGGGCGCCTTGCCTGTCATGGCCCATGCGGCAGAGGAAGTCGCGGAAATGGTTTCCATGGCGGGGGCTCTGGTCCTTAACATCGGGACCTTGAGCCCAAGCTGGGTCGAGGGCATGTTCCTTGCCGGACAACGGGCCAATGAACTGGGGGTTCCGGTGATACTTGATCCGGTGGGGTCCGGGGCAACGGCCTTTCGGACCGGGACCGCGCGGCGGATTCTCATGGAAATCAAGGTGGCCGTGGTAAGGGGCAACGCCTCCGAGGTGATTTCCCTGATAAACTCCGGTTCCACCACCAAAGGCGTTGAGGCGGTCCACGGAGTGGATGAGGCCGTTGATGCAGCCGTCCGACTGTCGAGGGACCTTTTGTCCACAGTGGTGATTACTGGAGAAGAGGACCTGGTGACGGACGGAAACAGGATCTACCGGGTGAGCAACGGGCACCGGCTCATGGGCAGGATCACAGGGGCCGGGTGTACTGCCACGTCCCTCATCGGCGCGTTTCACGCGGTTGATCCGGACCCCGTAGAGGCCTCTGCGGGGGCCCTGGCCTTTTTCGGCCTTGCCGGAGAAAAGGCGGCCCTCGAAAGCCGGGGGCCCGGGACTTTCCAGGCGGCCCTTTTGGACGCACTGTACGAACTGACGCCTTCGGAGGTCCAAGAGGGGGCAAGAATCACTACCTGAAAGGGCCCGGGTTTTTATCACGAAGAGATTGATGCCGGAACAGGTAATCCTTTTAGTAAACACTGTACGCAGGTTCGTGATCAATGCTGCGATCCCCGCTGCCCGCCGTTAATGATACCGAAGGAGAGAGTGTCCCGCCCGGCCTGCCTCCTGTAGTGGACGCACATGTCCATGTGTTTCCCGACCACCTGTCCGCCTCCATTCAAGGATGGTTCGACCGGCACGGCTGGCCCATCCGGTACCGGCTCAAGGCCGGGGATGTGGCGTCCTTCCTCCTCTCGAGGGGAGTGGGGCGAGTGGTAATAATGTGCTATGCCCACCGGCCGGGCGTATCCCGCTCCCTGAACCGGTTCATGGCCTCCATTGCAGGCCGGGATCCCCGGATTATCGCCCTGGGGACGGTCTTTCCCGGAGAGGCCGGGGTGAGGGAAATCCTGAAGGAGGCGTTTTACCTGGGCCTTGCCGGTGTGAAACTTCATGCACACGTCCAGTGCATCCCCGTGGACGCACCGGAGACGCACGAAGTGGCGGTCTTATGTGAAGAGCATAACAAGCCCCTTGTTTTACATGCAGGCAGGGAACCCCGAAGTCCGGCCTATGCGTGTGATCCTCACGAGATCTGCGGTGCTCGAAGGGTGAGACGGCTTATCAAGGATCATCCCGGCCTCAAGCTCTGCGTGCCTCACCTGGGCATGGACGAGTATGATGCCCATTGCCGGCTCATCGAGGAGTACGACAACCTCTGGCTGGATACGACCATGGCCCTTGCAGGCTATTTCCCCGGCGCTCCAGCCCCTCCGCTCAAATCGTTCCGGTCGGACCGGGTCCTCTACGGAACCGACTTCCCGAACCTCCCCTATGCCTGGGACCGTGAACTCAGGCGTCTGATTCAATGGGGGCTGGCGGACCGCGACCTCGCGCTCATCCTGGGGGAGAACGCCCTGCGGCTGTTTTGTGTCAACCCCTAATCCTGATCATCCCTTGATTATACGCGGAATCATCATGTGGTTCTGTGGACAGATGGACGTGGGGTTCTGGTAGGCGCATCCGGCAAAGGCCTGGATGTACCTCCGCATGTCCTTGAACGACACCACCTCATCCACGAAACCGCGGTTTGCGCAGTAAACAGGGCGCGATTTCTCGTGGTACTCCTTGGCGAGCTGGTTCATCTTGTCGATGATCGGGGCCAGGGGCCTGCCCGCATCCTTTTCCTTGACCAGCCTTCTGGAAAAAGAGGCTGCCGACGCGGTCTCTCCGTGCATCACATAGATTTCCGTGGTCGGCGTTCCGAGAGTGAAGACGTTGTGATTATTCGCCGTGGGCCCGCCCATGATGTAATGTGCAGCGGCCGTGCCTTTGCGCAGTACGATGCAGATCTGGGGCACATTCGTCTGTTCGATTGAGTATATGAGGGACTGCCCAAGCCCCAGGAGTTCGGCTTTTTCCGCAATATCGCCCACGTCGATCCCCGTGGTGTCCTGAAACCAGACTATGGGCACCCGATCTCTGCCGCAGAGCGTGACGAACTCGTTCATCTTGATCAGGCCCCGGCGATAGAGCTTGCCGCCGATCCCCATGTACTGACCTTCGGCATACTCCGGATACTTCGCGCCCAGAAAGCCCTGGCGGTTCCCGATGAAGCCCACCAGGAAGCCGTCGATCTTTGCCAATCCCGTGTACACCTCGGGGCCGTAGCCCGGCCTGAACTCCATGTGCTCGCTGCCGTCGAAGATGCGTGCCAGGACTTCATCGAAGTTGTAGCTCCGTTTCTGGTTGAAGGCCACGATGCTGTTCAGGTCGTCGCCGCCGAACTTGGGCTCTTTGGGCTCGTCCACTCGAAAGAAGGCCGGGTCATACGCCGGGACCATGTCCACGTATTTCTTCACAGCGTCCAGGACTTCCTGCTCCGAGTCGTAGACCTCCTTGAAGAAACCTGTTTCGTTGTAGTGGATGGGCACGCTTCCAGGGGGAATCTGCTTGAAGTGGCGTGTTGCCTCGATGAGCGCCTCTGCGCCTTCCTCATCGAAGTATCCCTTTGGGCTCATGCCGCCTACGATACCGCCGCCGCCCACAGCTATGTTGGCGTCCTTGTGGGCGATCAGGATGGTGGGGCTGATTCCCTGGTACCCTCCTCCTGCCGGATTTGTTCCGTAAATGCCGGCCAGTATCGGAACCCCGAGCTTCTCGAGTTCGGCGTGACGGAAAAAGGTCGTGCCGTTCCCTCGACGGTCCGCGTAAACCTCCTCCTGCTCCGGGAGCTTGACACCGCTGCAGTTGACCAGCCAGACCAGTGGCACGTGAAGCCTCTTGGCCATGTCCGTGACCCTGAGCTGGTTCTCAGCCTGTCCCGCTATCCAGGCGCCGGCCATGACCTTGTTGTCAAAACCGATAACCACGGCCCACTTGCCGTTGATCTTGGCAAGGCCGTCGATGACGCCCGTGGTTCCTTCCTCATTCATCTTGGGGTTGTAGAGCGTATGAAGGGGACACCAGGTTCCCGGGTCGACCAGGTACTCTATGCGGTCCCAAACGGTCATCTGGCCGCGCTTCTTGATCTTTTCAGCAGGTATGCCGGCGTTTTTAACAGCCTCGATCGCTTCGGAAACCTGTTGTTCAGCATCCTGGATCTGCAGGATGTTTTCCTTGGCGTCTGCTTTTTGCTTGTCGGTGAGTTCCTTACCGATCGGATTCATATTTTGAAAATAAGGTCTCATTTTCTCTCCTTAAACAAGTAGCTGTCGATATGTGCTATCGGTTTGCCTTACGGATTCCGAGCTGGTCCAGGGCTATGATCCACTTGCAGATATTGCTGGAGCCTTCCACCATCTGATAGGTAGGTGCATCCCGGTAGTACCGGGCCACCGGATATTCAGTGGAGTAGCCGTAGGCGCCGAGGATCTTCATGGCCATGTGAGAGGCCTTTACCGCGACCTCACCGGCGAGGTATTTGGCATGGGCGACTTCCAGCGTGTTTCCCAGGTTGCCCTGGTCTTTCTGCCAGGCCGCCTTGTACACCATGAGACGGGCCGCCTCAATCTCGGACGCCACCTGCCCGATGAGGTCCTGGTTCATCTGGAACTGACCCACGGGTTTGCCGAACTGCTCGCGCTCCATTGCATAGGTGCTTACAACGTCCAGACAGGCCTGGGCCAGCCCGACACCGCCGGCCGCGGCTGAAAGCCGGGTCTGATTGAGAGAGCCGAATACTATTTTTGTCCCGTCTCCGGGTGCTCCAAGGATGTTTTCCTTGGGGACCTGTGTGTCTTCCAGTATTACCTCGCCTGTTGGTGAAGACCTCGAACCCATTTTGTCCAGGTTGGTTGTGGTAATGCCGTTGAAGGCCTTGGGCTCAATGACGAATGCGGACAGGCCCTTGCTCTTGGCTTCCCTGTCGGTATACGCATAGTAGACCAGAACATCCGCCGCAGTGGCGTTGCTGATCCAGGTCTTGTATCCGTTCAGCAGCCAGTGATCGCCTTTCTCCCGGGCGGTGGACTTCATGGCCATGACATCGGATCCCGCATTGGGTTCGGTGATGGCAAACCCGCCCAGGTACTCCCCACTCACCAGCTTGGGGATGTATTTCTGTTTCGCCTCCTCGGTGCCGTACTTATAAATCGTGAAAGCGCAGCCCAGGGTCGACATGTTGATCTGGACGCGAAGGGAGCTGGAAGCCCGTGCGATCTCTTCCGTGAGGATCATGGCGGCCAGCCATCCCATCTCGTTTCCCCCGTACTCTTCAGGAATCACCGTTCCGAAAAAACCAAGTTCAGCCATGGGCTTATGGGCCTCTTCATACGGGAAGTAGTGATTTTCGTCCCATTCATCGGCAAAAGGCGCAATTCTTTCCTTGGCGAAATCCTGCGCCATGTCCCGCAGCATCTGAAGCTCATCACTCAGGGTAAAATCCATGAATCTTCCTCCTCAAAAATGGCGTTATTCACTCAACACGCAGGGTGTCAAAAGTGTAAAGTTGTGAAATATAGTACATGCCTCTATGGTTCGCAACAAAATAATCAGTGGGCCGCTAACGGGACGCACAGGGAGACTCGAGTTGAAGCGCCTGTGAGCATTGTGCTATTGTTTGGTAACAGGCCGGGCAAACTCCTGATGGGCCGGCTGATCGAAAGCCCGGGACGAAAACAGTGTCTCCCGTTGAGGGAATTCCGTCCATAATTTCGTTGCCTAGAAACACTTGATTTCCAGTGCGCTGCGAGGACTCACCCATGGAACCGCTGAGCAAAGACCGTCTGAAACAGATCCTGGATGTGATGGAGGACGGCGTGTATGTCATCCGCGAGGACCTGACTGTGGAATTCACAAACCGTGCCATGCCCCGTATTGAGGAAAATGCGTCCACCGGCCCATATTGCTTCGGTCTGATTTACGGAAGGGACAGCGTGTGCCCTTGGTGCCGTGCCCAGGAAGTGTTCGAAGGTAACGAGATTCAATGGGAACATCACATTCCGGAACTCGAACGGGTCTTTGATATCATGGAAATCCCTATTAGAAGCCCTGATGGAGCTGTCTCCAAACTCAGCGTCTACCGCGATGTGACACAGAGAAAGCGAAGAGAGAAAGTTCTCAGGGCAAGCCGTGAAGACTACCAAAGGCTGTTCGAGCACGTGGGCGTGGGCGTTTATATCAGCAGCAAGGAAGGCAGATTCCTTAATGCGAATCAGGCCCTGATCGACATGCTCGACTATGAGAACAAAGAAGAGTTCCTGAACATGGACATCGCCAGGGACCTTTACATGCGTGCCGAAGACAGGCGCGGGTTTCAGGAGTTGATAGAACGGCACGGCCGGGTCATCGACTACGAGGTGGAGTTCAAGAGAAAAGACGGGACCCCCCTTCCGGCGCTGCTCACCAGTCACGTGCGTAAAGACATGCACGGAAAGGTTCTGGGGTACGAGGGGATCATTGCGGACCAGTCCCACAGGAAAAGGATGGAAAGGGACCTCAAGGATGCCCATCATTTCCTGAACATGATCATTCACAACTCCCCCAACGCCATTATGGCGACGAACATGAAAGGGAATATAATTCTGTGGAACAACGCTGCTGAAGAGACCCTCGGATATTCATCAGACCAGGTGATCGGGAAGATGAATATTCGGGCGATTTACCCCGAGGGCATGGCGCAAGAGATCATGAAGATGATGCGAAGCCCCGAGTATGGAGGAGTAGGCCGCCTCCGGTCCTATCCCATGGTATATGTGAGGCGGGACGGGGAGATCATCGATGGAAATCTTTCCGCGGCCATTCTATACGGGTCTTCAGGAGAAGAGTTGGCCTCGGTAGGCATCTTTGTAGACTTGAAGGAACGACTCGACATGGAGAGAAACCTGCGGGATGTCCAGGAAAAGCTGCTGCAGTCGGAAAAGCTGGCTGCCATGGGAAAGCTCACATCCCAGATAGCCCACGAGCTGAACAACCCGCTTTACGGGATCATGAACACCCTTGAACTCCTCAAGAGCGAGATCCCTCCTGAGAGCAAGCGAAGGCGCATCCTGGAGATGGCCCTCTCCGAGACGGAACGGCTCACTGAACTTCTGCGAAAAATGCTGAGTTTTTCCAAGCCGGATGAAGAGGAGAAACAGCCTACGAACATGAACACGATCCTGGACGAAATCCTCCTCCTCGTGAAAAAACAGCTCCAGGAATGCGGCATTCGTGTAACCGTATCCTTTCAGGAAGAGATGCCCCTGGTGAACGCTTCTCGAAACCAGCTTCGGCAGGTGTTTCTGAACCTGATCGCCAATGCCCGGGACGCCATGCCTGACGGCGGTACGCTCAACGTAACAACTTCCTCCACCGCCGGCCATATCCGCATCGAGATCGAGGACAACGGCGCCGGTATCAGGGAAGAGAACCTGAGCAGGATTTTTGATGCCTTTTTCACCACAAAGGACGGCATCAAGGACGTGGGCCTCGGCCTCTCTGTGTGCTACGGCTTCGTCGAAGAGCACGGTGGAGACATCCAGGTCAGCAGCCAACCGGGCGAAGGAACCACCTTCACCGTAATCCTGCCGGTTGCACAGGAAGATAATTGATGACAGCGGTTAAGCTGTTGAGCTGACAAATCAAACCATTCCCTCCGCTCACCGCCCAACCACAAAGATTCACCACGAAGGACACGAAGGACACGAAGAGCGAGAAAAGGCCGGCCCATATGGGGATTGAATTATAATTATTTTAGTTATTGCCGCTTGAAAAAATCCTTGACAAAGGGAAATAACTATAATAATCATAATATTTACATCTGGAGAAAATCGGGGGCAAGCCATGGAAGAGATCCTCACCGTGTACACGGCCAGTCAGTACTGCAACGTGTCGCCGAAGACCATGATCAACTGGATTGACGCGGGCCATATCAAGGCCTACAAGACCGTCGGAGGGCACCGCAGGGTTCAGAAAACCGACCTGGAAGAATTCATGCGGAAACAGGGGATCCCCCTTCCGGACGATAATATCAGGGACGAACGAAAACGGATCCTTGTCGTTGACGATGACCCGATCATAGTGGAGACCCTGGTCATGGCCCTGGAGGAGGAGGATCGTGACTATGAGATCATCTCCGCATCGGACGGCTTCGAAGCCGGGCTCCAGGTGAACCACTTCCGGCCTCATCTCCTGATCCTGGACATCATGATGCCTGATATCAAGGGATATGACGTTTGCCGAAAGATAAAGGAGAATGAAGAGACCAGGGATACCAAGATCATTGTCCTTTCAGCTTACCTGGACGACGAGAAATTCAAGAAGATGAAAGAATACGGCGCGGATCTGTGCTTCTCCAAGCCGCTGCCGCTCTCGAAACTAAAGGCGGAGGTGTCCCGGCTCCTCGATTCGGTTTGAGCCCTGATATCACCGGGGAGATCGAGCCCGCCGAAAAAGAAGTGAGGCGCCCATGAAGCTTAAGCAGGCACTGAGTGAAGGAAGATTCGTCGTGACGTCGGAGGTACAGGCCCCTTTGGACGATGATCCCGAAGCCCTGGTCAAGAGTCTGGAACTCGTGCGAGGCCGAATGGACGGCGTGACAGTCCCGGAACTGGAACTGGAGGGTATGGTGGGTGATACCATCAAGGCCTGCCGGCTGCTTCGGGAGAACCGTTTCGAATCCATCTACCAGACCACCACCAGGGACAAACCCAGGCCGAGACTGCAAAAGGACCTGCTGAGCGCCCACGAGGCAGGAGTGGAGAATCTGCTGGTCTTTACCGAGGACTACCGTATTACCGGCGACAGCCTTCAGGAAATGATGTTCTTTCACGTGGATGCGGGCAAACTGGCCTCCGTTCTCGAGCACCTGAAGGAAGGGGTCTCCGTGGACGGCGGCGATCTTGGAGGAAAGGCCGATTTCGTGGTTGGGGCCGGTGTCGAGTCCGGGTGGGGTAAGAACGTCCCTGATCTGGAAAAGCGCGAGATGGAGGAAATGACCCGCATGGGCTCGGGGTATTTTCTGACCACCCCGGTGTTCGACCTGGACCGGTTCGAAAAGTTCGTAAAAGAGGTAGGGCCTTTCGGCGTTCCGATCATCGCCGAGGTGATGATCCTGCGGACCGCGGGTATGGCGAAATTCCTGAACCGGCACTTAAAATCGGGGCTCGTGCCGGAGCGGATAATCAGGAAGCTGGCCGGGAGCGTGGATCGCCAAAAGGCCAGCATCGAGGTCTTTGCGGAGATTGTCTCAGGGCTCAAAGACCTTTGCCAGGGGGTTCATATCATCACTGTAGGCGCCGAGGACAAACTGCGCCTGTACCTGGATGCAGCAAGGCTGAAACGGCTGTGATGGAGCCGCCGGGCTTTTTGCGGCTCAACGTCCCCGCATCCCTTTAAACGGCAAACACCCGGCTTAACCTGTGCAGCCGAGCCATAGGAAGAGGTGCTCCGGTGGAAGAGATCAGCCTGACTATCGACGGAAAAGCAGTGAGTTGCGCACCTGGGACCACAATCCTTGATGCGGCCCGAAAACTCGGTGTCTCCATCCCCACGCTCTGCCATCACGAGGACCTCAAGCCGGCGGGCGCCTGTCGCATCTGCCTGGTGGAGGATGAGAACAGCCGCCGCATCCTCGCCTCGTGCGTGACGCCGGTTGCCGCCGACATGGTAATTCGGACGGATTCTCCCGCGGTCCTTCACCATCGGGCCAATGTTATCCGGCTCATAATGGCCAACCACCCCGAGTCCTGCATTGTGTGCGATCAGGGAAACAGGTGCGGGTTGCGTGAAATAGCCGCGGACCTCGGGATCGGCCGCATAGATCTGTACCCCATGCCTCGCTATTTCAGGCTCGAGGAAGCCAATCCTTTCATCGTTCGTGACCTCAGCAAGTGCATTCTCTGCGGACGCTGCATCCGTGCCGACCGGGAGCTCGTGGTGGTAGGCGCCATCGACTATCATTTTAGAGGATTTGACGCCTACCCCGCCACACTGCATCAGGAGCCGTTGGAGAATTCCACATGCACCTTTTGCGGGACGTGCGTGACACTGTGTCCCACTGGGGCCCTTCGGCCCAAGACCACCGGGTATGCAGGTTCGCCGGAGCAGTGGGCCCCGTCAATATGCGGGTTCTGCGGAGTGGGATGCGCAGTACGCCTGGGAAGCACAGGCGGCCGGCTCGTGGAAGTGGAACCTGGAGGACAGACAGAAACAGTCAACCGCTCCACCTTGTGCATTCGCGGCCACTTTGAGCAGGATTTTCTGGGTGCAGCGGACCGGCTTCTGGCCCCGCGGTTGCGCCGTGACGGCGAGAGCGTCGAGGTCCCATGGCCCGAGGCAATGGGCGCGGTGGCAGAGGCTATCCGTTCCGTATGCGCTGAGAACGGTCCCCAGAGCATCGCATTTCTGGGTTCCTCCAACTGCACAGTGGAAGAAAACTACCTTTTCCAGAAAACCGCAAGGGCACTCGTCGGCACTAACAACGTACTGCTGGACGCCTTTGACGATCCGCTCGCCGACCGGCTCATTGGACTTCAACCCTTTGAGATCCGGCGAATAGAAGAGTCAGAGGCGGTCCTCGTGATAGGGGCCAACCCCACGGATACCCACCCCGTGCTGGGCTATGCCCTCAAGCGGGCCGCACGCTGGAAAGGTGTGCCTCTGGTTGTCCTTGACCCCGCAGGTACGGACCTTGCGCCCTTTGCCCGGAGTTGGCTGCGTCCGGCGCCGTTCGGTGAGAGCGAGGTCCTCGACGCACTCGCCGCGGCAATGCTGCAAGCAGGCGGGCTCGATCCCGTAAAAGGGGAGGGTTTTGATGAGCTTAAGGCCTCCCTCTCAAGGATGGACCTGGATGACGTATGCCGGCGGAACGGGCTGGAGCCGGACGCCCTTCACCAGGCGGCCCGGATTCTTCAGGGAAAACGGATCGTGTTCGTGGTCGGGGAACACATCCTCTCCCAGCCTTTTGGCGAGCGCGCCATATGTTCCCTCAGAAATCTTGCCCTTCTCACGGGAAGCGTGAGGGAAACTGGAGAGCGCCTGTTGGTACCGGCCGCGGAGTGCAACCGGGTCGGGGCCCTGGATATGGGGATTTCAAGGAGGATGCTGCCGGGACGGATGCCGCTTGAACACGAATCGAACCGCCATTACTGGGAGCGTTTGTGGGGAGGGCGCATTTCTCCGGATCCCGGCCTGTCGCCCTCCCGCCTGATTCAGGAAGCTGAAAAGGGAAACCTGAAGGCACTGTACGTCATGGGAGAGAACCCGCTTCGGAGCTTCCCTCAGCCCGGCCGTGTGCGGGAGGCCTTCGAGAAACTGGACCTCCTCGTGGTACAGGACATCCTGGAAACCGAAACCGCCGCCCTGGCCCACGTGATACTCCCGGGAGCGGCATTCGCAGAAAAGCATGGGACCTTCACCAATTTGGAGGCAAGGGTCCAGACCTTTACCGCTGCAATCCCGCCGCCCGGTGAGGCCAGGCCGGACTGGCGGATCCTCTGTGACCTGTTCAACGGCCTGTCTCCCTCGAACGGTTCATACAGCGAAATCGACGATATCCGCCGTGAGATTCGAGACCATGTGCCCGGGTACGAAAACATCTCCTTTCGAAGAACCGAAGACAGCCCCCCCATGTTTCGAGGGTCCCTGCCGGCTGCAGGAGAGGATGTCTTGTCCTATTCCCCGCCCGGCGGGATTTCCCATGACCGGAAGGACGCCGATTACCCCTTCCTGGCGGTATTTGAATCCCCCCGGCGTCACATGGGGAGCGGAACCCGAACATCGCGATCAGGATCCATAACCTTTCCCGGGTCATTCCGTGGACTGGAGGTGAGTCCTGAAGACGCCGGGCTTATCGGGATCCAGAGCGGCGACCGGGTGCGCGTGGTCTCTGCCTCGGGGTCGATCGAGCGGGAGGCGGAAGTGAGCGGTTGCATGCGGCCCGGTATGATACGGGTGGCAACCGGTCTTGACCGCAACGATGCCATGGGGCTTCTTCCGATTGAAGGGGAAGGGGTCCTTTCCAGGGCATGCCCGGTGCGAATGGAGAAACCCTGACACCCGTTAAGAAGGGTTAAAGGAGGTCTGGAGGCATGGAGAGACAACCGGTGGACATAACCAGGCTTGCGCCGCTGCTCGATAAATTCAACCGGACCCGGTGGGGCCTGATCCCCCTGCTTCAGGAGGTGCAGGAGACCTACGGCTATGTACCACCGGAGACCATCAAACCCATCGCGGAGTCCCTGGGCCTTTTTCCCAGCGAGGTGGAAGGGGTGGTGACCTTCTACGCCGGCTTTTCCCTGGAACCAAAGGGCAAATATGTGGTTCGGGTATGCCGCGGTACCGCATGCCATGTAAGGGGAGGGCGGAGCATCCTGCGCCTGATGAAGAAGGAGCTCGGCCTCGAGGAGGGGGAGACGGACGAGGATTACCGCTTCACACTGGAGACCGTGGCGTGTCTGGGGGCCTGTTTTCTCGCACCGACCATGATGGTGAATCGAACGTATTACGGCAGGCTGGCCCCTTCGAAGGTTCGAACGATCCTGGCCGAGTACAACGGCCGGGCCGAGCAAAAGGGAGAGTGAACCGCATGGCAAGGCTCATGTCCATCGGAGACCTGGAGTGGTATCGGAGCGAAATCCTCGCGCAGGAGGAGCGCGGCCGGACCCGTGTAAACATCTGCATGACGGGGTGCCGGGCTTACGGGGCCTCTGATGTCCGGGACGCCCTGGCGGAAGAAATCCGCTCCCAGGGCCTTTCCCAAGAGGTGGAGATCCGTTCCACCGGATGCCACGGTTTCTGTGCCAAGGCGCCGGTCCTGTCCATCGACCCCCTCGGAATCCAGTACCAGGAGGTCTCACCTGAAGACGCCCCGGAAATAGTCAGACAAACCATTAAGGAAAAGCGGTTCATTGACAGGCTGTCATACCGGGATCAGCGCACGGATTCGGTCATTCCTTACCGGAACGACATCCCCTTTTACAAGGCCCAGGTCCGGCGGGTCCTGGCCAATTGCGGGCGGATCGACCCGACCATAATCGACCACTACATAGCGGCAGGAGGCTACCAGGCCGTGGTTCGGGCCCTGTCGAAAATGGCGCCCGAGCAGGTCATCGATGAGATAAGCAAGGCCGGACTCAGGGGACGGGGCGGGGCCGGGTTTCCCACGGGCCTCAAGTGGTCGTTTGCAAGAAAGGCCCCGGGGCGCCCCAAGTACATCATCTGCAACGCCGATGAAGGCGATCCCGGCGCATTCATGGACCGGGCCGTGCTTGAGGGCGATCCGCACGCAGTGCTGGAGGGCATGCTCATAGGCGCCTATGCAATGGGCGCGGAAGAGGGCTACATCTACGTCCGTGAGGAATACCCCATCGCCGTTGAGCATCTGACCCTGGCAATCGAGCAGATGCAGGAACTGGGGCTGCTGGGCGAAAACATCCTGGGCACCGGGTTCGACTTCCACCTGTCCCTCAAGATGGGGGCAGGCGCTTTCGTTTGCGGGGAGGAGACCGCTCTTATGGCGTCCATCGAGGGCAAAAGGGGAATGCCGTCACCCCGCCCCCCGTTTCCCGCCCAGGCCGGGCTCGATGGAAAACCCACCAACATCAACAATGTGGAGACCTGGGCGAACATCCCGCTCATCATCAAGAACGGTCCTGCGTGGTATGCAGAGGTGGGCACCGAGAAGAGCAAGGGGACCAAGATCTTTTCACTGGCGGGAAAGGTAAACCACACGGGGCTGGTGGAAGTCCCCTTGGGGGTCACCATCAAGGAAGTGGTCTTTGACATAGGGGGCGGCATCCCAAAGGGACGCGCTTTCAAGGCGGTACAGATGGGAGGCCCTTCCGGAGGGTGCGTCCCGGCCCAGTACCTGAACCTGGGCATCGATTACGACACGATCCAGAGGATCGGCGCCATCATGGGTTCCGGCGGCATGGTGGTCATGGACGAGAACAACTGCATGGTGGAGATCGCCCGCTTTTTCCTGAGCTTCACCCAGTCCGAATCCTGCGGCAAGTGCACGCCTTGCCGGCTGGGCACGACGCAGCTCCTGGAGATCCTTACGAGGATCACCAGGGGCGAGGGCCGGATCGAGGACATCGGCCTGATTCAGGATCTGGGCGCCACCATTACGGCCACCTCCCTCTGTGGCCTCGGGCAGACTTGCGCCAAGCCGGCGCTTTCCACCATGCGGTACTTCGGAAAGGAATATGAAGATCACATCCTGGAACACCGCTGCGCCGGGGCCACCTGCGACGCAATGGTCATCAGCGCCTGCCAGCACGCATGCCCGGCCGGGATCGATGTGCCCAATTACGTGGCTGCGGTCGCAGCCGGGGACTATGAACGCGCGGTGGAGATCATAAGGGAACGGAACCCTTTCCCCGCGGTCTGCGGCCGCATCTGCATCCACCCCTGCGAGACCAAGTGCCGCCGGGGAGAGCTGGACGATCCCGTTGCCATACGTTCTTTAAAGCGTTTCGCATCCGACTGGGTCTTCACACACCCGGGACCGCCGCCTGAGCCGTTCCCGGTGAGATACAAAGATCGGGTGGCTGTTGTGGGCGCCGGACCTGCAGGGCTCACCTGCGCGTACTTCCTGGCCGAGTTGGGGTATGGCGTGACCGTGTTCGAGGCCCAGCCCGTGGCCGGCGGCATGCTGGGGATCGCCGTACCTGAATTCAGGCTTCCCAGAGAGGTCATCCAGGCGGAGGTGGATTACATCGCGGGAAAAGGAGTCGAGATCAGGTACAACTCGCCCATTGATGCCAACCATACGGTTAACGACCTCATGGCCGAGGGGTTCAAGGCCGTGTTCATAGCTGCGGGCGCCCAGGCGAGCAAGCGCATCGGGGTCCCGGGAGAAGAGGAAGGGCTCGATGGTCTCCACTACGGCCTCCAGTTCCTGACGGACGTGCGCCTTGGCCGCGCCCCCGAAGTTTCAGGACGTGTCATGGTGATCGGCGGAGGAAACGTGGCCCTGGACGTGGCCCGTACTGCACTCCGGACAGGGGCGGACGAAGTCCAGCTCTTCTGCCTGGAGGCCAGGGATGAGATGCCGGCCTGGGAAAAGGATATTGAAGAGGCCCAGGAAGAAGGCGTCCTGATCAATCCTTCATGGGGCCCCCGCAGGATACTTCGAGAAAACGGCCGGGTGGAGGGCGTGGAGTTCGAACGCTGCACCGCGGTCTTCGATGAAGAAGGCAGGTTCGCCCCGAAGTTCGACGAGAGCGGTACAAGGAGCGTGCGGGGGGATCACGTGATCATCGCCATAGGCCAGGCCCCTGATGTCTCGTTTCTGGATCGGGACAGCCAGTTGGAGCGGGCCCTGTGGGGCACCCTCGAGGTGGAGGAGAACACACTCCGCACCAACATACCCGGGATATTTGCAGGCGGCGATTTCACCACAGGGCCCACCTATGTCATCCGGGCCATCGCTTCGGGAAGAAGGGCGGCCCTGGCCATCCATGGCTACCTGCGAGGCGAAGAAGGAAGGCTGCGGATAGTCGACGAGAAGTCGCACCTGAAAGATGATCTGGGTCTCGCACTGGAGCAGGAGACCGTTGAAGAGGTGCCCCGCGTGCCTGTCAGCATGGAAAGGCCCGAGGACAGGGTCGTGGATTTCCGCGAGGTGGAGCAGGGTTTCACGGAAGACCAGGCACGGCAGGAGGCGGTGCGTTGCCTGCGGTGTGACCTGGAAAAGGAGAGGAGCGAGGCATGATTCGATCCATCACCCGACAGAAGCCTGAAGAAGAGCTCGACCGGCTGTTGGAGGGACTGACGCGGCTCTTCATAATCGGTTGCGGCACATGCGTTACCCTGACCCGCACCGGAGGCGTGGAGCAGGTGCGTGCCATGTCCGAGGCCCTGGCCGATCGGGGAAAGTTTATCACAGGCGAGACAGTACTTCCCGTGGCCTGCGACAACCTCACAGGCGAGGCCTTGAAAGAGCACGGCGCCCAAATTCAGCAGTCGGATGCGCTCCTCATTATGACCTGCGCATTCGGTGTTCAGACCATAGCCCGGCGGATCGGAAAGACCGTGGTCCCTGCGCTTGACACCCTTTTCGTGGGAAAGGAGTCCGGGGTGGGCAGGTTCGACGAGATCTGCACCCAGTGCGGGAGCTGCATACTGGGAGAGACCGGCGGAATCTGCCCTGTGACCGCGTGCCACAAAGGCCTGCTCAACGGCCCTTGCGGGGGCACCAATGACGGGCTGTGCGAGATCGGCGACGGCAGGGAATGCGCCTGGACCCTGATCTACGAGAGGTTGAAGTCCCTGGGGCGCCTTGAGGGGATGAGGAGGTTTCAAGGGCCCCGGAACAATCAGGCCGCCACCATGCCCGGGGTCTGGCGGGATGCTCCACCAACTTAGAAATTAATCAAGGTTTCACGCTCACAAAAAAGAGGTCGTCCATGGGATCATCATTCAAAGAGGCGCTTGATTCGGGAAAATTCGTTGTGACGTCCGAGGTGGCCCCACCTAAGGGCACGAATCTCGAAAAGATGGAACACCATGTGGAACTACTCCGCGAAAAAGTGGATGCCATGAACGTGACCGACCACCAGAGCTCGATCATGAGGTTTCCATCTTTGGGCGGCGCACTCCTGGTCAAGGAAATGGGCGGGGAGCCCATACTGCAGATGACCTGCCGGGACCGGAACCGTCTTGCCCTGCAGGCGGACCTGCTCTTTGCGGCGGCCCGGGGCATAAGAAACGTGCTATGCCTGACCGGCGATTCCATCATACTGGGAGATCACAAGGAGGCCAAGGGGGTGTTCGACCTGGACTCGAGCCAGCTGCTGGCTGCAATCCGAACCCTTGAAAAGGGCAAGGATCTGGGAGGCAATGCCCTTGACGGGTCCCCGGAATTCTGCGCCGGGGCCATTGTGACGCCGGAAGCAAATCCCATTGAACCGCAGCTCATCAAGTTTGAAAAGAAGATCGATGCAGGCGCCGAGTTCATTCAGACCCAGGCGGTCTACGACCTGGACAACTTCAAGGCCTTCATGGAGGGGGCCCGGCAGTTTCCGGTCAAGATCCTGGCGGGCATCATCCTGCTCACATCCGCTCCCATGGCCCGGTTCATGAACAAGAATGTGGCCGGAGTCCGGGTCCCTCAGGAACTCATCGATGAGATGGACGCGGCCCCTAAAGGGCGAAAGGTGGACAAGGGCATTGAAATCGCCGGGCGCATGATTCGAAGGATCCGCGGGGAGCGCATGTGCGACGGGGTCCATATCATGGCCATCGGCAAGGAAGAGAGGGTCCCCGACATCATGGAGGCCGCCGGGTTGATCTGAGTGACTGCGGAATCACCGGAAACTCGTTCTTCGCACCAGGGATCCTTTCGAGCTTACAAGAATATTTCACACCGGCAGTGACTCGAATCAAAGATCGGCGTCGGGCTTCAATACCGGCGCTGCGTGTCCCGAGCCCAGAAGAATGGCGATTCGCCGGGTGTCCTCCTTGCTTTCCAGGATTATCTTGACGATCATGGTGAGCGGAACCGAAAGCAGCATTCCCAAGGGTCCAAGCACCCAGCCCCAGAACACGAGAGAGAGCCACACCACCAGCGTGGAAAGCCCCAGGCGCCTTCCCATGAACCGGGGCTCCAGCAGGTTGCCGAACGTGAAGTTTACCACCAGATAACCCAGCACGGCCAGGAGGGCCGGTCCCACGCCCAGTTGAACCAGTGCCAGCAGGCACGCGGGAACGGCGGCGATGATCGAGCCGATGCTGGGGACGTAGTTCAGGAAAAAGGCGAGCAGCCCCCACAATATGGGGTAGTCCACGCCTAGAATCGCCAGCCAGGCCCCTACCGCGACTCCCGTAAGCAGGCTGAAGAGCGTCTTGATGGCAAGGTAGCGGTTCAGGCCGCCCATGAATCCGCTCAACTGTGACAGCGAGTCCTCCTCCGGCCCGGTCATTGCCGCGGCGATCTTGCGCGGAAGGGTCGATGCCTCGAACAGGATGAACAACACTGTAAGGAGGATCATGAAGACATTCGTGAGCATCCCGCTCATTCCCTTAAGGGTGTTTGCGGCAATGCCCAGGACCCTTCCCGGATTGACAATATTCTCATATGCCTCGGCCGAGATATCCAGGCCTAAACCCTCCACCCAGGCTATAATGCCCGCGCTCTGTTCCGTGAGCCGCATCTGATAGAAGGGCAGGTCGTTGGTGAACCTGTGAACGCTGGTCCCCAAAAACATGACCAGGATCATGCCGAAAATGAGAAGGATTATGAGGGTAGAGCAGACAGCCAGGCCGTTGCGGACCCCCTTTTTTTTCAGCCAGAAAAGGAGAGGGGAGCAGATGATGGAAATGAAAACGGCCAGGAGAAACGGCACCAGGATGTCGCTGGCCGCGCGCATGCCTGCCACCACCACCACAAAGGCGGCTGCTGTGAATAGAAAACGGCTTCCACTGGGCACGGGCTTTTCACCTCCATTTTCGCTGGAACCGCACATTCAGGAAAACAAAAGCCATTAGTTTAGGCGCAAGATAGCACGGCGGGGCAGGGCGATCAAGGGCCTGAGATGTTTCTAAAGAAGGAGGGTGTAGAGGGGGTATAGAGGGGGGTAGAGGAGAGGCGCAGAGCAGAGGGGGGTCGGGCCAAACTAATGTATTGTAATTATTACTAATTGAGTCAAGATATGCCCAATAAATTGGCCTATGTTGCTTTTTTAGAGTCATAATGACCGCAAAACGCTACTTCATTATGGCTCTGGCGACCAGGCTTTCCCAGTTGTGTTTTACCCGGCGTTGGACGCTGCGGATGATTTTCGGAGTAATATGCCTGAAACGCCCCTGGGACTGGAGGTATTCTCGAACAGTCACCTCTCTTTCCGGATAGATATTGATGCGGTACACATAGCCTTCAGAGCTATTTCTTTCAGGATCAGCCATGCCCTGTCTTTCGACTTCATAAATGGGGAAGACATTGGCCTGCGTGGCCATGCGGGTGACGCGAACAGATTGTGACGGATCGATGCGCCAGCCGGTGGGGCAGGCGGCCAGGATATGAATAAACCTGGTTCCTTTAATGGCCCCCGCCTTTTTGAACTTGTTGTACATGTCGTCCGGATAGGCGGGCGAGGCGGTGGCCAGATAAGGTATATGGTGCCCCAGCATGATTTGCTCGATGTCTTTCTTGGGTTCGGACTTCACGGTGCCTGCAGGTGTGGTGGTCGTCCAGGCGCCTGGGGGCGTGGCGCTGGAGCGCTGGATGCCGGTGTTCATATAGGCCTCGTTGTCATAGCACACGAACAGGATGTCTTCGTTGCGCTCGGCCGCACCTGAGAGCGACTGCAGACCTATATCGAAGGTCCCGCCGTCGCCGGCCCAGGCCATGACATTGGTGTCCTCTTCCCCGCGCCGCTTCATGGCGGCGGCGATGCCCGCGGCGGTGATCGCGGCGGTGGCAAAGGGGCAGTGAACAATGGGGACCCCCAGGCTGGAGTAAGGGTAGCTGCCGACAAAGACAGTAAAACAGCAGGCGGGAAAGACGACCACGGTCCTTTTGCCCAACCCCCTGAGGGCTATTTTCATTGCCAGCGCGGCCCCGCATCCCTGACAGGATGACATCCCCGGTTTTGTCAGCTCCTCATCCAGAAATACTTCACGTGGTATCGAAAAAGTCCTTTGCATCTAACTCTCCTATTGTTTCAGACCCCAGAAGAGCGGGCCTTGGACCGGCGGGTCATTGCTCAAGGCGTGATTGATGATGCCTTCCACATCGTCCGGGGTTACATCGCGTCCGCCCAGCCCGGCCACGACAGGGTAAAGCTCCGGGCGCACACTCAATGGATAAAGGGCGCCCTGTATCTCGTTGGCGAATACACCACCCAGGCCCGGGCTCAGGTTGCGGTCCACCACGACGATCTTTTGCGCCCCTCCCAGGACTTCCCGCCAGCACTGTGAAGGGGCGGGCCTGAACATGCGCACTTTCATCAGGCCGATTTTTTTCCCCTGCCTGCGCAGCTTGTCGATGGTGATGCGGGCGACGGAGGTGATCGTGCCAGCGGAGACAAAGATCAGCTCTGCGTCGTCGGCCCTGTACGTTTCAACGACATTGTACGCCCGGCCGAACAGCTCTTCGTACTCACCGCAGACCACCGGATAGTACTCCAGGGCCTCCATGGCCGCGTGGTGGATGGAGTAACGGTGTTCATAGAAGTAGTCGTTGGGGAAGAAACCGCCGAACATCCGCGGGTCGTCGAATGTTATTTCGGCCGGCGGGACGTAAGCAGGAAGGAATTCATCCACAGTCGTTTGATCGGGTACATCGACTATTTCCGATGTGTGGCTCAGGAAAAAAGCGTCGTAGGATATCATCACCGGCAGCATGACGCGTTCCGCGAGCTTGAAGGCCATAATTACGCTGTCGAGCACCTCCTGGTTGGATTCGCAGTAGATCTGTATCCATCCGGTGTTCTGTTGGGAAAGCGAATCCGTCTGATCAGCGCAGATGTTCCACACACCGCTTACCGCCCGGTTGACGTTGGCCATGACGACCGGCAGCCGGGCCCCGGCAATCCAGTGCAGCACCTCGTGCATGTAGAGGAGGCCGTTGCCGCTTGTCGCCGTAAAGGTCCGCACACCGGCCGTTGAAGCCCCCAGCAAGGCGGCCAGGGCAGAATGCTCGCTTTCTACCTTGATGAATTGGGCACCGAGATAGCCCTCCGCACACATCTCGGACAACTCCTCCACAATTGTGGTCTGCGGGGTGATGGGGTAGGCGGAGATGACGTCGACCCGGCTGAGCCTCACACCGTGTGAGACCGCATGATTTCCTTTTATGACCTGCTTCACTCATGCCTCCTGTTATCAGGCGGACAGTGTTTCCTCTTTGAGCATTGTGATGGCGCAACGCGGGCATTCGGCGGCGCAGATGCCGCAGCCCTTGCAGTAGTCGTAATCTATGCTGTAGCCTTGGCCGGAACGGCCGTTGCCGTTTATGTGAACAGCCATGTCGGGGCAGAAGATCAGGCAGTTGTCACAACAGGTGCAGCGGCCGCAGTGCATGCAGCGCTCGGCCTCCAGCCGGGCCTGCCGGGCGGTGAGGTTTGACCTGTAAGGCTGAAAAGAGGTCTTTCTGTCAACGGCCGGCAGGATCTCGATCTCTACGGGGCGGGTGTTTCTGAAGTAATCGAACACCATGTCTTCCGGCTTGACCACGGTTTGTAAAGTGGCGCCCCCCGCAACGGATTGGTTCAAGCCCCTGTATGCCTCGAAACTGAGACCGGGGCCTTTGCCGATTGTGATCCTTCCCAGCACATCTTCAAGATCGAGGCCCTTGAGTTCGCAATCCATGGCGATCGCCGCCCGTTTTCCCGCGGCAACCGCATGCACGGCCGTGTGGGGGATATCGATGATGTCGCCGCCGGCATACAGCCTGTCGAAAGTGGGGCCGGCCAGGGCGCGGCCTCCGGAGTCCACGGGCAAGGCGCCTCTTTCAGGCGCAGCAGCGCCCTCGAGATACGAAAACCCGGCCTGCTCGCCAACGGCTGTGATGACCGTATCAGCGTCCAGCTCGAACTGCGAATCCTCCTTTACGATGGGCCGCCTCCGGCCGCTTTCGTCTTGCTCCCCCAGCCGCATCTCACAGCACGCAACCCTGGCAATGCCTCCGTCCGGGTTTACCTCTATGCGCACCGGAGCCGAAAGAAACAGGAACCGCACTCCCTCCTCGAGTGCCTCATTCACCTCGTCCTCATGGGCCGGCATCTCGGCCTCTGTCCGCCTGTAGACGACGGTCACATCGGCACCCAGCCGGAGGGCGGTCCGGGCCGCATCAACCGCGGTGTTTCCTCCGCCTATGACCACCACCCTGCCGCCGATATCCGGTACGTCATCAAAGGCGATCCGTTTGAGAAGCTCGAGGCCGCTCATGACCCGGTCGGTGTCGTGCTCGCCTGGTATTCCGAGGGGTATGCTTTTGTGAACCCCTGTCGCCAGGAAGACGTAATCGAATGTGTCGCTCAATTGACTTAACGTGATGTCCCGGCCGATCTCTGTATTGGTGCGTATTGTGATCCCCATTGCACCAAGGCCGTCGAACTCGGCGGCGACGATTTCCCGGGGTAGCCGATAGGCCGGAATTCCCGCGCGCAGTATGCCGCCCGGGTCCGGGTGCTTCTCAAAGATCGTCACATTGTACCCGAGCAGCCTCGCAAAGTACGCATTGGCCATGCCTGCGGGTCCGGAGCCAACAACAGCAAGCGACTTGCCGTTGTAATGCGCCGGTTCCGGATTGAGGGCTGTTGAAGGGACCTGATCGCCCAGGAAACGCTCCAGCGCATTGATCTGGACGCACCGGTCCAGGGCGTTTCGGTTGCACGAAACCTGACAGAACCTGAAGCATATGCGCCCAAGCACCGCCGGGAAAGGCTGCTCAAGCTTCAATCGGCGGCAGGCCCCTTCAAAATCCCCGTCAAGGATCAGACTGACCCAGGACTCTATGTTGTTACCAGCAGGGCACCCTTGCCGGCATGCGGGCACCTTGTTTTCATAAAATGGCCTTATAAAGCGCCAGGTGCCGGTCTTGTTATGGCGCATGGATCCAACAGAAATGTTCATGGGTGTCAGATCGCGCCATGACTTGAAGTCAAAGAGCCCGCCGGTTGTTGAGTTTCCGGGTGCCATACGCCTCTTCCTTTCCTCCCGCTCAACCCCTGCCGCCCGCCCCCTGCCCGCCGGGTGTTCCGACGGCAAGTATGCGATTAAATCGGGGGCTCGTTCTAATCCAGGCCCATGAGCGATTCAAAGGCCTCCCTGGCGGCCTGTTTGTTGTTGTTTGTCTTGATGGGCACATATTCGTCGATGGCATGCTCAACCGCCTCGATATCGAGCAACCCGGTGGCCCTTGCGAATGCGCCGCAGATGGCGGTGTTGACAATTGGGTTGGAATCCGAGCCCAATCTATTGCGGGCCGCCAGGGTGGATGCGTCCACCGTCAGGACGCGAAATCCGTTGCCCAGGAGCCCGCGGTAAAAGTCAGGATGCCGGTTTGTATTGATCAGCACCAAGCCGTTTTCTTTGAGGCCTGCTGCGATCCCTGCCGCCTCGACCAGGGAAGGGTCCAGGACCACCACGTGGTCCGGTTGATAGATCTGATTCCGGAGGTTTATCGGGGCGTCATCGACCCTGCAGAAGGCCGTGACCGGAGCCCCTCTGCGCTCAACGCCGAAGGCCGGAAATGCCTGCACATACTTGCCTTCGATGAAAAAGGCATGCGCCAGCACTTCCGACCCGATCACAGCGCCCTGGCCCCCTCGGCCATGAAACCGGATCTCTTCCATGATTTCTCCTAAGGGCCTCGAGACTTTTTAAGGCTCTCGTCTTGATGAAAGACTCTTATTTAAGGACACGTCCAAATCTCCATATTGTGCGCAAGGAGTGTGCCAGAAGGGCTGATCCCGCTTGAGAGACGCCTGTTTTTCCGGGCCTTGTTGGTGAGAACCGGTTTTCAACCGATCTTCCGAGGAGGGAACACAGAGTGGGGTGATATAATAAAGTTATTAATATCGATATGATGAGTCATGTGGCATCCTGGGGTGGGTCAGGGTTTGCAGGATCAGCCCGGGCTCATAACAAGGGCGTTTTGGGGATGAAAGAAAAACGCAGGGCTATCCGATCTCAATTGGAAGCCGGGCTTTGCGCAATAATATTCATTTTAAATGCAATAGATTGCATGCAGGAATTTACAAAGGACTAAATGCCGTGCCTCCCGATCTTGTTGTAAAGACTCCGGATGGATATGCCCAGCGTTTTGGCTGCAGCAACCTTATTCCAGCGGTTTTTCTCGAGAATTTTAATCACGTAGGCTTTTTCGACCTCCGACATGACTGACTTGAGATCGCCGCTTGCCGGGCCTTCTACATCGGCCGCCGGGCAAGGGCCGTGATCAGGCGCCCGTGGACGTCCCGAAGCATGGGCGCCATTGAGTTCGGGCAGGTGTTGGGGGCGTATTGTTGATTCGGTATAGCCCATTCTTGTCATTGACTGTGCAAGTACGTTTTCCAGCTCCCGCACGTTTCCGTACCATGGATAGTCCATCAGCATTGTGAGCGCCTCAGGATCGATGTCCAAGACGTTTCGCCCGAACTCCTGGTTCAGCTTTCGGATGATATGGGAGGTCAAGTCAGCCAGATCTTCCTTGCGGTGTCTGAGTGGCGGTATGACAATAGGCATTACGTTCAGCCGGTAGTACAGGTCCTGGCGGAAACGCCCTTCCTGAACGGCCTCCTCCAGGTTAACGTGCGTCGCCGCGATGATCCGGACATCAACGGGTATGGCCTTTGCGCCTCCAACGCGGACAATCTCTTTTTCTTGAAGGGCGCGCAGCAGCTTGGCCTGTGTGTTTGTTGAGAGCTCGCTTACTTCATCAAAGAACAGTGTGCCTTTGTCCGCCTCTTCAAAAAATCCCTTTTTGCCCCCGCGCCTGGCCCCGGTGAAAGCACCTTCTTCGTACCCGAAAAGCTCGCTTTCGAACAGGCTTTCCATGACCGCGGCGCAGTTGACCCTGATCAACTGGTTGTTTTTTCGGTTGCTGGAGTGATGGATGGCATGGGCGAAGAGCTCTTTCCCGGTGCCCGACTCACCCCTGAGCAGGACGGTGGCGGGGACCGCGGCCGCTTTTTGGGCCCACTGGACGGCCGTCTGCATCTGATCGCTCTGCCCGATTATGTCCCGGAAGGTGTACTTTGTCTCGAGGGTCCGGATCATGCGTCTCGCCGTGCTCAGTTGATCCGAGAGGTTCAGCAGCTCGGACATATCGTGCACAATGGCGACACTGCCTTTAAGGTCGCCGTCCACCAAAATGGGGGCGACGTTGACAAGCACGTCCTTGTTGTGCGGTTTGACTTTCAGGCGGGCCCCACGCACGGGTTTTCGGGTCCTCAGGACCTGCATGTGGGCGCTTTCGCCCTCGGCGATGTCGATCTCGGCAGGCTTGCCTATAACATCCTTTTCAGTCAGGCCGGTCAGCCGGGTGTAGGCGGGGTTGATGATTAGGCCCTTCCCCTTTTCATCAACGACCGACACGGCGTCCTGGGACGCGTTTATGATGGCTTCGAGCAGGCTTTGCATCTGCTTGAGGGCGATGTTCTGGTCGGTCAGGTTCGTCACCTGGGTTACATCGCGGAATATGCTTACTGCGCCTATGACATTGCCCGCACTGTCTCGCACAGGGACCCGGTTGGCGATGATACGGGTATTGTTGGGGAGGACCAGCTCCTTTTCGATCTCGGGAACGCCCGTCTCGAGTACACGCGGCAGCGTGGAGTTGAGAAGGGCCTTGGCCGCAGTACGCCCTACGGCCCGTGCCGGATCCACCCCTGTGATCCGGCCTGCCGAGGAGTTGAAATGTGTGATTATCCCGGCGCCATCAATAGCGATGATGCCTTCTTCAATCGAGTCGATTAGGGTCTCGAGAAGGAATTTCATTAGAAACCACCGGCTTCCGGTCTTAAATCCTGGAGTGCCCTTCGCCTCGTTCTGGATATGCAAAAGGCGGATCTTTGTCAAGTTATGCCGCGCAGAAAATATGCACGCCATATTGGCCTATATGGCCTTTTTTAGAGCTGAAATCGGTGTTATTGAATTATCTGGCTTGGTTGTCTCTTTCTATAGCTCATTTTTTGGGCTCAAAAAGACCGGTATAGGGCTGGAAATCAGGTGTTTTAGGAATGTTATTCAATTAG
>JAWLEX010000147.1:0-7123 GCA_041685835.1 Desulfatiglandales bacterium
ACTAAAAGTAATTTTATTCTACCTTTTTCACGAAAACAACCTCTTTCAAGAACGCAAAGCCTGTCGTGAACACCTAAATACTTGCATTGAAGCCTAAGTCATGCGATGATATTGTTCGCTTTTCATGATACCTTGAGCGATGCCAGCTGCCACATGAAGGGGTGATCATGAAACCCTCCACGGCCGCGGAAAAATCTTTTGCGCCGCCCTCCGGCCTATCGGCGATGTGCTTGGCTCCCGGATAATTGACCACGCCTGTGGTAAACAGCCGGTCCAGATAGGTGTTCTCCTTTTTTATCGGGATCAGACAGTTGGTGGTGAGAACGATAGGGCCGTTAAAGGATTCGAACTCCTTGTTCTGGTGCCACCACGACCCGCCGTAGTTGCCCACGAAATGGTCGTATTTTTTGAAAGCCGGATAGTAATTGGCCGGCAGCATCTCACCGTGGGTGTACACATCCACACCCGTTCCTTCGGTCTGTTTGAGCAACTCCTCCATGTCTTTCAGGTCGTGACCGGAAATCAGGATGCCGGGATTCTTGCCCACGCCGATATTCACCTCGGTTATTTCAGGATGGCCATAGGCTTTGGTATTGGCCTCGTCCAGCAGGGCCATGGTGTTGACGGCGGTCTCTACGGCCTTCATGACCATACCGATCATCTCGTCCGTCGAAAGCTCCTTGGTGGTGGAAGCCAGGGCCTCCATGACAAAGCCATAGATGTCGTCTTTTTCATGACCCAGAATCGCGGCATGATCGGCATAGGCGGCGATTCCCTTGCTGCCGATGATCAGCAGCTCTCTCAGGGAACGCACATCCTTGTTTTGCGCGGCCGTGATGCGAACCTCATCCGAGAAAACAAAACATGATTTTTCTCCTTTGGCTTTAAAATATTATCGTTTCTCGTGCTTCCCGGTTCCTGCGCCTAATGCTAACAGGCAAAAAATCAAGATTATTTATGGCGGTCATATGGCTGGTTTCGGTGTTTGATCGGAAACCGAGGATTGCCATATTTGGATACGATGCCCTTCCGGATCAAAGAGATGAAAATTCCGGGCACTCCACGGATGGGTTTTCACCTCTGTCGGATTCAAACCTCTATTCACTGCATATGTCCTGGCCGCATCGATATTCTCGACTTGCAGCGTTATCGTAACCCCTGCGTTACCGCAGCTTTTGATGGAAGCGTGTTTCTCATCGGCGATGCTCAATCTTGAGTTGGCGGTCAAGCCAAATTCTATAAACCAATCGGCAGAGAAAAGGACCGGCAGCTGCAATGCATCCCGATAAAACCGCACGGTTTCATCCCATTCCATGCAATACAGAACAATGTTGGAAACGATAAGATTCTTATGCATCCGCGTGATCCGTTTTCTACGCGAAACCATGCCCTTTGTGCTTTTCCGCAATCGTGCCGGCCAGCCTGTCCAGGGCTCCAAAATCGGGCTCCGAGGGGACCCCTTTGCATAAAACAGGTTCCAGCACTTCAACTTTCAAATTGGGAATCATTCCCGCCAGTGTTTCCACGGTCTTGCCGCCCCAGCCATAGGACCCGATTATGGAAAGATACTTTGCCTTGGGCCTTAAGGCATTGGCCAGCAGCGTCGCATAAGCGGCCAGCGGGTGGGGACCGGCCAGAACAGTCGGCACCCCCACGACAACGGTCCCCGCATCAACGAGCGCCATGGCGAGTTTTCCGATATCGGTGACAGCCAGGTTGAACAGCTCCGTGCGCACACCACGGCCGACGAGGCTGGATACCAGCCGGTCGACCAGCTGCCGGGTGCTGCCGTGCATGGACACGAAGGGCAAAACAACCAGATTGTGGGGAGCTCCCATTACCCAGTCCCGGTATGCATCCATGATCCAGGAAGGCTGGTCGTAGATCTGGCCGTGGCTTGGGGCGATCATTTGAATGTCATACCCTTTGAGTTTCTCGATATTCTTTGTGATCACAGTGCGAAAGGGCATCATAATTTCGGCAAAGTATCGTTTGGCGGCCTCGTACACACGCCCTTGGTCGGTCACGAAAAGATCGGAGGTCGCTATGTGGGAACCGTAGAAATCACAACTGAATAGAATGTGATCCTCTTCCAGGTAGGTCACCATGGTTTCCGGCCAGTGGACCCAGGGCGTGTGGATGAACTTCAGCGTCTTCCCCCCAAGGGACAGCGTTTCTCCGTCTTCCACGGTGACAAAGGCGCTTTCCGGGATTTTCAGAAGGTCCATGAGCATCCCTTTGGCTTTGGGCGTCACGACGACCTTTGCTTCCGGAAACTGCTCAAGTACAAGAGGGATGGCCCCGGAATGGTCCTGTTCGGCATGATGGGAGACAATAAAGTCGATTTTGCCCACTCCAGCCATTTGCGCCGTCAATTTCCCGGCCATTGGTGGATCGACTGTGTCCAGCAGAACGCTTTTTTCGTTCCCTTGAACCAAATAGGCGTTGTAGGTCGTGCCGTCCGGAAGTGGAATGAGTGAGTCGAACAGACGCCTGTCCCAGTCCACAGCGCCCACCCAATAAATTCCTTCTTTTATTTCCCTCTTTTGCATGAGATCATCTCCTGTTCCTTTAAAATTATCTCAAAAAATAAGAGTACTGAGTGATGGTTATTTGTGGAAGATAGATACACATATCATAATAACTCATAGTTTCCTATGAGATTTGATTACGATTTGAAGTTCTTCTAGTAATTGTTTCAATACTATATTGTAAATTCGAGCAACATCCTCCAACGTATGAAATGTATTAGTCGGACACCCGACACAAAGCATCTTTCTTCCAATAAAAAAACCCATTGCTGAGGGATGATTTGTTATCAATTCACTGACTGTCATTTTTGGGTTAATATTCATGATATCTCAGTTTATTTAAAGTAATGATTTTTGTCTTTGCGCAGAAGCAAACAAGATTATGCAGGCGTGGAAATTCCGGAATGCGATCAGCTAGCCTCGTGCCCATCCAGAAACGCTTTTTGGGCACTGGCAAGTTTCCAATTCAGAAATGAGGATTTTTTGTCAAGCTCAAGGAAATCAAGAGGTTGCGCGGAGGCGTACTGAAGTACCCCGGACAAGCAACCTCGCAGAAGGTTGCTCATGCCCGCGTTCCCCAGGGTGAAACTCTTCAATGGCCAGGCCGCCCGGAACCCCAAGGAGGCCATGATGGCACGTCTACTACTTGATATCAATGCAGGAGATAGTTTATCTTACTTTCTTGAACTGTGCTCTGATTATTGCTACATATACTCAGATAGCCTGACTGGCCGCACCTCGCTGTCTGCCGATTCAAAATCAGGTGCAGACGTTGACTCGCCTGGTTCAATGTCACTCATAACTTCACCTCAGGTGATAAACGCGGATTCGAGGATGACATCGGCCCGTTCAGAAATGCAGCGTCACACCTGCCACGATAAATTGCAGCAGTCAAACAAGGAGGGTAAAATGAAAAATATGCGGGTTATGATGTTTTGTTTGTGCGCAGTGCTCTTGCCGGGATTGATATTTACCCCGGCAGCTGCGGCCAATGAGTCTGCCATTGAAATCGAGGCCCCGGCAAAAGCCGCCGTGGGAGAAGAAATCGTAATTGTCCTGAATGTCTCGCATGACGGCAACAATTTCATTCATCACACCGAGTGGGTGGAACTGCGCATTAACGGCGAAACCGCCGAGAGGTGGGAATATTCCATGTTCAGCAAACCCCCGGATGAGAATTTTTCCGTCTCCTTTTCCCATACGGTGGAAAACCAGCTCGAAATCGAGGCCGAGGCTTCCTGTAGTCTCCATGGGAGCAGGAATGTTGACGAGAAAACGGTATCCGTGGAAGCATCAGGAGAGTAGGGCCGGATTATGATTCTTGCATTCGGGGTTCTCAATATGGTGCTGCTGGCATGGCAGCTTTTCACCGGTCTTCATATTATCCGGGTCCCTGCGAGCCTGCACCGCAAAACCGGCATTGCACTGGTTGCAAGCGCCACGATTCATGCGCTCACGGCGCTTTTGGCCAGGCTTCTTTAGGAGTGGCGGCACAAAAGCCGGCCTTTTCCGCCGCCCGCCGAAGCTCGTCATAGGTGTCCTCCGAGGCGTGCGAAAAGAAGCTCTCGGCCCGAAGCGCATCGAATACCTGTTCCATGCTCTCAACGAGTGCCTGCTCACTCGACCTCCATTCCGTGCCATGGTTCCTCCCGATCCTATCTTCTCTTTCCTTGTTTTTCCCTTACCCTGCCCGCCTGCTTTCCGCCCGTAGCGGGATACAGGCCGACACAAAAACCATCACCACAGCCGCCGGCCGTCGGGACGAAAGAAAGCGGAGAATCTCCAAGGTTGAACCTACTGATGAGCGCATTACCGGGCGCGGAGGCATGACCCTTTTCATGCGTTATATAAATCAAATTAAAGTTATTCCAATGCTCCTTCTGCCTCGCTTCGGTGGTCTTCGTAAAAACCGTAAAGGAGTCCCCTTCGAAAGCAACCACGGCCATGGGACCCGGCGGATGACGCCACGTGTGGCGCACTGGAATAATCGAAGCCGCTGCCGGAAAGATGTCCCCATCGCCTCCACAACCTGCGACCGTCTACTGAGGATTCCCGCGGATCCTGCCGCGGGCCAGGGAAGCGATGATGCCGATGCAGCAGAGCACGATGGAGATGCCGAAGCAGACGCGCATGGCCTGAAGCAGCGCCGGAATGTTGCCCGGGCCGATGGCTGCCCGCCCCACGAAGAATGAGATCGTCACCGTGGCCACGGCCATGCTCATGCTCATGCCGACCGCACGCATGGTGGTGACCACGCTGGAGGCCACACCGTAGTGCCGCTTGGACACCGAGCCCATGATGGCATTGGAGTTGGGGCTCGAGAACAGGGCGTACCCGAACCCGAGAATGACCAGGACACAGACCACATAACCAATCGAGCTCTCCTGGCCGGTCAACAGGAGCATGATGAGCCCCAGCGCCGTGATTCCCATGCCTAAGGATGCCACCCTGCCCGCGTCAATACGGTCGGAAAGGCGGCCGGCGGCCGGCGAGAAGGCCGCCTGCACAATCGGCTGGGCCAGCAGCACCAGGCCTGCGGTCTGGGGCTGGAGCCCCTTCACAAACTGGAGATACAGGCTCATCAGCATAGTGACCGCGAACACGGCCGCGTAGTGAATCAGGGCGGCCATGTTGGAAAAAGCGAAGACCCTGTTCTCGGAAAAGAGCCGCATGTCCAGAAGCGGTGTGGCCGCGCGGTACTGCCGCCTCACAAAGAGCGCGATCACGCCTACACCGCCCGCCAGCAGAAGGACTCCAATCACTTCGGGGAGGGTTGAGGCCCCGTAAGTGATGCCGAAGAGCCCGCAGGCATAGAGAAGACATCCGATGACATCGAGCCTCTGGCCTGCGGCATCGGCCCACTCACCTTTGAGGCGCGTGACGATCCACACGAAGGCCACCGCCCCCAAAAGGGCCACGGACACAAACACGCTCCGCCACCCGAAGTACCCGGTGAGCATCCCACCCATAAAAGGACCTGCGGAAAGCCCCGTGTACACCGCCGCTATCACAAGGCCGAAGGCCGATCCCCTTTCCTCCGGGGGAAACACCGAAGACACTATGGCCATGCTGGTGACGGCTACTGCGCCGCTGGCAAACCCCTGAACGGCCCGAAGTGCAATGAGCGTGCGGGGGTCCTCCACCACCCAGCAGACCGCCGAGGACACCGTGATCAAAGCAATGCCTCCGGCGAGCATCCTCTTTCGTCCCCAGATGTCCGAGGCCTTTCCAAGAGGAAGCGCCAGCATGGCGTTCACGAGCACAAAGGAGGTCGCCATCCACGTCAGCTGCACTGCGGTCGCGGAAAGATCCTCCTGAATCGCCGGCAGCGCCACGTTGACCGATGAGCTCAAATAGGGTGCCAGGAAGCTCGAGATCACCGCAGCCAGCAGGGTGGATCGTTTGAGCGTTTTTTCGCATGCTTCGGGTGCGGCCGTCATCGTGTCTACCTTCACTCCTTTTCCGGGGTGACTTCCCCTGCCCCTTCTCTGGAGATTTGTTTGCTTTCGGACTCCTTATGGCCTAACGTGATCTAATACGGGTGTACAGGAAAACGAACCAGGAAGTGACTGTGACTTTCATCGGTCTCAAAGACCGGCGCGGGAGAGACGTTCCCATTCAACCGAACGTCCTTGCAACAGATCCTCGACTTAAAAATGGGCAGAGCCAACGTACTCATACGGTCATAGGTCCTCTTGCGATGGTGGCCCGGTTGGACTTTCACGCACCTCCCTCGCCGGTCGCTCACAGCATGACGCCCTTGCCGCAAAACAATCCCCTGCGGAGGTTCCCGGCCCCTAAAAAGGTAGAACCTGTATATGACAATGTATCCTGTTTGACAACTCTTGTCATTAGTGCCTCTCCTGAGATCCTGTCACAAAAAACAAGGATGTTTGCCAGAGCAGGGTTGGCCTCGATAATGCGGCGATCCTCATCCGTTCGATAGAGCCCCACAGGAACATTCTCAAACAGAGTTCGATAACGCTCCTCGCTCTTACGCAGGGGGTGAATCCGTAAGGATCATTCGGAAGCTTCAGGAATTGAGCCAGGATCAACTGTCCGTGCTGACCGGCATCCCCCAGGCGACCGTTTCCACAATCGAGAATGGGCGCGTCAAACTGGGAGTCGAACGCGCCAAAGTATTGGCCACTGAATTGAAGGTATATCCAGGAGTTCTTGTTTTTCCTGGTTGGGAGCTTCCTGAAGAAGCTGTAGCTTAATCGGGATTGCGGAATTGCCAACGCTGTCAGATCTGGTTTTTTACTTATTTACCAGCGTCCCCGCGTATTCTGGCTCTGGACTTCCGGTCCAGGCAACGGGCTGATCAGACCCAAAGGAAAGGCCGTGCGGGCTGTTAATGGCTGCCTGCACAGGCTGCAGATGATACTGAGGTTGCAGTGAGGTGCTCCAGCTTCGCTCTTAGACTCAGCTCTTGAGCGAAATACCCGAGAACGAGACCAGAGAAAGATCTTGGGAGATATTTTTCGAGGTTTATGAGGCCTTACTCACCCCGGCGGGGTACGGGCAACCGCGCAACCGCCCCAAGGGCCCTCAGCCTTGGCAGGGAACCTATGCCGGCGCCGGCGGCTTCA
>JAWLEX010000148.1:0-7075 GCA_041685835.1 Desulfatiglandales bacterium
CCGAAAAGCGTTTCTGGATGGGCACTAATTTAGTTTCCATCCAGAAATGGTCTTTTTTGCCGATCTCGGCGTCAATCTGCGAGGTTGCTTGTGCGGCGTACCTCAGTACGCCTCCGCGCAACCTCTTGATCTCCTTGATCTTGACAAAAAATCCTCATTTCTGAATTGGAAACTTGCTGGTGCCGAAAAAGCGTTTCATATAATCTATTTATAAATGAATCGCGGATGTCATGCTTTGCTTGCAGCACGGCTTCGCCTGATGAGGATCTTGATATGGCCGGACATTCAGAAAAAGCATATCCCGTGAAACAATCGAAAGCCCAAACCCTTGTGCAGAAAATGCTCCATCCCCCGGATGTCCAAATCAATGGAAACCGGCCCTGGGATATCCGAATACACCATCCCCGGTTCTATGAAAGGGTCTTATCCGGCGGGTCTCTCGCCTTGGGGGAAAGCTACATGGACGGCTGGTGGGATTGCGAAGCCCTTGATCAATTCTTTGAACGAATACTGGGTGATCGGTTAGACAAAAAAGCAACGAGAAATTCAATAGGACTCCTTTATCCGATACTCATAGCAAAGATACGAAACGCCCAAAACAGGTCGAACGCCTATGTGATAGGCAAGCGACACTATGACATCGGCAACCATCTCTTCTCTTTGATGCTGGACCCATGGTTCAACTATTCCTGCGGTTATTGGGAAAACGCTGAAACACTCGAAAAGGCGCAGGAAGCCAAGTTGGACTTAATATGCCGAAAAATTGGATTACAGCCGGGCATGAAAGTTTTGGATATTGGTTGCGGCTGGGGCGGTTTTGCAAAATATTCGGCGATAAATTATGGTGCAACGGTACATGGAATCACTGTTTCGCAGGAGCAGGTGAAATTTGCACAAACGTTTTGCAAAGGATTGGATGTTCAAATCGAACTAAAAGATTATCGGGATGTATTCGAAAAATACGATCGAATTGTATCAATAGGCATGTTTGAACACGTTGGTTACAAAAACTACAGGCATTTTATGAAGGTGATCCATCGCTGTTTAAATGACGAAGGTCTTTTTCTATTGCACACGATCGGAGGAAATACTTCTGTATACTCAACGGACCCGTGGATTAGAAAATACATATTTCCCAATTCAATGTTGCCATCTGCAAAGCAGATAACATCGGCATCACAGGGATTATTTGTTCTCGAGGATTGGCACAGCTTTGGGCATTATTATGATCATACCTTGATGGCATGGTACCGGAATTTCACAAAAAACTGGAGTGAGCTGTCAGGCATTTATGACGAGAGGTTTTACCGAATGTGGAGCTACTACCTGCTGTCATGCGCAGGCAGTTTCAGATCGAGAAGAAATCAGTTGTGGCAGATTGCGTTTTCGAAAAACGGGATAAAAGGAGGCTATCAATACAGGCAATCAACTTTGACGCCCTCGCAAAAGCCCGCTCCGGGGCATGGGCATGGGTCTGTTGTCATATGACTCATGCCGCTTCACGGAGAAACGCGCTCGAAAACGTCCCGGTCGCGGTCCTGAAGGAAGATGTGGGCAAAGGATCCCCGGGCCGCCTGGTCGAACCAGGACAGGGCGGTCTTTCGGCACTCGGAACAGACGCCCTGAGGAATGCGAACGCCGAATATATGCGTGCCCTTGCTTGCTGCGGATTCCACACCCAGGGCGCCCGCACAGTTTTTGCACACCCTTATGAGTTCGCGCTGTCGCTCGAAAATGCCGTCCGTGTCGTAGAAGATCTCCCGCTTCCGCTCCAGCACATCACCGGGAGAGTGGGAAGGCGCATCGTATTTTCCCTCCAGGAACACGAGTCTCAGGCGTGCTGTGAGCCGGTCGATGTTCCTGGTCACATCGGGGCTCTGGGGCCGGTAGTCCCGCTCATAGTTGGGCTCCTTGACCGTGCTGGTATCCAACCCGGCCATGGCCATGATAATGCCCGTGTTGACATAAGGCAGGGCGCTCTCAACCGCGTAACCGCCCTCCAGCACTGCGATATCGGGCCGGAGCCGGGCGTTCAGCGTTGCGTAGCCACGGGCTGAGAAGTTCATGTCCGTGATGGGGTCGCTGAAGTGGTTGTCCTGCCCCGCCGAATTGATCACCAGCTCCGGCTGAAAACTTTCCAGAAGGGGCATGACAAGTTCCTCCATGACCACGAAGAAACCCTCCTCCCCGGTCTGTGGGGGCAGGGGAATGTTCACGGTGGAGCCCAGGGCGTTCGGGCCGCCCATCTCGTTGGGGAAACCGGTCCCGGGGAAAATGGTGCGGCCGTCCTGGTGGAGTGAAATGAACAGGGTATCCGGGTCGTGCCAGTAGATGTCCTGTGTGCCGTCGCCGTGATGGCAGTCCGTGTCCACTATGGCGACCTTTCGAATTCCATATTTCCGGCGGATATGCTCGATCATGATCGCTTCGATGTTGATGTTGCAGAATCCGCGGTTGCCGTGAACAACCCGCATGGCATGGTGCCCGGGGGGGCGGACCAGGGCGAAGGCATTGTCCACTTCCCCTCTCATGACGGCGTCCGCAGCCACGATGCAGCCGCCGGCCGAGATGAGGTGGCTCTCCGTTGTGACCGACGCCTCGTCAGGCACACAGAAATGGACTCGTTGAATGTCCTCGAATGCGGCGGGTCGCACCCGGTATTCCACGATATTGTCCAGGTCCAGGAGACCCTCTTCCATGACCTGGTCCCGGGTGTAGAGAAGACGCTCCTCCCGTTCCGGGTGCGTTGGGCTGATGGCCCAGTCAAAGGCCGGGAAAAAGACGAGGCCTGTACGTTTGAGTGCCTGGGCCATGGTGATCAGTACCTCCCTGCCCACTCGGGTATGAGTCCGGGCATGACGCACATGCAAAGGCGGATATTCCGGCCGGTGCGCATAAATCCCTGAATCATGTTGAAGCTCTGCTGTTCGGTCACAACTACCTCCGGTTCCACGTACGTTCCTCCCGCCTCGACAACGGCCTTCTCAAGGGCCTCCCGGGCCATTGCCATGCCTTGCTCCAGGCCGAATTCGGAGTCGATGAACTGGTGAATCCCGGCTTCAGGTACGACAACGGTACCCCGGCCGGTGTCCGCCTGGAGCGAGACCTCTGAGGTAACCCTGGATACTGCCGCGCCCACGGCGTTGGCCACACCGGCGTGGGAGGGCACGCGGCATGGGATACCGAGGACGCGTTCCAGGGGGCCGGCCAGTTGGGCCGCAGGACCGCCCACAAGGACCATGCCCGTGGGTTCGATGGTCACGTCTTCGAGCACCTCCCGGACCGTGTAGACCGGTTGCAAGTTGATGAAGTGGAGAAACGCCCGGACCGATTCGGCGATAAGTTCCGCCGTCCGGTCAAGTACCGCCTTGGCCGTCTCCATGACCTCCAGGCCCAGGACGGCCGAGATGGGTTCCATGGCCCGCAAGGCCTGCTCCGGGTCGCCGGCCTCGAGCAGGCCGAGGACGATCATGGCGTCTGTGGGCGTGGGTGACGGGCCGCCCAGGGCCGCGGGTGGGCCGGAGCGAATCGGTCCGATTCGAAGCCTCCGGTCGGAATCCGCCCTGACCTCGCTGTCTCCGCCGATCCCTATGGAGCGCGTCTGGAGGGACCGGATAAGGGTAAGATAAGGGCCGAGACGGATTCCGAACGGCTCGAGCAGGGGAGCCCCTTCATAGATGATGCCGATGTCCGTCGTGGTTCCACCCACATCCAGGACCAGCGTGGTGCCGGTGCCGGGGGCCAGGGCCAGCGCCCCCATGATGCTGGCGGCCGGGCCTGACTGGGCTGTTCGAGCCGGGAACCGCAGGCTCTCTTCAAGGCCCACGGTGCCGCCGTCCGGCTTGAGGAGGTAGCGCGGGCCCTGGAGACCATATTCCTTCAGGATAAGGACAAGGGCCCGGACAAAGGCCTCGTGACTCTCCTGGAGTGCGGCGTTCAGATAAGTGGTGACGATGCGGCGCGGGAAGTTCAGGTTTCCCGAGACCTGGTGCCCCATGGCCGGGTGGGGAAATCCGGGCGCGGCCCATTCGGCCATCTGTAGCTCGTGGGCCGGATTGCGGACCGAGAACTTGCTTACCAGACCAAGAGCCCGAATCCCTTGGGCCCTGATTGACTCGAGCGCCGCGAACACCGCCTCACGGTCAAGGGCTTTGGCTTCAAATCCGCGATGCTCCAGACAGCCGTCAACCACGTGGTAGGAGGGGCCCACGGCAAAGCCTGCGGGGTCCATGCCGGGGCCTGCGGACACGATCATCCCGGCCGGTGCCAGGCGGTCCTGAACAATGGCGTTCGTCGCCATAGTGGTGGAGAAGGCGAGGCGTATTACACGCTCAGGGGGCACTCCGGATACCGTTTTCCCCACGGCCTCTTGAAGGGTGGCCTGAAGGTCATCCCCGGTGGGGACCTTGACGGACGAGACGACACCCTCGGGGGAGATCAGCACTGCGTCCGTTTGTGTGCCGCCCACGTCCAGGCCGAGGATCAGGCCGGTTTCCGGGGCGTTGGATTTGTCTTTCGGCATGGATCGGGTCTCCCGGCGGTTTTTCCGAGCTCAGGCGCCTTTCCGGAGTGTCACAGTATCATGAAACCATAGGAAAAGGCCATCTTTCCTCTCTCACCTCTTTTCAATTCATCACTGAGGACGTTGTCGGTGTTTTACGTTAGTTTCCATCCAGAAATGGTCTTTTTTGCCAATCTCGGCGTCAATCTGCGAGGTTGACAAAAAATCCTCATTTCTGAATTGGAAACTTGCCAGTGCCCAAAAAGCGTTTCTGGATGGGCACTACGTTAACAGCGAGACAAAAAGCCACGACAGGGTCCCTGCTGAAATCGGAGTGACGATCCAGCCCATTCCTATTCGAAAGAGTATGCGGGGACTCACAGTGCGGATATCACCCACGAGGCCCACCCCGACCACCGCGCCGACAATGGCCTGGGAAGATGAGACGGGTATGCCCACCTGAGTAAAGAGGTGCAGGGTCAGGGCACCGGCCAGTACCGTGACGAACGCAGTGAACGGGTCCAGCGGGGCGATCCCTTTGCCCACAGTCATCATGACCCTGCGGCTGAACGTCAGAACGCCGGCTGCAATGGCAAGGCCGCCGAAGAGGCTCGCAGCCTCAGGATCCAGGAGCCCGGAACCCACGTACACACCGGTCACGTTTGCCACGTTGTTCGATCCCAAAGTGTAGGCGCCATAACAGCCGGAAACCAGGATGCCCAGAAAATAAATGCGGTTTCGACTTGTCATTCCCATGTTGAATCGATTGAAAAGCAGGGTCAGCAGTCGAAGCAGGAGGTATCCTGAAACCAGCCCGCAGACCGGTGTGAGGACCCAGCAGGTGACGATCTTATAGAGTCGCGAAAAATCGGCCGAACCGTGGAGCAGGCCTATTCCGAGGATGGCGCCGATGACCGCATGGGACGAGGATGCCGGCACGGCCAGGACGGTCAAGGCGGTCATGGTAAGGGCTGCGGCCAGGGCACAAAAAAAGGCATCCAGGGGGACCAGGCGGGAGAGATCGGTCAAAATCTGCATGCATTTAGGGCCTTCCAGCAGCGCACCGATCATGATAAAGACTGCGGTGAGCCATATGGCGGTACGATAGCGGATGGCGCCGGTAGCGACCCCTGTGCCGAAGATATTGGCTGAGTCGTTCGCGCCCAGGCTCCATCCCAGAAATGCGCCGCTGAGGATTTTCCACATGATAGCCGCAGGTTAGAAGTTACAGGTCTCAGGTTTCAGGACAGACGCCGACTGGGCTGGACCCGGATCCCCGGCCGCGTATTCCAGCGCCGGAGTGGACCTGTTCATTTGATGATGGAGCTGATGATGCCCAGGTGGTCGCCGGCATCCTCGATCAGGTCGCTCACCGAACAGAGGCGGGAAAGGAAGCCGGAGAGTAAATCCCCTTCCCAGAAATCATCCACATGGATGGTCCTCGCATCCTTCATCAATCCGAACTTGAGGTCGTCGACCCGCTTTTCGTAGATCCGTATAGCCAGCAACTTTTCGCGCAGGTTCTCGCCGGCCATCATCGCCTGGAGGGTGGCACGGAGCATCTCGCACATCTGCTGGTTCAGGAAGGCGACCCGGGCGACTTCGCTTCGCAGGGAATCGGGGAATCGGATCTCCAGATAGCATGCGGCTGAATACTCCAGGAGGTCGAAAACCTGATCCACCATTTCCACGAACTTGGAGAGTTCGGGGCGAAGGTATGGGAGAAAGGCCCCCTCATAGATATGATGGACAATGTCCCTTCTGATGGTATCCGCTTCCCGCTCCAGCTCCTTGACCTTTCGCATGCCGCGGTGGTCGTTTTCCTTGATCGCCTGGAGGAAGGCCTGACATCCCGCCCCAAGAAAGCGGATGTGCCTGTCCATGTCTTGGACCACTTCTTTCTCCAGGTTTCCGTGCCCTAACAGCTTTTTAAGAAACATGGTCTCCTCGCGCCCGAATGATGAGCATGGCGGCCATGGCATCCATCATGGAGATAACGCCGACGATCTTGTCGCCGTCACAGGCGAACAGGCGGGCTACGCCTGACTGTTTCATAAGGGTCGCGGCTTCCACAAGGGGCATGTCCTTGTCCACACAGGAGATCGGACGGGATGCGATCTCCGAGACCCGCGTTTCTTTAGGGTCCTTCCCATCGGCCAGTACCTTGTAGACGATGTCACGTGCCGTGATGACGCCGTCCTCCATGTCCCCGCCGGGGAAGCGGACCAAAAGAGAGCGGATGCGCCGGTCCACCATCAGCTCAACAGCATCGTACACGCTGTTGTCTGCTTTCACGGATTCGATCCGCGTGGTCATGAACTCGTACACTTTCATGGAATCACCTCCAAAAGGGGGAAGCGGGGCCTCCGGGCCGGACACGCCCGGGAGGCGGATGGATTTCGATGCGGTCATTTATACTCGAAACCACGGGTCGTTTCAATGCTCCGCATCTCGTGTGGAGGGAGTGGTGGATAAAGCGGATCGTAAGAAACGCCTGGACGCGGATGCCGTCATCCCCGGCCGTATCACATACCGCCCTTTGACCCGCGCCTAGAAAACCGGTGTCGGTTAAAA
>JAWLEX010000149.1:0-7057 GCA_041685835.1 Desulfatiglandales bacterium
ATTCGGTGTAATGCCCGCCGGCGAGCACGGCGCCCTTGAGTCTCAGTTCCAGGTTGGTGATGCCCGTGTACACCACTTCCGGGGAGAGGGAAAAGCTTTTTGTTGTGATGATCTACATGGGGCTCAAGATGATCGGGGTATTTTCTTGGCTTTACTTGGCGATTTAGTGCCTTAATCTTGAAAGCCTGTCAGAAAAAAACAAGAAGTTTGGAAGCCAGGCGGTCAAGACGGTGATGATTTTGCTCCTATACCGAGGTTGGTGGCGTAGGAGGCCGGAAGCGGAGGGAGCGGAGGAATCCCCGGCCTCCGGAGCCGACTCCAACACTGTTGGGTTGCGGGCCACGGCCCGCCTTAGAGGAAGGAGACGAAGATGTTTGATAAGGCGCTATATCCGACCGACTTTTCTGAGGTTTCCCAAAAAGCCGTCGATTACCTTAAAACCATGAAAAAGGCCGGCCTCAAGCAGGCCGTCATCGTTCACGTGATCAATGACAAGAGGATCGATTGCATCTCCAAAGGGTTTGCGATGGCCGGGAAAGAAACCTCACGGTTTCTCAAAGAGGTGTATGATCAACTCCTCGAAGAGGCATCAGCCATTGCAGACAACCGGTCTTGGTCATAAAACTGGACTAACACAAAGGCAAATGGTTTTCTGTCATTGCGAGAAGCACGGAGCGACCATGTTCGCGGCGCCGTTCCTGATTCCCCTGCTCAAGGCTCATAAGGGGGGGCGGGAACGCGAGCGCACGATCGACTTCCGGATCCAAGGCAGAAGATGCTCGAAATCACACTCCTTTCGCTCCAGCAGGCCGATCAGGAATTCATGGGCCGCGTTGGGTTCCACCCTCAGCTTCCAGCCGTTCAGACGGAGGAAGATGTCCGTTGCAAAAAAGGCAACCCGCTTGTTCCCATCAATAAAGGCATGGTTCATCAGGAGCGACTCAAAAAGCGCCGCCGCCATTTCAGCAAGGTCCTGGTAGTAGCCGGTTCGGGGTCGATACAGGGCGCTTTCGAGAAGCCCGAGGTCTCGTACCCCTTCCAAGCCACCGAACCGGTCGATCAAACCCTGGTGGATGGCGACAGCCTCGTCGCGTGTAAGATAATGGACCGCTTCAGCCGGCAAGGAGCTTCCCCAGTTTCTCGTTCTCGTCCATGGATCTCTCCAGGTGCCTGAGAACCGAAGGGCGCACACGCCGTCGCTGCACATACTCACGAACCGCTTCAGTGAGAAGCCCGGAAACATTCTGGTGCGTCTCGTTTGCAAGCTCCTTCAGGTCGTTCCAAACCTCTTCATCGATCTTGGAACTGATCTTTACAGCAGGCATTTTTTCACCTCCCTGACCTGTCTTGACAAATCAAGATATAGCCTGATGCGCTCTCCGTGTCAAGCAGCAAAAGACAAATTCATGAACGAAAAAATCCGTGCTTGCCGGATGAAATCACAGGGTTCCTCGAAATTGACTTTGATTCACCAAATGGTGAATGTCAGGCAAACAAGATTGCCTGTCGGTTACTTTCCGGTCCACAGCAGAACCCATATTGCTTCTGGATGGTATCTGTGCCAAGATTAAAACGTTTTTAACCCCTCTCTCAATCAGGGGGCGGAGGTATGCTCGGATACATTCGCCAGCCCCTGCTGTACGATCCTGGAAAGCATCCGTGACGGCGTGCTCACGATCAATCTCGAAAAAAGGATCAGCATGTACCGGAAAACGATCGAAAAGGCCAAGACCATCATCGTCATTGACGGGTGCCAGAACAGGCGCGCGACGAAAATTCTGGAAAAGGATGGAATTGCAATCCATAAGACCTTGAATCTGGTCCACGACCTGAAAATTCCCAAGGTCGGGCCGTTTAAGCCGTTTGACTTTAAGCACGAAGATATGGATAAGACGGTAGATAAAATCATTCAATTGTGCGAAGGGTAAAGCGAGCGACTGAAGAGGAGAAACAGGGGAGGAGAAACAGGGGCATGGAACAAATCAAAGAAAACCCAGGCCTTCCAGAGGGCACCCCCGCTGAGATCTCATCCCCTCACCGGCATGATCACTCGACTCATGCCCACAGGCTCGACGGAGAAGACACAACCGGATCGCGGCTTCTGATTACCCTGGTTATCAACCTGGCCATCCCTGCGGCCCAGATCGTGGGCGGGATCTATGCCAACAGCATGGCCCTGATTTCGGATGCGGTCCACAATTTCAGCGACTTCACAGCCCTGTTGATCGCCTATTTCGCTTTTCGCATCGGGAAGAGGGGCGCTTCGCCCCAAAACACCTTTGGGTACGCAAGGGCCGAAATCCTTGGCGCGGTGATCAACGTCGCCCTTCTTGTGGCTGCATCGGCTTTTATCCTGTACGCAGCTTTTGAGCGTTTCAGGAACCCCCAGCCCATAATCGGGCTCATAGTGATCTACCTTGCCGCCGCAGGCATCCTGGGAAACGGCCTTTCAGCATGGCTCCTGTACCGGGATTCGAAACACAGCCTCAATGTGCGGGGCGCCTTCCTCCACATGGTGGGAGATCTCCTCACATCCGTTCTTGTCCTCATAAACGGTTTTATCCTGGTCTTCAGGCCCTGGTACTGGCTGGACCCCCTGCTCTCTTTTCTCATCGTCCTTTTTATTCTGAAAAACTGCTGGACCATTCTGAGGGATGCCACAGGCATCCTGATGAATGCCACCCCGCGAGACCTCGATCTTGAAGAAATCAAGAAGGCGATTCAGACGATTCCCGGCGTATGCGGCATCCACTACCTCCACGCCTGGAACGTGAGTTCTTCCAGCATAGCCTTTTCCTGCCACGTGGAAGTGACGGATCAACTCGTGAGCGGCACCGAGCCCCTTTCTGAGAAGATTCGCCACGAGCTTTTCCACCGCTTCGGGATCGATCATCCCATCCTGCAATTCGAGACAGCCCAATGCGGCAATGGGAGCCTGCTCTGCGAGCTGTCCTGCGGAAAACAGGACGGGCAGTAAGTAAAGGAGAAAAGAATGAATCTGAAAAAAGTCACGATAGAACTGGATACCTCGCAGGTTCAGGAGGTTCTGAGGATTGACATGGATGACGATGCAGGTGAAGCTCTTTTGTTTGTCAAAGAAACCCTGGCAAAGATGGTAAAGTCTTCCCTTCAACCGCATTGAGTGCCGGTCTTCGAGGCCAGTTACGGCCCGAAGCAAAAGGGTGTTTGATCCATGACAGGGCTTTGATCCGCCTTAAGATCCTGGTTGCCACCTACCCGCTGGTATTCCCCTTCCTGCAGAAACCGAAGAAGCTTTACCTGGACCACCGGTGACAATTCGCCGATCTCATCCAGAAAGAGACTCCCCCCGTCGGCCTGTTCGAAGCAGCCGATCCTCCGTTGCCCGGCACCAGTAAACGATCCTTTAATATAGACAGAAACAGTGAGACCAGCACGGCCCCACCAGCACGGCCCCGCCTACGACCAACCCGGTGAAGAAAAAACGCATTCGGATAGGAAAACAGCAAAGCCGGATCAAGTTATAATTGTTTCCGGGAAAAAAAGAAGCGCCCAGAGGTCGTGGGCTGGATATTACGGAATAAATATCCGTAGTGAAATCTTATGGGTACAAAACATCATCAGCAAAAGCGAAGTTGTTTCTTGACATCAAGGGGGCCGGGGTCTAAAGTGCATTTAGTTGATTCGCTAAATATGATGGATTTGCAAAACCCTTTGCGTTGAGGTCTGCCCAGCGGCGGCTGAGCGTGTTCTTGCGAGGTTGCGATGGAAAAGACACTGAATATCACCAAGGCCCTTTCGGACGGAAACCGGTTGCGGGTGATCATGGCTTTGACGGGGTACGACGAGCTTTGTGTCTGCCAGATCACGGAAATGCTAGGGCATGCCACCGCCACCGTGTCCCGCCACATGAGCGTGCTGCAAAACGCCGGTCTTGTCAAAAGCCGAAAAGAGGGGCGGTGGGTTTATTACCGCCTTTCGGAGACATTTCCTCGCCTTCTCCTTCAGTGGCTTAATGACTCAGCCGGAAATGCTGATGAAATCAACAGGGATAAGGAAAAGCTGAAGGCCGTGGTTTCCTGCGGGCTGGATGAGCTTTGCAAGACCCAAAGACAAAGGCGTGAGAGCCGTTCCGCATGAGAACGACGGTGGAGGATATGGAAAGGTTTCCCCCTGAAGAGGCCGCAAGGCAGGTGCTGGATGCCTGGGCCGATTGCGATGTGTGCAGGTTCCTGATGGACACCTCCTGCCTGTTTTTCCCCGAATTGTACAGGCTCTTTGACAGGGAGTTTGAAGGAGGCGAAAAGGCGACTTCCCATGAACTTCGGGAACTGGTGGACCTCTGCAATTTCTGCGGCCAATGCCCGTGCCCGAACATCCGTTCAGGCATCATCGAGGCCAAGACCCGATTCATCGAAAGGGACGGCTTGAAGTTCGGAGTCCGAACCATAGAGGACGTGGAGCGCATCGCCGCACTGTGCGGCGCCTTTCCTCGATTGACCAACGCCCTGTTCCAGGCAAGGCCGACAGGGGGCATATTGAAGGCGGCCATGGGAATCCACGAGTCGCGCAAAATGCCCCTCTTCCCGAAAGAGACGTTTCCCGATCGGGCCAAAAAAAACAACCTGGCCGTCAAAGGCCGCGGTAATGGAACCCGCAAGGTGGCCTACTTTGCAGGATGCACAGGCAAGTATCTGTTTCCAGAGGTGCCCGGGGCTGTCGTCGAGGTCTTTCAGCAAAACGGGTTTGAAGTCTATTTCCCGGAGCAGAAATGCTGCGGCATGCCCCCCTTTCTTGAAGGAGACAGGCAGGTCACGCTGGATTTCGCCCGCTTCAATGTGGAGCGCCTGGCTGACCTCGTTGAGGAGGGATATGATGTTGTGTGCTCGTGCCCGACCTGCGGATACATGCTGAGGACCGTCCTGGGTGAAGGGGCCTGTTTTTCAGATGAGTATCAGGACCTGGTGGGAGGGGATGAAAAGAACCTCCTGGTTCCGGCGAAAAAAGCCCTTGGAGATCATGGAGAGAGGAAGCTGGAAGCCTTCTCCAAAACAATTTACAAGGGCATCCTGAGAGACGATGGATATTTTTCCTCCATCAGTCCCTTGAAGAGGATCAAGCTGGCTGAAAACACCTACGACCTGGGACAATACCTGGCCCACCTTTACAGCAAGGGAGAATTGTCACCGCAGTTAGGTCCGGTTTCAGCTCGAATGGTCTACTATCCGCCCTGTCACCTGAGGGAGCAGGAGATAGGCCGGCCCTACGAAAATCTGCTGAAAACGGTTCCAGGGTTGGACCTGGAAGTCCTGGGCGACGCGTTCTATTGCTGCGGCCTGGCTGGCGTCATGGGGTTCAAGCGGGAGTTTCATGACAAGTCCATTCACCTGGGAAGTCCGCTCATGGAAAAAATCCGTGAGATCAACCCTGAAAAGATCGTCACGGACTGCCTTAGGAGGCTAGCAGAAATAAATTGGACAAAATTGCGCTCAGATTTGGGTCATATTTGGCTGCGGCGATTGAGCAAAACCGCAGGCGTAGCTGGACTACGTCGAGGATTTTGCGATTGAGCCGCAGCCGAAGATGGCCTGAAGATGAGATGCAAGATGTTCAAGTTATTTTTGCTAGCCTCCTTAGCTGCCGCCTGCAGTTCAACCAGCTCTTGCCGTATCCTGTTATCCACCCTGTGGAGCTTCTCGGGGAAGCCTACGACGCCTTTTTATAACCGAAAGAGGACAGCGAAAGCAGGCGTACAGCCTTCGAGACTTGCAAGTGCCATATCGACCTGAACAAGAGGATCACGTCCTTCGGCAGTGGGCCCAAATGGTTGGGCAAGCAGACCGTATTATAGACAAACGCTGAGCCCATGTTGTTGGGGTGGCGTCAGGCAGTCTCCTACAACGGGTGAGGGAGATCATTTGTTCTGCTGGACAGGAGTGTGTTTCTGCTGACAGTCGTTCAAGCGGTCTTTTGAAGGGCCTGATCGAGGTTGTCTCCGGCTGATTCCCGAACCGCAACGCCTGCGTCGGAAAAGACGTAACCCGGACCCCTGTGCCTCATCTCGCCCTTGAGCCAGACCTCGTCCACGTTTTTCTCCACGAGCCACTCTGCCACGCAGATTCCCTTTCCCTTCTCGAGGCGGCTGCAGGGGTTCTCCACAGTCTCCTGTTCCAACACGCGTCTGTCTGCAAGCCTGAGCAAGAGCAGAGCAAAAAGGGGTGACTCCCCTAAATGGTCGCTCAGTATCCCGGAACGGTCGGCCAGGGGCACAGCCACCCGGACGAGGGTTCGCTTTATGGGTTCATAGTGAACGGTGATATGTTCCACCCTTGGGACGCGTTTTTTGACGCGCTTTTCGATCTGATCGCTTATCTGGTGGGCCTTTTGAAGGTCGTCGGTGCGAAGGACCACGGTGGCCTGAAGGAAACGGAACCGGCCCGCGTTTCGTCCCACGAGGTGCGTTACTTCCGCCACCATGGGCTCCTCTTCGATGATCTTCTGGACGTCCATGAGGGTTCGTGTATCAATGGATGCGTCCAGGAGGACCCGCATGCCGTCTGAGAGAAGGCCCCATCCGGAATGTGCGATGAATACGAGCACAAGGACGGCTGCGGCCTGGTCCAGGCCGATGCCGTAAACCGATCCTCGCACGCCTGCGTAGCCGAGGACGGCCGAGGCCAGGACCAGGCTCGAGGAGAGCACGTCCACCTGGCGATGCCGGCCCTCGGCCTTCAGTGTGGGGGATCCGGTCCGGCGGCCGGCTTTAACGGCGTAGCGGCCGAAGAGGAGAGTGGCCAGGGTGCCCAGGGCCAGGAGGAGGACTACCCCCAGGGATATGTCCGGAGGGGCGGAGGCGGGCTTGAAGGCCTCCCGCGCGATCTCATATCCGGCCAGAAAGATGAACAGGGCCACCACCACGGAAAGGACATTCTCGATCTTGTAAAGGCCCAGAGGGAATGAGGGGGTCTTTCGAACAGAGAGCTTCAGGCCGGCGAACAGGGCCATGGAGGCAATGCAGTCAGTGGCCGAGTCAATGGCGCTGGCCGCCACAGCGAGGCTCCCCGAGGTCAGGGCCAGA
>JAWLEX010000028.1:0-29770 GCA_041685835.1 Desulfatiglandales bacterium
AGACACGGTCCATGACCCACCTGGGCTCTTCGTAATAGGCGTGCCCGAACATGGCCTCGGACTTCCTGCCGTAGTTGCAGGGGTCGTGGTAGGTGGCCCGCATGGGAAACCGGGAGGGGTCCAGGGTGATTCGTCCTCCTCTGATGTACCGTACCAGCAGGTCGAAGACCGTGATTGTGCCGAACCTCTCGAGCGCGTCCGCGTGCCATTTCTCGAGGCCCCACCGGGACCCCAGGTAGGCGTGGCCTCATTCGGGCCAGAGGAAGTTTCGGGCCTTTAAGCGGTCCATGTGCTCCACGATTCGGCCGCTCATGCGCCGCACGGCCTCGTCGTCCCCGGTGAACATGCCCCAGGTACACCCCTCCCAGTTCTCGGATGGGACCGTCCAGTCTTCTCCGGCTGCGTGAAAGATCTTCCACCAGTGGACCAGGTCCTCTGTCTGGGTGTTCATCAGTTTATTGTGGATAGTGACCAGGATGTTTGCGCCTTCCCTGTCCACCGGGACCCGGAACCCCGAAAAACCGGGCTCTTCAGCCAGTTCCCCGGCCACGTCCTCGAGGATGAACACGAAGTCCTCCCGGGGAAGCCGAAGGTTGTTGCCCGTCTCCATGGCTGCTTCCACGCCCTTGTGAAGGGTGCCGGGCACCATGTCCCGGTCCCTGCGGGATCGGACCTCCCGGACGAGGCGGGAAATAGAGACCCGCATGGGACACTCGGCCTCGCAGCGGCCGCACATGGTGCAGATCCAGGGCCAGCGAGCGTCGACCACGTCTTGTCGAAGACCCAGGTTCACCATGCGGACAAGCTTTCGCGGGTCGAACCCGTCCACACCGGACACGGGACAGGCTGAGGCGCAGTAGCCGCAGGTCATGCAGGCGTCCTGAAGGAAGCCGGGGGACAGGAAGGGTTCCGGGGCCGGGTCATTCAGGACGATCCTCGAAGTGGTGTCTTCCATGGTTGCCTTTCTCCTCTCGCCAACACGCAGAGACGCAAACAAAACCCTGTCGGATCGGTCTTTTAACTCGGCGTATCATCGTCTTTGCGAGAGACCAAGGCCCCAGTGAACTCCCGCACCACCCGGCCGAACTCCACGCCCGTGTTGGCGGCCAGGGTGTGAAAACGAAGTCGTTTGCTGTCAAGGCCGATCTCTTCCAGCATGCCTTGCACCTCCTCCACCCGGGCGCGGGCATCCGTGTTCCCCCGCTCGGCATGGCAGTTGCCCGGGTGACATGCAAGGACCAGCACGCCTGCGGCATCCGATAAAAATGCGTCCATGAGCATCTTGCACGAGATGCTCCCTGCACAGTCCACCTGGATGAAAACCAGGCCTTTCGGCAGTTCGCGGCCCAGGTGCCGGCACAGGGCCCGGGCGCGTTCGGCACTCCTGCGGCACCCGAAGGCCACCAGGTCTTTGGGCCGGATTTCCGGGGCGGCCGGGGGTGCGGTGGCCTTATGGCTCGAGGACAAGGCGATGGCAAGGCCCGGACACGCCGCCTCGCATATTCCGCAGGCAAAGCAGGCCTCAGGGACGATTTCCACGCGCTCGCCTATGGACACGGCACCATGGGGGCACGACCTGAAGCAGGTGAGGCAGCGTGCGCAGAGGCTGGAGTCAATGACGGCGGCCTTGTCTACCGAGCAACCTTGTAAAGACTCCAGGGCCCGTATCTCCAGCATGGCGGCTGCAAGGTCGTCCTCCAGGCTGTCCCGTCCGAGGGGGTCGGCGTCCGGAAGGATGGCCAGGATCCCTTTCCTGTTGGTCTTTATGCCGTGGCGGTAAATGTTGTCGGAAGGCAGAAGGCCGTCGGGGCCCGGTTCCGCCCTGAGCAGGCCGGCCCGGTAAAGGGCCGAAGGGCCGGCGCTCAGGGTCTCATCCAATACGGTCCAGTCCGGCCTGAGGATCAGGGGCATGCGGCCGGCCTCGTCAATGCATTCTATGGTGACTCGTCCCTGTTGGTCGAGGGTGAACACAGGCCTGTTGCCGGTGAATCCGAGAAACAGGGCTCCCTTCATTCGTGCCTCGCGAACACGGGCCTCGATTCCGGACCCGCTCACCTTCAGGTTGCCGTAGAGTACGGCTACCCTGTAACCCAGCTCGTCCAGAAGGACGGATGCGGCGTTGAGCGCCTGCGAAGTGGACAGGGGACGGCTTTCCCGTGCAAGGCCCAGGAGAAACACCACCAGGGGCGAAGGGGACACGCCTTTTTGTGCCGGCTCGAGCCCGGCAAGGGTATTGCTGAAGTCGGAGAGGGAAACGATACGCTCGCCCGGCTCGAGACCCAGGGCCTCGAATTCCGCCCTTAAGGCCGGGGCCTGGGCCGCGACCACCCCGAGCACGCGCCGGTTTTCCGTCCCGCCGGGCGAGGTCAAGACAGCGTCATAGGAGGGAAAGCAACCGTTGAGGTCGGTAAGCGTTTTTTCCGGGGACACCATACTTAATTCCTCTTCTTTAGAATCCTTATGAAAGTTCGTGGGAATACGCATCATTTTTGTTTGGCGTTGTGCGTGATGGAATTAAGTATGGTGTCCCCGGAATTAAAAGGAATTCAAGGGTGCGCCATGCAGCAGCCTTGCCGCTCTTGACGGAGTCCGGAATGGACATGGGCCCCAGGACGGTCCCGGCTGCGGCCACCCCGGCCGCCGATTGACTTTCGGGGGTCGGGCCCGCAAGGAACCCGTCAGGTCCGGTCGAAAGCCCGAAGAGGCCCGCGGTTTCAATCAGGTCCGGCCCGGGCGTTATTCCTACAGACAAGACAAGGAGTTCGACGTCCAGGGTATCCGGCAATCCAGCCTCGGGGTCGAAACAGCTCAGGCGGATGCTGCGGTCTCGAGCAACGATTGCGTCTGCGGGCACAGCGCGTATAAAGCGGAATCTTTCCCGGAGATCCTTCCACGACGACTCGAAATCCCGGCCGAAGGTCTGGATGTCTATGTAGAAGACCGTTACCTCGATCCCGGGATCCTGGTGCCGGAGCAATTGTGCCGTTCGAAGGGCCGATCCGCAGCAGACGCGGGAACACCAGAGGTGTCCGAGCCGCTCGTCCCTGCTGCCGACGCACTGTATAAAGGCGATGCTTTTCGGGGCGGACCCGTCAGAGGGCCTTATCAGACGGCCGTGCTCCCTCAGCATATGTTCGAGATCCAGGTTGGTGATCACGTCGTCGAACTCACCATACCCGTACGGTCCGCCGCCAGGGTCGAAGGCATGAAACCCGGTGGCCAGAATCACGGCGTCCGGATCGAGCTCGAGCTGCTCTTCCTTCTGATTGAAAGAGACAGCCGACTCGGGGCAGGCGTTGATGCATGCCCTGCAATCCTTTCCGGCCCGGCGGACGCAGAGGTCCGGGTTCACGGCAAAAGGAGGCCGGTTATACGGAGACGGCCCCCTCAGGACCGCACCGTCCACCGGGCAGGCCTCGAGGCATCGGCCGCATCCCGTGCAGAGCGCAGGGTCGACGAATAAGGGGGAGCAAAGGACGGTTGCCGAGAACGCGCCTTTTGCGCGGGTGACCTCCAGGACGCGGCTGGAGCAGTAAAGATGAACCTCCTGGGCCTCAAGGACGTTGTGAAGGCGATCTTCTGCAAGGCACGCGCCGCATTTTACACACACGGAAGTCGCCTTGCACGAAAAGCCGATGGCGTGCCCGCCGGCAAAGGGTGCGGCCTCCACTACGTCCGAGCAAACCCCGAACCGGGCCAGCTCCAGGGCCGCAGTCAACCCTGCAACACCTCCTCCGATTATCAGTACGTTCGGTTCCGGCAAGGATTCAAGCCTCCCTGTACCAATTCAATAATGCCACTTTATATCCGCAGGGCGGCTGTTGCAAGATTGAAACACTCGAACTTGACTGCCGTTGCTATCTACTCTATGTTATAAGTATGCTATAAGTGCCCATCAGCCCGATTCGAATTCGACGGCCATCCTTCGAGCGCTTCCTCTTCTTCCTTGGCCGGGGCGTTTTTTAACGGTACGAATCATGAACCACCTGCACAAAAAGGAGCCGTGAATGCTGGGACAAAGCTCCTGGGATTGGGAGCCGGGAAAAAGGCGGATCCAGGAAGCCGCGGCCTGCTCCAGGGATGTCGTCTGGATGGAGGAGCCGGTGGTGAGCCCGGACGGCGAGACAATAGCGGCCGTCGTGAACCTGGAGGACGCCGTGTTCGGCCTCTGTGTAAAGGGAGAACTCCTGGAACGGACCTTCGAGAAGGTCTGGGGGGTTTCGTTCTCATTGGAGGGCCGCCTGGCGGCCGTAGTCTGCGCTGATATGGAGTGGACCGTAGCCGTGGACGGGGTTCCCTGGGAGGCCACCTTCGGTTTCGTCTGGAACCTGTCCTTTTCCAGCACCGGTGACCGTATAGGCGCGGCCGTGCAGCAGGACATGAGTTACGGTGCTGCCGTGGACGGGGATCCCTGGACGGAGTTCTTTGACAATGCCTCAGACTTTGCCCTCAGCCCCTGCGGGGAGCACTCTGCAGCCGCAGTGCAGACCAAGGCCATGGAGGCGGCGGACATTGAAGCGTTTCAGAAGGGTTGCTACTCCGTGGCCGTGGACGGCAAGGCGTGGGACAGTAACTTCGTGAACGTGTGGACCCCCGTGTTCGACGGGTCCGGAGCGCGTGTGGCCGCCCAGGTCCGCCGGAGTCTCTACGACTACACCATAGTGGTGGACGGAGTCCCGTGGCCCCAGAGCTTTCTCTCGGTCTGGGAACCTGCTTTCAACCCCAGGACCGGCGCGGTCGTGGCGCCGGTGCGAAGCGACGGCAAGTGGGGTATGGCTGAAAACGGCATAATGATCTGGCCGGCCCGCTACGGCCAGCTCTGGCAGCAGGCCTTTGACAGGACCGGATCCCTCCTGGCCGCGATTGCGGCACCTGCCTACGGCCGTTTCACCGTGGCGGTCAACGATCGGCCCTGGCAGACCACTTTCAGTGTGGTGACCGACCTGGCGGTTTGTCCCGAGGGGCGGCGCGTGGGCGCGCTGGGTAAGGAGGGGGGTGTCTGGGCGGTCGTATTGGACGATTGCCCGTGGCCCGGGACCTACGACATGATCTACCCCCTTTCCTTCAGCCCGGACGGTTTGCATGCGGCCGTTCGAGCCGAACGGAACGGAAGATTTGTAATTGTCATGGACGGGAAGGAATACAAAGAGACGTTCGAACGCGCCTGGGACCCGATCTTCAGCCCGGAAGGGGACAAGGTGCTCATCAGGGGCATTCAGGGGGGTGACTACATCAGGATAGTCGCCGGCGTTGAGGATTTCTAAGGCCAGAGAATTGCGCACTTTATTCTATTGTTGGGATAATCGAAATCCAAATCGGTATCGGGATCGGTATCGGAGTCGAAAGAAAGGAGCGCAAGGTCGAGTTGGACCGCATGACGGCGATGCTCAGTCGATTGGATGGAAGAGGCAGCTTTTTTTAACCCGGTGACGGCACGTCCGGGAGGGAGGGAGATGCACCAAGTCTACGGATTCGTTGTGGGGCCGCTTGCCTGGATCGCATTCGCTGCGTTCGTGCTGGGGTCGATCTGGAAGCTCTACAGCATGTACCGGTCCGCCAAGACCAAAGACGGCCAGGTCCTGACCTACTGGAGCTTCAAGTACGCCCTGCGCTCCATATCTCACTGGTCCGTTCCTTTCTGGCCGGTCAATTCGCGGCGTCACCCATTTGTGACCATTGTTGCGTTTGCCTTTCACATCTGCCTGGTGGTGGTTCCCGTCTTTCTCCTGGCCCACGTCATGCTCTGGGACTACTACCACGGGGTGCGCTTCTGGAGCCTAGCCGAAGGCGTGGCCGATGTGATGACCGTCCTGGTGATTCTCTCATGCCTCTTTTTTGCGGGACGGCGGATTTTTCTCCGGGAGGTCCGGTATGTGACGTCCGTCACGGACTGGGTCGTGCTGGCCATCGTGTTCCTTCCTTTCATGACGGGGTTCCTGGCCTACCACCAGATCGGCCCCTACAGGGTTATGATCATACTGCACATTGTGTTCGGCGAGATCATGCTGGCGGCCATCCCTTTCACACGTCTCAGCCACATGCTCATCGCCCCGTTTTCCCGCGGATACATAGGTTCAGAATTTGGCGGGGTGCGCAAGGCCAGGGACTGGTAAGTCCACCCTGATGGAGGGGTTGAATGGAAGCGGCGGACAAGGCTGAAGGGAAAAAACAGGCGGATATCGGAATCCTAAAGGGCCTTGAAGGCGTGACTCCGGAAAAGATCGATAAGGCGATGAACCGCGTCTTCCTGGCCGAGACCGGTGCCAGGATCAAGGCCTACGAGGAGATCTGCGTCCGGTGCGGGCTTTGCGCGGAGGGTTGTCATTACTATTTGTCCCACGATGGAGATCCGGCCTATTCGCCTGTGGGCAAGGTCAAGCAGACCCTTTGGAAGCTCCTCGAGAAGCGGGGTCGTATAAGCCTGAAGGACCTGGAACGGGTCGCCCTGGTCGCCTACACCGAGTGCAACCTGTGCCGCCGCTGCGCCCTGTACTGCCCCCTCGGCATCGACACGGCCTACATCATGACCGTAGTCCGCCGCCTATGCCACCTCCTTGGAATTACGCCCCAGTATATTCAGGACACGGCCCACAGCCATTCGGTCACCATGAACCAGATGTGGGTCAAGGAGGACGAGTGGACGGACAGCCTTCTCTGGCAGGAGGAAGAGGCCAGGGAGGAGATCCCCACGCTTCGTATCCCCCTGGACAAGGAAGGGGCGGAAATCATGTACTCGGTGATCGCCCCCGAACCCAAGTTCCAGCCCCAGCTCATCTATTTTGCCGCCGTGATCATGAACGAATGCGGCATGGACTGGACCATGCCGTCCCTGCCCGGATGGGACAACAGCGACATGGCCATGTATACGGGAGACTTGGAACTCATGGGCCGGCTCAAGCGAAGCCACTTCGAGAGGGCCCAGAAGCTGCGGGTCAAGCGTATCGTCATGGGCGAATGCGGGCACGCCTTTCGTTCGATCTACGACGTGGGCAACAGGTGGCTCGGCTGGCGTGACTTTCCCGTGGAGGTGGTGCACGCCATAGAGTTCTACTGGCAGATGCTTCAGGAGGGCCGCCTCAAGGTGGCCAGGAAGTACGAGAGACCCGTGACCCTTCATGACCCATGCAATATCGTGCGGGGCCGGGGCCTTCATGAAAAGGCCCGTGACATTGTCCGGGCGTTCTGCTCCAATTTCATCGAGATGCACCCCAATCGGGAACACAACTACTGCTGCTGCGCAGGGGGTGGCGTGATCAACTGCGGTCCGCCTTACAAGAACGTCCGGGTTCAAGGAAACCGCGTAAAGGCGGAACAGCTCAAGGCCACCGGCGCCGAAGTGGTCATTGCGCCCTGCCACAACTGCCACAGCGGCCTGACGGACATCATCGAGGGCTACGAGGTGGGCATGGAGCTGTCCTTCTTCTCTGAAATTATCTACGAGTGCATGGAAAAGCCCAATGCGATCGAGGGATAGACCTTAAATGGTCGCTGCGCCAACCCCAGTCGAAAGAGAGAGGAGATGACTACAAGACGGTACGCTTTTGCGGCAGCCGCCGCACTCCTAGTCGTGTTCCTGTCCCTTTTGCCGGCCGTGTCCCAGGACGAGTATTCGGTCTTTCCGCCGGACGCATTTCCGAATCCCCGGAGACCTGTATCCCTGTTCACCCACGAAGACCACATGGTTTTCGATACCATCGAAGACTGTTATGCCTGCCATCATTTGTATGTGGAAGGCAGGCTCGTGGAGGGCGAATCCTCGGACGGTACGCCCTGCGGGGAGTGTCACGGGCTCGAGCCGGGCGGCGGCGGGACCGATCTCCTTCGGGCGTACCACGGCAGATGCAAGGGATGCCATGAAGAAGAGCAGGCCGGTCCCATTGCCTGCGGGGAGTGCCACAGCCGCAAATAGTATGCCGGGCGCCTCGTTCTTCACGGGCATAATCCCTTGACATATAATTCACAAAAGGGGATACTTTCGCGCCGGAACAAGGAAATCGGCAAGCAAATCGGCCTCTCACAAGCGGGCCGCGCATCCCCTGTGTAAGGGGACCGGAAAAGTAAGCGTTATAGGCCGGAGATTTCCAATAAAGAGAGAGGACAGGTGCATGGAAGAAAAGGAAATTCTAGAACTACGCGATCAGAAGCATGAGTTTCGTGACAAGATCAGGGAGGTGCTGCCAAACAGCAACCTCGATCTCTGCCTGACCTGCGGGACGTGCGCCAGCGGTTGCCCCGCCACGGGACTCGAGGGAATGGACCCCAGAAAGTTCGTGCGCATGCTGGCCCTGGGGCTCTATGACGAGGCCACCAGCTCCCCCTGGATCTGGATGTGCAGCATGTGCCAGCGCTGCATCCACGCCTGCCCCATGAAGGTGGACATCCCCCAGATGGTGGGCCTGGCACGGCAGACCTGGCCGCGTGAGGAGCGGCCCAAGGGCATTCTCGGTTCGTGTGACATGGCCCTCCGAAGCGATGCCTGCAGCGCCATGGGCGCCTCGGAAGAGGACTTCCAGTTCGTTGTGGAGGATGTGGCTGAGGAAATCCGTGAGACGCAGCCGGGATGGGAGGACCTTCAGGCCCCCATAAACAAGCATGGTGCCGAGTACTTCCTCAACCAGAATTCGAGAGAGCCCGTGACCGAGCCCGACGAGATGGTGCCCCTCTGGAAGATACTTCACCTGGCAGGGGCGGACTGGACCTATGGGACCAAGGGCTGGGGCGGAGAGAACTACTGCATGTTCCTGCAGGACTGGGAGGCCTGGGAGCACATCACCCGGGTCAAGGCCAAGGCCGTAGAGGATCTGGGGTGCAAGTACTGGCTCAATACGGAATGAGGGCACGAATTCTTTGCATTCCGGGTCGGACTGCAGAAATTCAACGTAGAGCACAACTTTGAGATCGAGAGCATCATCAGGCTTTATGCCAAGTGGATCCGCGAGGGTAAGCTGGAGGTCAACTCGGACTGGAACAAGGACCTCAAGGTCAAGTTCACGGTCCAGGACCCGTGCCAGCTGGTGCGTAAGTCCCTCGGAGACCCGGTGGCCGAAGACCTTCGGTTCGTGGTCAAGAAGGCGGTGGGCGAGGAAAACTTCATCGACATGCAGCCCAATCGCTCCAACAACTTCTGCTGCGGCGGGGGAGGGGGGTATCTCCAGAGCGGCTACACCGAGGCCAGGCACCAGTACGGGAGTGTGAAGCTCAACCAGATTCTGAGCACCGGGGCAGCGTACTGCATCGCGCCCTGTCACAACTGCCACTCCCAGATTCACGACCTATCCGAGCACTTTGAGGCCGGATATTACACGGTCCACCTCTGGACCATTCTCTGCCTCGCCATGGGGTGCCTGGGTGAAAACGAGCGGGAGTACCTGGGTCCGGACCTGGCCGAGGTAGGGCTCTAGGCAGGGATTGCGATTATCTAGTGCCCATCCAGAAACGCTTTTTGGGCACTGGCAAGTTTCCGATTCAGAAATGAGGATTTTTTGTCAAGCTCAAGGAAATCAAGAGGTTGTGCGGAGGCGTACTGAAGTACGCCGCACAAGCAACCTCGCAGATTGACGCCGAGATTGGCAAAAAAGACCATTTCTGGATGGAAACTATCTAATAACTTTAAGACCCCGCTCACGTTAAGGGCGGGGTTTTTTAATGAGGTCCAGGGCTTTGATATAAATCTTTCATGCACAAAAAGAGGATTATCATGGGCGAAAAAAAGACTTACCGGATACAGACCGCATGCCCCCAGTGTGGTTGCAGTGCGGTTTCCCACCTGAGTGCAGAGGAGATCCGCGAGAAGTTCGGGGATGTGCCAAACGTGCAGATGGAATGCGGCGAGTGCATGGCCAAGTACGAGACTCCCATTAAGAAGGCTTGTCCTGAGTATGCCCAGGACTGCGGCATCGATTGATACTTGCTTTATTCTGCCGCTATTTTGGCCCTGTTTTGTCATTTCCTGCGGGTACCCGGCCGGGCACCCGCGTGTCCCTGCCTGGTGGTTTCAAAAAAAGTCTCTTTTTCAAACGGACATGATCGGGTTCCGGTCAACCCGGCTCATCAATATCCGTGATCTGTGTCAATGACAGGGAGCATGTAGTTGGACAAGCTCCATAGTCCGTGTCCGTGATGCGTGTGGGCTTTCTAGTATCTTCAAGTAAAAACCAATAATTACTATCTGTTATCCCTTTCATTCCATCGTACTGCGGCCGATGTCTTTCGTTGCAGGTTAGCAATTAACCCGGGCCTTAAGTGTTGCAGAATCGAAAGCTTAGGCCATGGGCAAGGTAATGTCCCGCTGTCGGGTGTCGTATTAAATTTAGATATAAATCAACAGGTTCCCTTTTAAGCGTGCGCTTTTTGAAAACATGGCATGCTCGATGCAAGAGCAGTGTCGAAACGAGGCAGGCCCGGGAAAACAAGACCGCCGTGTATGAATGACACGTGTCCTCAAAGGCGGTTGATTCGGACCGGGCATAGGAGAGGATGGTCAAAATGAGAGTAGCCGTTACATCCATGGGAAACGATTTGAGCGGTGAGGTGGAACAGCGTTTCGGGCGTGCACCCTGGTTCCTTCTGGTTGATCCGGAGACCATGGAGTTCGAGGCCGTGGAGAACACCCAAAGCACCAACCTTCCGCAAGGGGCAGGCATTCAGGCTGCTGAGAACATTTCAAGGCATAATCCGGCTGTAGTGCTCACAGGAAACTGCGGTCCAAAGGCATTTAAAGTCCTTCAGGCCGCCGGGATCGGAGTAGTGGTGGGGGTCAAGGGTAAGATCGAAGACGCGGTAAGGGCGTATGCCCGGGGCGACTATCAGTCGGCCGGAGAGGCGAACGTAGAGGGCCACTGGATGTGAACCACTGATCATCAGGTGTACGGCCCCCCTCCCCGCCAAGGTATGGGGCAAGGGCATGAAGGTGGCGATACCCGTTTGGGGCGACAAGATTTCGCCCGTATTTGACACGGCGACGCGGCTCATGATCGTCGATACCGAGGCGGAAAATTCCGACCGAATCAGCCTGAGCCTCGAGGGGGACGACCTTGCACGGCGGTGCACCCGTATGAAGGAACGCGGTGTGGAGACGCTGATCTGCGGCGCCATATCCAACCCCTTCCGCCGAATGTTGACGGCGGTGAATATTGAGGTGGTTCAGGGAATTTCCGGCCCCAAAGAAGATGTGCTCCAGGCTTTTTTAAAGGGCAACCTCGATCAGAAGGCCTTTCGGATGCCTTGGTGCCGCCGGGGAATGTGGGGCCGGGTCGGGGAGGGAAATTCAGAAGACGGCCAATGCAGGAAGGGGACCTCGGGGGAACGGTGGGACGGCCGGTGCCGGCGTCGCTCTTCCTCCTCAAGGCATAAACCGAAAAAGGAGGCATGAAAAAGGCCATGTCGGAAGATCATAACAGCTGCGGCGTTAGCGACCGCAAGGTAAAACAGGATCAACAGGACATCGACATAAAAGACCGTCTATCGCGGATTAGAAACAAGCTTCTGGTTATGAGCGGAAAGGGGGGTGTGGGGAAAAGCAGTGTCGCGGCTTGCCTGGCCCTCTTTCTGGCCCACAGGGGAAAACAGGTGGGCCTCATGGACGTGGACCTTCACGGTCCGAGCATTCCCAGGCTTCTGGGGCTGAAGGAGGGTATCGGGCTTTCCGACAAGACGGGAAAGGCCCTTCCAGTGGCTTTCCTGCCCAACCTCCATGTCATCTCCATTGAGTGCCTCATGGGAGACAACCGGGATGCGGCCACCATCTGGAGGGGGCCGATCAAGATCGGCGTCATCCGTCAATTCATCTCGGACATCGACTGGCCTGACCTCGATTATCTGGTTATCGACTCTCCTCCGGGGACCGGGGACGAGCCCCTCACCGTGGCTCAGACCATTCCGGATGCCAAGGCCCTGGTGGTCACAACCCCCCAGGAGATCTCTCTGGCGGACGTACGGAAATCCATCAATTTCTGCAGGCAGGTGAACATGAAGATCCTGGGCCTGGTGGAGAACATGAGCGGTCTCACCTGCCCGCACTGCGGAAAGCTGATCGACCTGTTCATGTCCAACGGCGCGGGCCTTCTGGCCGCAAAGGAGGGGATCGACCTGCTGGGGAGCCTGCCTATTGATCCCGAGTTTGTCCGCCTCGGGGACAGGGGGGAGTTGAAGTCCCTGGACCGCACCTCCCCCATCGCCCTGGAATTCGATAAGTTGGTGGAAAAGGTGATTCAGGCTGAAGGCGCTGCGCCCGCTGCTCCCGTTGCGGGTGATTCCAAACCGGAAAAAGAGGATACCGCCATGGAAAAGAGGGTATTCGCCGTCCCCGTATCCGGGGGCAAGCTCTGTGCTCATTTCGGCCACTGCGATCAATTCGCTTTGGTGGAGACCGAAGACGGAAAAATCAAAAAAACCGACCTGCACACGCCACCGCCCCATGAGCCGGGGGTCCTTCCCCAGTGGCTCCATGAAAAGGGCGCCCATATCATCCTTGCGGGAGGCATGGGGTCGCGGGCGCAGGGCCTGTTCGAGCAAAACGGGATTCAGGTGATCATCGGCGCGCCCATGGACGCCCCCGAGGTCCTTGTCAATCAATACCTCTCCGGGGCCCTGGTCACCGGATCGAACATCTGCGACCACTAGGCCGGGCCCGGGCCGTGGCGGGCATCAGCGGGAACGTGATCCGTGCGGCCCCCACCGGGGGAGTTCGTGAGGCCCTGAATCAAAGGAGAGTGGATATGGAAAAAGTGGTAATCGTCGGGTGCGGTGCTTACATGGACAGCGGGTACGGGTGCCCGGGGGAATGGCGTTGTTTGAAGGCGGCGGCCCTGGGGGAAGGAAACTTCGAGCAGCCCGTGCAGGTGGTGGGGTTTGTGCGCTGCGAGTGCCCTGGCAGGTCCCTGGCCCCTAACCTGGGCATGACCATGAAGCTGTCCGAGCTAAAGCCGGACGCCGTCTACCTGAGCTCCTGCCTGGTGAACGCCAAGCCGGGCTGTCCATATGCCGACGCGGATGAGTTGGCGGATATCCTGCAAAACAAGACCGATATTCGTGTTATAAAAGGGACTCACGAATACCATTAACGGCTGCGGGCCCGGGATGAACACAGAGAGACGGGTCCCTCGAGGATCCGGATCCCGGTCTGAGCCGGGTGGAGACCCGCTTAAGAAGGTCTTCCCGGGCCTGACGGCGCAAAGGAGGAAGATATGCCGGCACAAGGAAAAGGATCAGGCGGAGGCGGAGGACAGAGCGGTACGGGACAGGGTCGAGGCGGCGGCCGCGGAATGGGCGGCGGACGGGCCATGGGGCCCGGGGGGGATTGTGTGTGCCCGAACTGCGGTCAGACCATGCCGCACGAGCGGGGAGTTCCCTGTTTCGAGCTGAAGTGTCCCAAGTGCGGGAAATACATGACGAGGGGTCGGGATTGAGTTTTCCTGTTACGGAACCCCTGTGCCCGTGCAGTTGGGCGGCGGGTCATGGGGTGGTTTCCCCTGCTCGAATGCGATTGAGCCGTTCGTAGATCCCTCCCAGGGCTATGAGCTCCTCGTGGGTCCCTTCCTCGCGAATGCGTCCTCGCTGCATGACCAGGATGCGGTCCGCCTCGCGGATAGTAGAGAGCCGGTGGGCCACCACTAGGGTCGTGCGGCGGCGGGTTATGCGGTTGATTGCTTCCCTGATCAGCCTTTCCGTCTCGGGGTCCACGCTGGAAGTGGCCTCATCCAGTATGAGTAAGGCGGGGTCGCCGGCCAGGGCCCTGGCAAAGGACAGGAGTTGCCGCTCCCCGGCCGATAACGTGGCGCCTCCTTCTCCGATCTCGTGATGGACGCCGTTCGGGAGACGGTCGATAAAGTGGTGTGCGTTTGCTTCACGAAGGGCCTGCTCCACGGCCCCGGGTGTAGCCTTTTCCCGGCCCAGGGCCACATTGTCGTAAATGGTCCCGGCAAATAGAAACACCTCCTGCATGACCAGACCGATGCGCTCCCTGAGGAGACGCCTGGGCCAACGGCGGATCTCCATGCCGTCCACCAGAATCTCCCCCTCCAAGGGTTCATAAAGCCGCTCGATCAGATGGATAAGGGTGGTTTTCCCGCTCCCTGTGGGACCCACCAGGGCCACGATCTCTCCGGGGTCTATGGTGAAGGAGACTTCCCTGAGAACGGGCTGATCCGGCCTGTAGCCGAAGGATACCCCACGGAATTTCACCCCTCCAGACATGTTATCGGGCCGTTCGGCCTCTACGTGGTCCGGCGGCTCTTCTTCCGAATGATCCATGAATTCAAAGATGCGTTCCGTGGATGCCATGGCCGCCTGCATGATGTTGTATTTTTCGCTGATGTCCCGGATGGGCTTGAAGAACATCTGCATGTAGTTCACGAACGCGACAAGTGAACCCAAAGAGAGCTGCTCCTGAAGAACCTGCCCTCCTCCGTACCACAGGAGCAGGGCAACGGCGAAGGAAGCGAGAAGTTCCATGAGTGGCATGAACACGGCAAAGACCCGAATTTGTTTCATGCCGGCAAGGTAGTTTTCGTGGTTGATGCCGGCAAAGGCCCTCATCTGCTCCGTTTCCCGGGCAAACAGTTGAATGATGCGCATGCCGGCGATCCTTTCCTGGAGAAAGGAGTTCAGCTTTGCCACCTTTTGCCTCAATTCGCGGAAGGCCTCGCGCGCAATGGCGCTGAACAGGAGCGTCAGTACGAAAATCAGGGGCAGGATTGCAAAGGAGATCAGGGCCAGCTTCCAGTTCAGTGCCAGCAGGATGACAACGATTCCCAGAAGGAGAAACACGTCCTTGAACACGGTTACCAGGACGGACTTGAACAGCTCGTTCAGGTTCTCTATATCGTTGGTGGCACGGGTAACGAGACGCCCCAGGGGGTGGCGGTCGAAAAAGCTCATGGCCCGGGCCTGCATACGTTCCAGGAGCCGGAGGCGGATGTCGTTCATGATGAACTGCCCGGTCTTCTCCAGTAGCATGTGCTGGATGTATCCCAGGACGAAGGTGGCGAGGAGGATGAGGAGGATGAGGACCCCTATTCCGGCGACGCCCCTCAGGTCCTTGTGCCGTATCCGGCTGAGTTCCGAGGCGTCGAGTTGATTCAGCAGATCCAGGGGGACGCCCAAGTCGCCGTCCTTCATTATCAACACGCGGTCGGATCGGACGATCTCCCTCAAATCGGACGCAAAGTCGGAGGGGACCCGGTAGTAGCGGTCCCTCGAAACTATGCCCTCTTCCCGCAGCCGATGAACAGTCTGCGGTTCCAGGGTCTTTAATTCTTCTCCCGGGATGAGTCCCGAACGGGCGTCAAGTCCCGGTTCGACCCCGCCCGCCGGCTCGACCCGGTACCAGGACGCCAGGATGTACCGGTCTATGGCCACCTTGAAGAGGTAAGGAGGGGCCAGCTCCAGGGCGGTGACTGCCAGGGTCAACAGGAAGGTCCACACAATGGTCCTGCCGAACGGCCTGGCAAAGGGTAAAAGACGGCGCAGGAGCCTCAGGTTGTAAGGCTTTCCCAGTCTCCCTTCCTCCATGTATCCGTACTCGCCGTACATGATCCTCCACAACCGCTCTGAAACTGATTCGAATCAGGAATAGTCGCCTTCCAGTTGCCGTTCCAGGCGGCGCCTGGTGTAAAGCCGGGCGTATATCCCGCCGCGCCCCATGAGTTCCTCGTGATTACCCTCCTCGACCAGCCGTCCCTGATCCAGGACAAAGATGCGATGGGCGCGCCGGATCGTGGAAAGCCGGTTGGACACAAAAAGCGTCGTCCGGCCGGCGCGCCGGGCGAGGACCCGGTTCAGGATGCGGGCCTCTGTTCGTGTGTCCACCATGGAAAGTGCGTCGTCCATGATGAGCACGGGAGGATCGGATACAAGCGCCCTGGCAATGGTGAGCCTCTGCCTCTGGCCCCCGGACAGGGACAGCCCGCGCTCTCCCACCAGGGTGTCGAGCCCGCGGTCGAGCTCCCTGAGCTCATCGTGGAGCTGGGCCGTCTTGAGGGCGTCCACAAGGGCCTCATCCGGAACATCCCGCTGTCCTAGGAGAAGGTTGTTTCGAAAAGTATCCGAAAACAAAACGGTTTCCTGGGTCACTACGCCGATTGCTTCACGGAGCTCCTTGAGATCGTATCCGGTGATGTCCCCCCCGTCCAGGAACACGGTCTCTTCCGGAAGAGGCAGAAGTCGGGGCAGACACAAAAGCAGGGTGGTCTTTCCCGCCCCCACACGGCCTACGACGGCCGTGGTCCATCCCGCTTCTATGGACAGGGAGATATCGAACAGGGCGTCGTGGTTCTGGCCCGGATAGCGGATGGAAAGGCCTTGAATGCGAATGCCGCCGCGAGTGGGCCTGGGAAGCGGTATTGGTGCGGATGGAGACAGGATGTCCGGCGCCTCTTCGAGAATACGGTGGATCCGCTTCATGGAGGTGGTGCCTCTTTGCATGAGGTTTATGACCCATCCCATGGCCATGAGGGGCCAGGCGAGAAGGTTTAAGTAAGCGGCAAAGGCGACGAAATCACCGGTGGAGATGTGGTCGAGCACGGCCAGCCGCCCGCCGAACCACACTACCACGCAGAGCCCCAGGTTCGTAAACACCACCATAAGCGGGAAAAGGAGGGCCAGGGTTCGGGCTAGACTGAGGTTTTCATTGACATATCGCTCTCCCTCATGCCGAAGTCGCGACAGGGTCCAGGGTTCACGGGCGTAGACCTTGACCACACGGATCCCGGAAAAGGCCTCGCGGACGCGTTCGGTAAGACCGGAAAACGCATGTTGAACCCTTTCGTACCCCGAGGACATTCGCCGTGTCAGCCTGCGCGAGAAAAAGACGATGAACGGCATGGGAACCAGCGCGAGCATGGTCAAGCTGGGGCTCAGGTGTAACATGAAGCCGATGGTCGCGGCCCCCAGCACCAGGGAGTCCACCAGGGCGACGAGTCCCATGCCCGCGGCCATTCGAATCGCGTTGAGGTCGTTTGTGGCCCGGGCCATTAAGTCGCCCGTGCGTGCCTTTCGGTAGAAAGACGGGCTCAGGGCCTGCAGATGCTCGTAAAGCAGGTTACGAAGCCTCTCTTCGAGGATGCGTGAATGGCCCAGCAGGGCGAGACGCCAGAAGAACCTGAATATCGCTATGAGGAGGGCAAGCCCCAGGATGGCCCCGGCATACCGGACGAGAAGGGCGGGTGACGCCTGAAAGGAAGTGAGGGCGTCCACGGCCGACCTTAGGATGAGAGGGATCTGGAGTTGAAGCAAATCCACCACGAGCAGGAAGAAGAGGCCGGCGGCGAGCCGGCCGAAGTTCTCCCTGAACAGGGGAATGAGGGGACGAAACGGGCGGATTATTTCCGTGAAGCTTGAACCGGGGTATCCCATAAAATCATTTCTCTCGCCAAGGCGCCAAGATCGCCGAATCCTGCATACTGGGGATACTTAAGGCCCTGAAGGTTGTCAAGCCGGGAACGCCGTGTTCCCGGGGCCGGTTTGTCCTCGTGCCCTTGTCGCTTTCATTTCTGTTTCACCACATAAGGGCGCGAAGAGCAAGAACGGCCGCCTCGATCTTCGGCGGCGGGGAGCATATCTGAAATCCGCTTGAGAAAATTTTCCTGAAAACCTATGATTTTAAAATGGTGATCGTGCAAAAAGAGCATTTTTTCACAGGGCGCACTGGATCGTAAATATAACATGTTGAATTTAATAATTTTGTCCCTTGGCGTTCCCGGCGTCTTTGCGGGAAAAAAGAGGTTTTGCGAATCCATCGGGGATGTATGCCTGGTATGAACCAGTCGGAAGAGGTGCGGGCCGTGTGGAGCATCAAGCGGCGAAAGACTGTGTGCCCGGCGGCTTTACTAATGTGCCTCCTTTTGTGGTGGGGCTTCTGTCCTGAAGCAGCGGATGCGGAGGACCCGCCGGGAGGAGGGGTCCGCAGGTCAATCCTTCAGGGGGCCTGGTATCCGGCGGACCCCGGCGTGCTCAGCCGCCTTATTCATTCCAGCCTCTCGGATGCCACGCCTCCCGAGGTCAAGGGCCGCATCCGTGGACTCGTGGTCCCTCATGCCGGCTATCAATACTCCGGCCCTGTGGCGGCCCACGCCTATCGCCTGATCCAGGGGCGCACCGTGGAACGTGTGGTCCTGGTGGGCCCCAGTCACCGAATGAGGTTCGACGGCATTTCGGTGTCCCGCCACGATGCGTATGAAACCCCCCTCGGCCGTGTGCCGGTGGACAGATCCTTGGCGGATCGGCTCATAGGCTTTGACCCGGAAATCCGCTTTGTCCCCGATGCCCACGCCGTGGAGCACTCCCTGGAGATACAGCTACCGTTTCTGCAGACCGTTCTTAAAGACGTCAGCATTGTCCCGGTGATCATGGGCCGACAGGATCCGGCCGCGTGTTCACTCCTGGCCGAGGCCCTGGTCCGGATAGTGGGAGACGATAGGGCTACCCTGATTGTGGCAAGCACTGATCTTTCCCACTTTCACGATGACACCACTGCAAGGGCCCTGGACAGGGTCTTCACAAGGCACGTGAAAGACTTCGATCCTGAGGGGCTGTCCCTGGCCCTGGCGGCGGGGCAATGCGAGGCGTGCGGAGGCGGCGCCGTAGTGACGGTCCTGACGGCCTTCGAAAAGCTGGGGGCGGGCCGATGCGTCATTCTCGAGTACGCCACCTCCGGAGATGTGACCGGAGATCGCAAACGTGTGGTCGGGTACCTGTCCGCCGCGATCCTCGAATGAGACGGCGGGCCGGGAGCGCAGGCTCACGAGTAGAGTTTTAGATGAGGTGCGGACCTTCGGGGGACCGGCAAGCAGCCTGACTCCGCCTTCGGATGGAGAAACTGTATGACCAAGGATAACGACGACCGTTCCGAGCGTGAACGTATGGTAAGGAACCAGCTTGTCCCGCGGGGAATTCGGGACCAGGGCGTGCTTCGGGCCATGCGGAAGGTCCCCAGGCACCGCTTTGTAGGAGAGGATCTGCTGGGCGACGCATATGACGACCACCCTATGCCTATCGGACACAGGCAGACCATTTCGCAGCCTTATATTGTGGCCCTGATGACCCAGGCCCTTGAGCTGACCGGCCGCGAGAAGACCCTCGAGATAGGCACTGGGAGCGGGTACCAGACCGCTGTTCTGGCCGAGCTTTCCAGCGAGGTCTACACCGTGGAGAGGATCCCGGAACTCCTCCGAAGCGCGGAGACGGCCCTGGCCGGGCTTGGATACACCAACATCCATTTCAAGGCCTTTGACGGGACCATGGGATGGGATGAACACAAGCCGTACGACGCAGTCTTGGTAACGGCTGGGGCGCCGGGTGTCCCCGGCCCCCTTCGTCAACAATTGGCCGATGGGGGCCGCATGGTGATTCCGATTGGGGACCGCCAAAGCCAGGAGCTCGTCAAGATTACAAAGAACGGCGATCGATTTGAAGAGAGCTCTCTGGGGGGATGCCGCTTCGTGGACCTCATAGGCCTTCATGGGTGGAAGGGGTGAAGATTGGCTGTGCACGGGCGCGTTCAGCAATCGGGACGAGGTTTCCGTTCCGGTTCACACCCGATCAGCCGGCGGTTATTCGACACGTGACTAGAGATCTTGCAGGAGACCGACCCACACAGAGGCTGGTCATGGGCGATGTGGCTTCGGGAAGACTGCCGCGGCCGCAGCCTTGGTGCATCCCTGCGCCGCATGGTTAATGAAATCCTGGGAAGGACTTGGGTTCGAAGGGGCTTGTCCCCGGGGCCGCCCGGTTCACGAGTTTCCCCTTGACACCCCGAAGACCTCTTACCTATATTAGCTCCCCTTAAGGAAATTGCCTCTAAATGAGCAGAACTGGATGTTTCGAGGTGAGGCGCGGAGGCCGACCCACGGAGACCCGGTTGCGGGTTCGTGGGTTTTTTGCCGTGAGGCCCTGGCGGAGCACTTTGAGCGCCGGCCCTCTCAGGCCCACCAGGAAAGGAGAATACCATGCCCAAGCGCCGTGACATCAATAAGATCATGATAATAGGTTCCGGCCCCATTGTGATTGGACAGGCATGCGAGTTTGACTACTCAGGCACTCAGGCCTGCAAGGCACTGCGCAAGCTGGGGTACGAGATCGTGCTGGTGAACTCCAACCCCGCCACCATCATGACCGATCCGGGTATGGCCGACGTGACCTACATAGAGCCCCTGGACCTGGATACCATGCGGCGCATCGTGGAGAGGGAAAAACCGGATGCACTCCTGCCCAACCTCGGCGGGCAGTCCGCGCTCAACCTCTCATCCGAACTCGCCCGCACCGGGGTGCTCGAACAGAACGGGGTAAAGATCATCGGCGTACAAGTGGATGCCATCAAGAGGGGCGAGGACCGGATCGCCTTCAAGGAGACCATGGATCGGCTGGGCATCGACATGCCTCGAAGCGAACCGGCCTACAGCGTTGAGGAGGCCGAACGAATCGCGGAGAACCTGGGGTATCCCTTGGTGATTCGCCCGGCTTACACCATGGGCGGCACGGGCGGGGGCCATGTGTATAACGTGGAGGAACTCAGGGTGATCGCGGCCCGGGGACTGGCAGCCAGCATGGTGGGGCAGATCCTCGTGGAGGAGTCGGTCCTGGGATGGGAGGAACTGGAACTGGAAGTCGTCCGGGACGCCGGGAATCAGCTCATAACGGTCTGCTTCATCGAGAACGTCGATGCCATGGGGGTTCATACCGGCGATTCTTACTGCACGGCCCCCATGCTCACCATCAGCTCCGAGCTTCAGGAACGGCTGCAGCAATACTCCTACGCCATCGTCGAGGCCATCGAGGTCATCGGCGGAACCAACATCCAGTTCGCCCACGATCCTGAGACCGGAAGGGTGGTGGTGATCGAGATCAATCCCAGGACCTCCAGGTCTTCGGCGCTGGCGTCCAAGGCCACGGGGTTTCCCATCGCGGCCATCTCCGCCATGCTGGCCGGCGGCCTGACCCTTGACGAGATCCCCTACTGGCGGGAGGGCACCCTGGACAAGTACACACCCTGGGGGGATTACGTGGTGGTGAAGTTCGCCCGATGGGGGTTTGAGAAGTTCCCGGGGGCAGAGGATAAGCTGGGGACCCAGATGCGGGCCGTCGGAGAGGTCATGAGCATAGGGAAGACCTACAAGGAGGCCTTTCAGAAGGCTATCCGCTCCCTGGAGACCGGCCGCTCCGGCCTGGGTTTCGCCGCGGACTTTCACGAGCGTCCCCTGGAAGACCTCATGGACCGCCTCTCAGAGCCGTCGAGCGAGCGGCAGTTCATAATGTACGAGGCGCTTCGAAAAGGCGCGGACATAGAGGCCCTCTCTCAAAAGACGCACATCAAGCCATGGTTCATAGAGCAGATGAGCGAACTCGTGGCCCTGGAAGAGGAGATCCTCGGCCGCGGTCCGGGTGATCTTCCGGACGCCCTTCTCGAGCGGGCCAAAAGGGACGGCTTCAGCGATCGCTACCTTTCCATGCTGCTCAGGCGTCCCGAGGGGGAGATTCGGAAGCGCCGGACCGACCTGGGGGTCGTGGAGGCCTGGGACTCGGTGCCGGTGAGCGGGGTGGATGACGCGTCGTACTACTACTCCACTTACAACGGGCCGGACCGTGTGGAGGCCGTTTTCGGCCGGAAGATCATGGTGCTGGGAGGCGGGCCGAACCGGATCGGGCAGGGGATCGAGTTCGATTACTGCTGCGTGCACGCGGCTTTTGCGATCCGGGACGAAGGCCTTGAATCGATCATGGTGAACTGCAACCCGGAGACGGTCTCTACGGATTATGACACCTCGAACAGGCTCTACTTCGAACCCCTTACCGTGGAGGACGTGCTCAGCATCTATGAAAAGGAGAAGCCGGAGGGTGTGATCGTGCAGTTCGGCGGACAGACGCCGTTGAACCTCGCCGGCGAACTCGCGGCCGCGGGCGTGCGGATAATCGGGACTTCCCCGGACACCATCGACCTGGCCGAGGACCGTGACCGGTTCCGGCATAAGATGCAAAAGCTCGGCATCCCGGAACCCGATTCCGACATGGCGAGCACCCTTGAAGAGGCCCTGCGGGCCGCGGAGCGCATAGGCTATCCCCTGATGGTGAGGCCTTCCTATGTCCTGGGCGGCCGGGGCATGGAAGTGATTCATGACGAGGAGATGCTGAGCCGTTACGTAGAGGCGGCTGTGGGTGTCTCGCCGGAGCGTCCCATCCTGATCGACAAGTTCCTGGAGAACGCCATAGAGGTGGAGGCGGACGCCATTGCCGACGGGACCGACGCATTTGTCCCTGCGGTCATGGAGCATATCGAGCTGGCGGGCGTACACTCGGGCGATTCGGCCTGCGTGATCCCGGCCATCAGTATTCCGGCCAAGCACCTGGAGACCATCGAGGAGTACACACGCAGGATAGCCGTTGAGCTGAATGTGGTGGGACTCATGAACATACAGTATGCCATAGCGGAGGACACGGTCTACATCCTGGAGGCCAATCCGCGGGCTTCCCGAACCGTGCCGCTGGTCTCCAAGGTGTGCGGCATTCCCATGGCCCGGCTGGCCACCCAGCTCATGCTGGGCAAGAAGCTGGCCGATCTGGATATCAAGAAGGTCAATGTATCCCACTTCGGGGTAAAGGAGGCGGTCTTTCCCTTTAATATGTTTCCCGAGGTGGACCCGCTTCTGGGCCCGGAGATGCGTTCCACCGGAGAGGTCCTGGGCATGGCCGACTCCTTCGGTTTGGCCTACTACAAGGCCCAGGCGGCCGCCCAACAGGTGCTGCCGCTGGAGGGCACCGTCCTTATCACAGTGGCCGAACGGGATCGCCCGGCCGTTCTCGAGGTGGCGAGGCAGTTTCACAATCTCGGGTTCAAGGTCAAGGCCACCAACGGGACCCAGAGGTTTCTCGCGGAGCAGGGCATAGAGGCGGAGCTGATAGCCAAGATGCACGAGGGGCGCCCCAACATTGTTGACGGGATCAAGAACGGGGAGATTCAGCTCGTGATCAACACGCCCACCGGAAAGCTGAGCAAATACGACGATTCCTACATACGGAAGGCGGCTATCAGCTACCGTGTCCCATACATCACCACCCTGGCCGCCGCGCTGGCGGCCTCCCGCGGAATCGCCAGGTTCCGCCGGGGCCAGGGGTCGGTACGTTCCCTTCAGGAGTATCACTCGGATATACCTTGAAAATGAGGTGACCACATGGACGGCATTGTAGGGGTATACGGGCCGGGTGACCACGGGCTGGTCAGCAAGACCTTCCTGGCGACGGGCGCCTGCCAGCACCGGGGGAAAGCGAGTACGGGCATCGCCGTGGCGAACGCCAAGGGGATTTACGTGCACAAGGCCCTGGGAAGGATCGCCGAGGTCATAGATGTGGAGCTGATCCGGACGTTTCAGGACCTGGAGCCGGTGGCGGCGATCGGGAACATAGGATACACCAAGAGGAAAATCCCCGAAAAGATCAATGCCGAGCCAATCAAGGTCCATCCTAGAAACCCGTCTTGCTACGAGGTTGTCCTTACCATGGACGGCTACCTTATTCGGGAGGACGACCTTGTGCGTGACCTTATATCCGACTATGCCTTCACAACGGACAACAAGACCGAGGTAGTAGGGGCGCTTCTTCACCGCTACATTACCGAGGAGGGTATCAGGTTCGAGGCCGGCCGGAAACTGGTGGATCGGCTCCACGGAAGGGCGACCTTCGCCCTGGCGGCCCTGGTTCACGACGGACGAGAGGCCTTTTTGGTCACCTTGACCGACGACCGCGCCTTCGAACCCTTGTGCCGGACCGAGATCAACGGCGCCTTTGTCGCAAGCTCGGAATCATGCTCCCATCGACGCTTGAGCGGCAAGGAACCCCACGAGTACGACGGGGCTGAAATGACCATCTGCTCCTCGTCGGGCATCGAGAACCGGCGCCTGAGGGAGGAACGCATGATGCCGGACGTGTTCCAGGGGGTCTACTTCGGCAATGTGGCCTCCCAGTACCGGGGAAAGGAGATCTTTCAGATTCGCCGCGAATTGGGCCTGGAATTGGTGGAGCAGTACGGCGGGTCGAAGGCTGACATGGTGGTTCCCAACCCCGAGTCGGGATGGGGGGTGACGGTGGGAGTCGCGGAGGGACTTGGGAAGCCCCTGTATCCCGCGCTGATCAAGCTTCCCCAGGCTATTCGGACCTTCCAGGAAGGAGCTCCGCAGATCCGCACCCAGGAGGTCGGCCTCAAGTTCGGGGGGATCGACAGCCTCCTGAGGGGCCGAAGAGTGGCCATGGGGGACGACAGCATCGTCCGGGGGACCGTCAGCGAAGGGGGCTCCATCTGGGTCGTCTACAATGCCGGAGCCCGGTACATCGAATTCTGGATCTCCTACGGTCCCATGTTTTTCCCTTCCTTCAAGGAGTGGCATCGGGGGACTAACTGCATTCGGGAGCTGGCTGTCCAGCGCGCGTTCGCAGGGGATAATCCCTACGACAAGGACCTCGATGAGATCAATCAGGCCGTGGCCCGCCTTGTGGGTGTGGACGAAGTCAAGTACAACACCCGGGAGCGGATCGCCCGTGTGGCCGGCGAGGGCTCGTTTCAGGCCCTGGACGCGAGTTACCCGATCGACGAGGAGTACTGGCCTGACTGGCTCAAGCGGGAGGTGGAGCTCTTTCACCGTTATCGGACGTAGGTGCCGTGACCGGAAAGGCAATCCAAATCGAAACCGGGGTGGCTATCGAAATCTAAGCAGGCTTTTCCATAAGTACTGTAACAAATCACGCCCGGAATTTTACACTGCCTCCTTCGTGTCCTTCGTGGTGAAACAGGTGCTTTTTTTACCACGAAGGACACGAAGTGCACGAAGAGGGCGAAGAAGAATACGTAATCGTAAGGAGGTGTGTCATGCACGAGTTCCGCCGGATGAGCCGGCTGCCCCCATATGTATTCGCCATAGTCAACGAGCTAAAGATGGACCTTCGCCGCAGGGGCGAGGACATAATTGACATGGGAATGGGAAACCCTGACATCCCCACTCCCAAGCACATCGTGGCCAAGCTGGTGGAGGCGGCCCGGAAAGGGCACAACCACCGCTACAGCGCCTCGGCCGGGATCACCAGGCTGAGGCACGCCATCGCAGACTGGTACAAGCGGCGTTATGACGTGGACATCGACCCGGAAACCGAGGCGATCGCCACCATGGGGGCCAAGGAAGGCCTGAGCCACCTGGTCCTCGCACTGGTGAGCCCCGGCGACGTGGTGTTCGCTCCTAACCCCACTTATCCGATCCACCCGTACTCGGTCATCATCGCGGGCGGTGACCTTAGAAGCATCCCCATAGGGCCGGACCGGGATTTCTTCGAGGACCTGCTCAACGCCACCAAGCAGACGTGGCCGAGCCCCAAGATCCTTATCATTTCCTACCCGCATAACCCGACCACAAACGTTGTGGAGCTGGGGTTTTTCGAGAAGATCGTGGCCTTCTGCCGTGAGCGCGACATCATGGTGATACATGATTTCGCTTATGCGGACCTTGTGTTCGACGGGTACGAGCCCCCGAGCTTTCTCCAGGTGCCCGGTGCCAAGGAGATCGGGGTGGAGTTCTTCAGCCTGTCCAAGAGTTACTCCATGCCCGGGTGGCGTGTGGGCTTCTGCGTGGGAAACCCCGAGATTGTTGCAGCGCTCCGCAGGATCAAGAGCTACCTGGACTACGGCATGTTTCAGCCCATACAGATTGCGGCGATCATCGCCCTGAACGGGCCGCAGGACTGCGTTTCCGAGATTGTGGAGGTCTATCGCAGTAGAAGGGACGCCCTGATCAGCGGGCTCAACCGCATAGGCTGGTCCGTGGAGCCTCCCAGGGGGACCATGTTCGTCTGGGCCCGCATTCCCGATGCCTACAGGAAAATGGGATCCGTTGAGTTCTCAAAGTTGCTCATCAAGGAGGCAAAGGTGGCGGTCTCGCCGGGCATCGGTTTCGGCGAATACGGGGACGATTCCGTCAGGTTCGCCCTTGTCGAGAATCCCCAGCGTATCAATCAGGCGATCCGTGGGATTCGGCAGGTGCTGTGAGGAGCGACACCGTTAGAGGCCTTTGTGAAAGTGCGTCGGCGCGGGAGAAGACATGAAAACAGTAAACGTGGGGATCATCGGCTTTGGGACGGTGGGCGCGGGGACAGTGGAGGTCCTGGTCAAGAACCGGGACATCATTCGAAACAGGGTCGGCGCGGAGATCGTGGTGCGACGAATTGCCGACCTGGACGTGTCCTCGGACCGCGGGGTGCCGATCGATCCGGGCATCTTGACCCATGACGCCATGGACATAATTCAGGACCCTGAGATCCACATTGTGGCCGAACTCATGGGCGGGGTGGATAAGGCCCGCGAGTTCATCCTGTCGGCCATGGAGCAGGGCAAGCACGTGGTTACGGCGAACAAGGCCCTTCTGGCCGAGCACGGCAGGGAGATCTACCGAGCCGCCGAACGCCGGGGCGTGGATCTGGCCTTCGAGGCCAGTGTGGGGGCGGGCATTCCCATCATCGGCTCCCTCAGGGGGGGGCTTTCCGCAAATCGGGTAACCCTGATTATGGGCATCCTCAACGGGACCTCCAACTACATCCTGACCCGCATGACCGAAATGGACCAGCCCTATGGCGAAGCCGTCCGGGAGGCCATAGAGCTTGGATATGCGGAAGACCCTCCCACCCTGGACGTGGACGGCACCGACGCCGCCCACAAGCTGGCCATTCTCATTTCCATCACCTTCGGCGTGCCTGCATCTCTCGATCGTATTCACAGGGAAGGCATCGAAAAGATTACCCCCGAGGATATCCGTTTTGCAGATGAATTCGGGTATAGGATCAAACTGGTGGCCGTTGCCAGGCATTCCAACGGAAAAGTGGAGGCCCGGGTCCACCCGACCATGATTCCCAAGGACCACATGCTGGCCAATGTGAACGGTCCCTTCAACGCCATCTACCTGGAGGGGGACTTTGTGGGGCCGAACCTCTATTACGGCCTCGGGGCCGGCAGGCGGCCCACAGGAAGCGCCGTGGCCTCTGATATCATTTATCTGGCCAGGGAAATACGACAGGGCATGAAGAATTTCATGCCGCCGCTGGCCCATGCGCGCCCGCTTGAAAGCGAGATCGACATCCAGCCCATGGATGAGCTCAGGAGTGCATACTACTTCCGGTTCTCCGCGCTGGACCGCCCGGGGGTGCTGAGCCGCATCTCCGGGGTCCTGGGTGAACACGACATCAGCCTGTCCTCGGTGATTCAGAAGGGCCGTGAGGTAAACGGATCCGTCCCCGTGGTGATGTTGACCCACGAGGCCCGGGAGCGGGACGTGATTCAGGCCCTGGGCCGACTGGATTCATTGGACATACTCACCCATCCCACCATGATGCTCCGGGTGCAGGGTTCATGAGCCGGACAAGACAGGCATGAAAAAAGAAAACCGGACAAAGTATGTGATACTGGTCGGAGACGGCATGGCCGACTACCCGTTGGAAGAACTGGGCGGCAGGACGTGCCTCGAGGCGGCCGAGACACCCGGCATGGACCGGGTGGCGGCCTGCGGTATCGGCCGGGTCAGGACCATTCCCGAGGGCATGGAACCAGGCAGCGACATAGCCAACCTGTCTCTGATGGGGTACGATCCGGCACGTTTTCACACGGGGCGTTCACCCCTCGAGGCGGCCGGCATGGGCGTCGAACTGGACATTGACGACGTGGCGTTTCGCATGAACCTGGTGACCCTGGAGCGGCGGTCCGAAGAGGAGGCGGTCATCACCACCCACAGTGCCGGAGACATCTCCACCGAGGAGTCCCGGGTCCTTGTGGAGGCCCTGCGGGGCGAACTGCAAGACGACTTCATCAAACTGCATGCCGGGGTCTCGTTCCGACACCTCATGGCCTGGAAGGACGGGCCCGAGAACGCTCCTACGATCCCCCCCCATGACATCCTGGAGCAGAACGTGGCTCCCTACCTGGATACGGCCCATAGAGACCCTGTGGTGGCCTTGATCCGCCGGTCCTGGAAGATTCTTGAGGATCATCCGGTGAACGAGGGCCGCAGGACCGCCGGCAAGAGCCCTGCGACCTCCATCTGGCTATGGGGGCAGGGCAGGCCCCCGGTGATGCCCTCCTTTGAATCGCTTTACGGATTGACCGGGGGTGTGATCTCGGCCGTGGACCTTATCAGGGGCCTCGGCATCTACGCAGGGCTAAGGCCCATACCGGTCCAGGGGGCGACCGGGCTCCTGGACACCAACTACGAGGGCAAGGTCCATGAGGCCCTGCGCGGGCTGGACAAGGAGGACCTGATCTTCCTGCACGTGGAGGCCCCGGACGAGGCGGGCCACAGCGGGAACGCCGGCACGAAGATACGCGCAATCGAGTATTTCGACGCCCGAATTGTGGCCCCGGTTCTTCGGGGGCTCGAGGAAACGGGCTCGGACTACCGGGTCCTGGTTGTCAGCGACCACTTTACGCCCATCGTCCGGAGGACTCACACCCCTGAACCGCCTCCCTTTGCATGGGCCCGCAAGCGTGAACTGGCCCTTCGGCGTCCATCCCGGCCGTTCACCGAAACGGAAGCCTTAAGGAGCGGTCTCCTGTTCGAACCGGGTTACGAAATCATGGGGGCCTTCACCGGTTCAGATCGGTGATGGCTTGACAGGGCCTGGATTTTCCCATATAAAATCTGCGGTTTATTGGACAGATTCCCCGTCCGGGACCGCTCGCACCGGCGGCGTTGCCCCGGCCCGTCAGCTTCCGCGGGTGTCCCGTGGAACCGGTATGCTTCAATCTTAAAGGGGTAATCATCAGGCTCTCAACACATGGACAAGGAGAGGGACATGAACATTCTTTTTTTTGGACCGAACGGCAGCGGAAAGGGAACCCAGGGCGCAATTGTAAAGGAGAAATTCAACATCCCGCACATAGAGACAGGAGTCATCTTCAGGGAGAATATCTCCAAGGGCACGGAGCTCGGCAAGGAAGCCAAGGAATATATCGACCGGGGTGAACTGGTGCCGGACAGCATCACGATTCCCATGATTCTCGACCGGCTCAAGCAGGACGACTGCGCCGGCGGGTGGCTTCTTGACGGCTTTCCCCGGAACCTGACACAGGCCGAGGAGCTGGACAAGGCCCTGACAAAAGAGAATATGAAGCTGGATGTTGTCATCGAGATGGTCCTTCCCCGTGAAATCGCCAAGGGCCGGATCATGGGACGGCGGCTCTGCGTCAACGACAACAACCACCCCAACAATGTAAACATCGACGCCATCAAGCCGAACGGCGACAAGTGCCGGGTGTGCGGCGGGGACCTGAAGACCCGGTCGGACGACCAGGATGAGGCGGCCATCGACAAGCGGCACAACATTTACTACGATACGGAAACCGGGACCATGGCCGCTGTAAACTATTTCAAGGCAATCTCCGAGAAAAACGGCGGTCAGCCGGCCATCATAGATCTGGACGGGCGTCCGGGCGTCAAGGAGGTGTCGAACGAGCTTCTTTCCAAGCTCGGGTAGCCATCCGGAGATAGCCCGCATCAGCGGGTGTTTCGCGATCCAAATGCGACCTGTGCCGCCCCGCGCGTCGCAGGGTGTTACTCTGTAAGATGGGACCCGGCCGCGTTATTTAAAGTTTAGTGTCTTACTCCTGAAAAGCTGTCAGAAAAAACAATGAAGTGTTGATGTTAGCATAATCGAAATCGGGATCGGGATCGGGATCGAAAGAGAATAAAATGATACTTGACACGAAAAGCTTGATGTCTACCTCTGTGTGAAGGAAGACTCCGGGGTCTATGGATTGGAG
>JAWLEX010000150.1:0-7012 GCA_041685835.1 Desulfatiglandales bacterium
GGATGGTCAATACTACTTCTACCACAACGACCATCTCGGCACGCCACAGAAGATGACGTCTGCAAGCGGGGAGGTGGTCTGGTCGGCGAAGTACGAGGCATTCGGCAGGGCGCAGGTTGAGATTGAAACGGTTGTCAATAATTTGCGGTTTCCGGGTCAGTATTACGATGTTGATGCCGAGCTTCATTACAACTACTGGCGGTATTACGATCCGAACATTGGTCGATATTTATTGCCAGACCCTATTGGGCTTGATGGGGGTATAAATTTCTACTCCTACGCTGATAATAATCCAATAGTCTTATTTGATAGTAGAGGCTTAGCTTGTGGTTCTTGGTGGAATGATTGGGCAATAACAGATAAGCCAGATGGATATGATTTCGCAAAGTGCTGTCAAGATCACGACGATTGTTATGTGGGAAAATACAATCAATGTTTTAAAGGAAAAGGAACCTGTGATGAAGAGTTTTATGAATGTATGGAGAGGTACTGCCGACTTAAGCATTTAGGTGATAATAGTTGTTTGCACTATGCTGCTAAGTATTGGAATGCAGTGGTTTCATACGATCCTGCATTTTGGGCTTTTTATCAGGCTAGAAAGAAGCCTCCATGCAATCAATGCTATGAGTAATAAACTAGAAAAACAACTAATTAAACTATATGGGTAATTACTATGATTCCAATTACCATATTTTGCATATTGAATTTAGTAATAGCAACAATATCTCACAAGAATATAGGAAATTTTTTAATAGCTTGTTTAGTTTCAAGCTTTATATGCTCTATAACCTATCAATTAATAGGGTTTTTTATAATTGGAGGTTTTGATCCTTTCCTTTCAGAAGTTTTAATGAAAACAACAATGATGTCATTTTTATTTGCTGTCATTGTGGGAATTCCTTTTCATCACAGAAGACTGCAAAAAATTTCGAAAGACAAGATGGTGCAGGAAGAGAATAACAGCGAAAACGGGGACGCTGGTAAATAAGTAAAAAACTCAGCCTGACAGCGTTTGCCATAGAATGTCTCGTGCCTGGAAAAGCCAGTCTTGACGCACCTGGAATGATCATCATATCATTGGCGAAAGGTCTCGAGATGAGCGCCTCCCAGCATTCCCATTCTTGAAGGAGTGTCTTCTGTGAATAACACCTGCCCGCCTCCGCTGGCGTTGATGGATCGGATCGGCATGGTCCTTTTCGTGGCCTGGCTGTTCTTCCTGGGATTCATTGCGCGGGTGGTTTTCAGCCCTTTGTTGCCCTCCATAGAAGAAAGCCTGGGGCTGAGCCACGCAGAGGCCGGGGGGCTTTTCTTCATGGTGGCGGCGGGGTTCTTTTGCGGGCAGATGGGTGCGGGCTTCATAAATTCCCGCCTTCAACACCGGGGGGCCCTTATTGTGTCTGCTGCGGCGGTTGGCGCGGCACTACTGCCGTTCGTGTTGGTGGCCCGATCTCTTGCAGGCATTCGCCTGCTGATGTTCCTGGTTGGAATCGCCGCCGGAATCCATGTGCCTTCCGCCATCGCAACCATTACCGCCTCTGTGCAGAGGTCGGATTGGGGCAAGGCGCTCGGCATCCATCAGACCGCCCCGAATCTCAGTTTCGTGATGGCCCCCATGCTGGCCGAGCTGTTCATGCGAAAGTATGACTGGTCGGTGCTTCCAACGACCCTCGGTGTGGTATCACTGGTTTCAGCTATTCTGTTCGCAAGGCTGGGAAAAGGAGGCGAATTCTACGGTTCGAGCCCTCGGCCGGAAATCGTAGGGGAACTCCTCCGGAATCGGTCCTACTGGGCCATGATATTGCTTTTCTGTCTGGGTATCGGCGGCGGCATAGGCGTCTACGCCATGCTGCCGCTCTTCCTGATCAAGGAGGCCGGGATGACCTCGGTCATGGCGAACACGCTCCTGGGGCTTTCGCGGGTTTCCGGGCTTGTGATGCCGTTTGCAAGCGGTCTGATTATGGACCGGATCGGTGAAAAGCGGGCCATTGGTTATGTCCTGGCCGCGGGGGGTGCTGCCACCCTGGTTCTTGGCCTGGTGAAGGGGCCGTGGTTGATAGCGGCGCTCTTTGTCCAGCCGGCGATCCTGACCTGTTTTTTCCCTCCAGCGTTTTCCGCGTTATCCAGAATTGTGCCGCCCCACATGCGGACCGTGGCCACTTCCCTTACGGTTCCCGCCGCATTCATGATGGGCGTGGGCGTGGTACCCTGGCTTCTGGGTTATGCAGCGGAGATTCACTCGTTTTCCCTGGGCATCGCCTTGCTGGGTATTTGCATAATGACCGGATCTGCTGCGGTGGCCTTCCTTCGTTTCAGGGTCGACCAGGAAGAGGGATGCTGAGCGTCCCTCGATTTTTACCCTCCCGCATCAGTAAAGGTCATCAAGGCCGCCCCCATCCATCTTCAACCAGACCCTGTAAAGCTTCTCCCCGGCCTCCTCAAAACACCTGAAGCCCTTTGAGTCGACCTCTTCGACCCGCACTTCCCCCAGCTCCTTGAACTGCTCCAGCCAGTTGCGAAAGTGCGCGCCCCCGCCGAAATAGACCTTTCTCCACCGAACGCCCTGTTCATCAACGCGCTCCACAATGCGCTCTTCTCCGGCAAGGCACTCCCTCAAAGCCCCGTCCTGATCCGCCTTCAAAGGGTCTTTTTCTTTCCCGGCCATGGTCCGCCCCTCTTTCCTGCTTCCGCAATAAAGAATAGGGGACGTCCTCAAATAATTCAATATCTCTTCACCGACCTGCCTGTTATCAACAGTTGTTGGATTATTTAATGGCGTAAAAAACATAGAATAATTTAATGTGTTATACTGAGGTTTCCACGCGGACCGCCGGGAAGCTGCTTTTTGCAGGAGCATGATGATCGAATAAGGCGGGTCAGAGAAGACGAACCGCACGAGACGGTGGAATACTTCCAAAAACAGGGATCCGCAAGCCGCGGATGGCTGCTGAACCAAAACGGCCACAAGGGCCGTGAAATCGGGCAGAGGAGAATTGAATGGATGTCATGTTTGAAGTGGGAGAGCGCTATCGGAACAGGAACGGCGAGTACGATGTGATCGAGTTGAGTGGGGATCAGATGGTGCTCGAATACGTGAAAACCAGGGAGCGGCTTCCCGCCAGTCGGGAAATCCAGGGGCGGATCTGGTTGAACATCTGCCGGGAGGAGCGCGTGGAAGAAGAAAAGCAGGCCCCGAAACCAGCAAAAAAGAGGAAGAGCGTGAAAAAGCAGGCTTAAAAAGCGGTATAAAAAGCGTCCCCCTTTTCTATATTACTGGGTCCCCACATATACCGGCCTGAATGTCTTCTCCTCCCTTTGAAGCGCTTCTTCAATGGTTGCAAGCATCCTGTCCCGGTCCCCGGGCATGACGCCATGGACGTCCACGTAGTTTGTGTAATGGTCGCTGGTGATCTGCGAGGTCACTTCGAGGTTGCGTATGATCTGCCACGTTTCCCGGAGGGCCTCGTGAGGGGATAGCACCTGGAACCGGCCTTTCCGGATCTGGTGAAGAAGGAGCGTGTCGACTTTCGGGAGAAAGGTGCGCAACCGAATGAAATCCGGATTGACGGCGTTCAGGGCCTTTGCCGTATTCATTGCGTGGTCTTTTGTCCGCTCCTTTCCGCCGATGCCGATCATGGCATACTCGCTCAGCTCGATTCCCGCCTCCCTGACCCATTGACCGGCCTCTATCTGCTCCATTGCATGGGTCCCCTTTTTTATCCTCTGAAGGACCTTGTCGTCCCCGCTCTCGAGCCCCACATGGATGCGGGTCAGGCCGGCCTGTCTCAGCCTGATGAGATCAGCCAACCCCTTCTTGTGGATGTATTGTGATGACCCATAAACGGTGATTCGCTCGAGCCCGGGGAAGAGGGCGTGTGCATGGTCGCATACGGCGGCCAGGTCGTCGGCAGGCATGGCAATGGTGTTTCCTGCGGGGAAAAAGACCGTCCGGATCCCCGGGCCGTAATGTCCCCGCGCCTCGTCAAGGTCCTGCTTGATGTCTTCCACCGGTCGCACTCTGAACGCCGGTCCCTTTTTGTAGACCATGCAGAAGGCGCACTTGTTGTGGGGACAGCCCACGGTCGCCTGAACAAGCAGGCTGTCCGCTTCACTGGGCGGCCGGTATATGGGACCTTCATAGTGCATTTGATTCCAGGGGTGCCACACCAAAAGAGCTGACGCTTGGCGTTACATGCCCTTTCGCGCGTCTTTCAGAACCATGTCGCCGTTTTTCGTGCCCAGGTGCCGGGCGATCACTGAACACTTGGTCTTCAGGAGATAGAATATGGGCGCGTCCACATCCGACAGCGTCTCAAAGTTTCCCTGCCCCTTGCTCACGATCAGGTCCGCCGCCTCGAAGACCTCCAGAAATTCGGGCGAGCACCTGCTGAGAATGGTCCCCGGCGCGTCGCACCCCGAGGAGATGATTCGCGCCACCTCGCCCAACCCGCTCTTTTCAGCGTCTTCCACCGTGGCATCGTTTATGATGGCGGTGTCGCGCACTGCATACACCGTCTCCCTGCCCATGACCTCGATCAGGAGACGGTCAAAGACGGTTTCCCCGGCATTGTCCCCCAGGTAAAGGATGCCCCGGGACTCTTCCAAGGCCTGCTGAAACGAGGCATAGTCGTCGATGCCCAGGTCTTTTCGCTGCACCTCTTTTAGTTCCGCTTCCAGGTCGAAATCCGGGTTCGCGCCCAGGTCTATGACATTGCCTGCAATGGCGATTCGAACCGCGGCCCGCAGCGGATCCTCCGCGCGTTCAACCTCGGATTTCATTTTGCCAAAAAGCGCAAGGGTCCTCTGAATGCTTTTCTCCTTGTAGGCCTTGAAGGGATCGGATTCGCCCGTCGCCTTTCGAATTTCGGCGTAGACTCCCCGGGCCGTCTCAGGAGGGGGTTGATCCATGGGAATCCCGGGGATTAGCCGGGCAACCCCGTCCAGCACACGCTTGATCGTTGCTTCATCCCGGGTGGCGGTTCTCGCCGCGAAAAGGGCCTGCTTGAAGAAGCAGGGAATGCATTCCAGGTATGTCTTCATTTTTTTCCGCCTTTGAATCGGGGGACACCATACCTTTTTTTTTCAATCAAGAAAACCTGCATTCCTGTTCCAACACAGCCAATGGCAGCAAGTTTCGGCAAACGAGTTGTAAGTCTGCTCAGTTTATTGAAGATACAAGTTTAATAGAAAAGGATGGTCGAACAAGCGGATGAAAGGATCGAAATAGGTATGGTGTCCCCCGATTTAATGAGTTATTTACTTATTTACCAGCGTCCCTCGATTTTTCTTCTCTGACACCCTCGTATCGTTCCGCCAGTGCCCGGGCCTCGGCACGCACCGCCTCTCTCAATGCCTCGGGCTCCAGCACCTCGGCTGCGGAACCCCAACCCAGCACCCAGAACCGGATCTCGTCCAGGCCCGCCACCTCGGCCTCGAACAATACCGAACCGTCGTCCTCCAGGGTGATCTCCTGGCTCTCGTGCCACACCTTCTCCCAGATGTACCCGGCCACCCGGGGTGCAAACCTCACAATCACCCTCACAGGCTCCCCCTGGAACACCCCAAGGCTAGGCCGCAGAAAGGCCTCCAGGTCAAAGTCCTCGGGGATCTCAAAGGTGGCCTTGGTCACGGACAGCATGCGTATGCGGTCCAGCGCGAATATCCGCACCTCTCCCCGCTTGTGGCAGTGCCCGATAAGATAGAACGTGCCGTTGTAGAACCAGATCCGAAAGGGGTCCACCCGCCGCCGGCCCTCGCTCTTCCGGCTCATGGTGTAGTAGACGATCTCCAGGGTCCTGTGCTCCCTTGCCGCCTCCTCCACCCGCTGGATCATCTCCTTGAAGCGCGCATAGTCCTTGTAGGGCTTGATGCCCACGTGCAGGGTCTGCTCCACGCTGTTGAGATACTTGACCGACTCGGGCGGGAGCGTTGTGCGCACCTTCTGAAAGAGAGATTCCAGGGAGTCGTGAAAGGCCGTGCCCTGGAACACCCGCAACATGTCCCTCCCGAAGTAGAGGGCCATGAGTTCGGTCAGGCTGAAAGGGACCGGCACCTGGTGCTTTACCGTGTCCAGCACCGACCACAGATTCTTGCCCTCAACCCTTTCCGTGTACAGGGGAAACCCGGCCACCTGAAGCGCCTCCAGATCACGGTAGACGGTGCGCGCGTTGCAGTCCAGCTCCGAGGCCAGGTCCGCAGCCGACCACCCCCTTCGCGCCGAGATCAGGAGCTGAATTATCCTCCACTGCCTTCCCAGCGTGTCTCCACGGGCCATGACTCATCCTCCCGCATCAAAAAAGGTCATCGAGGCCGCCCTCATCCAGCTTCAGCCAGACCCTGTAAAGCTTCTCCCCTGCCTCCCCCAAACACCTGAAGCCCTTTGAATCCATTTTCCTCGTTACACACGCAAATGTATCAAACCGGGCGAAAGAAAGTCTATTCTTGATAGTCATTCTTTGCCGGGATTCCCCGGGAACCTGCCATTTCAGCCCGAAAAGCCCGACTCCCGCATCCAGCCTCCGGAGACCCTGCACAAATACGTATGCATAGCTGTTGAAATACATGTTTAACTGTTATTTAAGCTAGTTAAGTCTATTTTCTCCGATTCCGGCTCTGCCCCTGGCTGTCGCCCCCTCCGGGTCATCCGCCGCCTGGTTAGTTATCTAACCAGCTGATTATTAAATGCTTTTTCCTGCGCTTAGCCGGCAAGGCCACCAATTGACGCCACCTTGGCCTCATTCTTGTAACCTACTGATTTACATATAACATTTGGATATTTGCACATGTTATTGTGCTCAAAAACACAATTTTCTGTTCATTTCAGCTGTTTCAGGCTGTTTACAGGCTCCATATGGTACCCTCTAAGACTTCCGAGTTAAATCCGGAATATCTTTGTTTTACCATAAGTTAAACCCTGTATTCAGCCTTTAGAGGCTAATCATGTTCTCATCCTGCAATTAATGGCACGTTAATTGATATATAGGCTCCCGGTTTGTCCTGATTTCCCATTATCTCA
>JAWLEX010000151.1:0-6863 GCA_041685835.1 Desulfatiglandales bacterium
GCTCAGCGCAGTCAAGGCGATCATGGCGGCTGTTGCTCTCCTGATATTCTACTTCTTGGTCAACCGGTGGCTCTTTGTTCAAACCGGCCTGTGGGTAAATCTGGTCTATCCTCTTATTTCAGTGATACTGGCATACACTTCCCTTACGGTTTATTACTACCTGACCGAAGAACGGGAGCGAAAGAAGATCCGAAGCGCTTTCAGCTATTACGTGTCCAACTCGGTGGTCAACCAAATGCTCAAGGAGCCTGACAAGCTGAAGCTTGGCGGGGAGAAGAAAGACCTGTCCGTCCTGTTCTCGGACATCCGGAGCTTTACTTCCATATCGGAAGGCATGACCCCGGAGGACCTCGTACACCTGCTCAACGAGTACCTGACCGTGATGACGGACATTGTTTTCAAGTACGAAGGAACCCTTGACAAGTACATAGGCGACGCCCTCATGGCTATCTACGGCGCCCCAATGGATCAACCGGATCACCCCGGGCGCGCGTGCGCCTCAGCCCTCGACATGATGGACGGCCTCAAGGCGCTCAACGAGAAATGGATCCGCGAAGGGAAAATGCCGCTGGACATCGGCATCGGGATCAATACCGGCCCCATGATGGTGGGGAACATGGGGTCGGATCAGCGCTTCGACTATACCGTAATGGGAGACGCCGTGAACCTGGGATCGAGGCTGGAGGGAGCCAACAAGTCTTACAAGACACACATACTGATCAGCGGTTCCACATACGAGCGGGTGAAGGACGATTTCGTGTGCATGGAACTCGACAGCGTGCGCGTAAAGGGAAAGAAGCAGCCGGTAGGCATCTTTGAGCTGATAAGCCGAAAGGAACTGCCCGCGCGCGACATGGAGGCCATCGCCCGCTTTCACCAGGGCCTCCAGCTTTATAAAGGCCGGAATTGGGACCGGGCCATCGAGGTCTTCGAGGGGGTCAATGCCATGGACCAGACCCTCTACGCCGCCCGGCTCTATATCGAACGCTGCAATGAGCTCAAGAAGGACCCGCCCGGCCCGGACTGGGACGGGGTCTTCACCATGACCACGAAGTAGATAGTTTCCATCCAGAAATGGTCTTTTTTGCCAATCTCGGCGTCAATCTGCGAGGTTGCTTGTGCGGCGTACTTCAGTACGCCTCCGCGCAACCTCTTGATCTCCTTGATCTTGACAAAAAATCCTCATTTCTGAATTGGAAACTTGCCAGTGCCCAAAAAGCGTTTCCGGATGGGCACTACATAGGTCAGAGGTAATACTTGAGTGCGTAATAGGCCAGCTTCTGGTACTCCAGGATCACTTCCCTTACATAACGCCTCTTCTTCCACCAGTCCTCGGCCCTGAAGCCTGAGTAGGAAGTTGGGTGCATGCGCACCACAACATCCTCTTCGTCCAGCACGTTGCGGAAGGCCCACCATGCCCGGCGGGCGTGGGGAGGGGACGTAACCACGATAAAGGACGTGTATCCCTTTTCCCTTGCTAAGGCCTTAATCATCATCGCCTCCGCCATGGTGCTCCCGGCCGGGATCCCTCCCTCTATGACGGCGCTTTCGGGGACCTCCATTTTCATCAGGATCCGCCTGATAATGTCAATACTCACCGGTACCTCGATCCCATGGCGGGCGAGGGCCTCGTATCCGTCCGGAGGGACCTCCGGCGCAATGAAGACATTGGGGGCGAATCCTTCCCGGTAAACGTCGGCCGCAGCAAGGCCTCGCTCAATCACGCGCCCGGAAAGACATACTATGAGGTCCGAATCTTCGAGTTCATGGGACACTACCAGGTATCCGCCCAACCTCTCAAGGATCGGTTCGTGGTAAGCGGTGAGTACCATTAGAAAGACGAAGGCGATAAAGAGAATCCACCTCAGGACCGGCTTCCGGTTCGAAGCGCCCGAGTCGGGTTCGATGGGTGAATTCGAAAGCTCAGGCCACTCCCTATCCGGAGCCTCAGTTCCATGTCCGGATCGATCTCTGTTTTCCTCGGGCTGAGGGCCGTATAACCGTCCCATGTCCTAGAACTCCTTCCCGCTGTCAATCAGAAGGGTGATGGGGCCGTCGTTGACAATATGCACGTCCATCATCTCCTGAAACTCGCCGGTTTCCACCCTGAGGCCTTTCCCCCTGACAAGGTCGACCACTCGCTCATAAAGCCCGCGAGCCTCGTCAGGCGATGCGGCCCGGATGAATGAAGGCCTTCTGCCCTTGCGGCAGTCACCCCACAAGGTAAACTGGGAGACAACCAGGACAGACCCCCCCGCCTCCACCACAGAGCGGTTCATCATGCCCTCTTCATCCGGAAATACCCGGAGATGGGCCGTCTTGTTGGCCACATAGTCACAGTCCTTTTCCGTATCCCGCCTCTCGACTCCCAGGAAAACCAGCAGTCCCGGCCCGATGTCCCCGCTTACCCGTCCGTTCACCTCGACCCGGGCCCGCTTGACCCTCTGAATCACCGCTCTCAATATTTTGCTCCTGTGTCTGCTCGTGCAGGACGGCTCAGACCTTTGTCCTTATCAGCACTATAAGCGAATGACTCCGGATTATGACACAAACCCATACGTGTTTCAATCCGGTGGCGCTCCGGAGACAGGGCCGATCCGCACTCTTGATTATCCCACAAATCGATTACGCAATTACTGCTGTTTTCGATGCTCCAGTGCCCACGGTGGACGGCAAGTCATCTTAGGGACCCTACTGCTAGACTGTCCGGGTTTTGATGCCCCATGTAATTTCAAGGCTGTATAGATCGAATTTCTTGACTGATACCATAAAGAAAAATCGACGAAAATAAAGTATCATGACGTCTTGACAGACAAGAGTTCATCAACTATTCTCCATTAACAGAAAAGAACTCTCCTATCATCAATCATACTTGATTCCGGGGTGATCCAAACCATGCGGAATACGCACTGGCCGGCGTCTGATCGGGATTGAAGGAAAAACCTCGCTGGCCGGCCCATGAGATCTTGCCGAAAAGGAAGCATTTTTAAGTTGATATTATGTATGTTTCGAGGTACTATATATCCTTGATTATAGCCAAATTCCTTCGCCCGTTTTAAGATTTGAAATGGGGCGGCCCGGAAGCAGGGACGGATGACGGAGGTCTACGATTTATGATTACCTATGAGAATGTGACCAAGATATTCGGGGAAGGCCCTGACTCTGTAACCGCCTTGAAGGATGTGTCTTTTGAAATCGAACAGGGGAACCTGGTTATTTTCTTAGGGCCGTCCGGGTGTGGGAAAACCACGCTGCTTAGATTGACCAACAGGCTTTTGACCTTGACCAGAGGAAAAATCATCGTCAATGATCAGGATATCATGACCATGGACCAGGTCAAACTCCGGCGGTCCACAGGGTATGCCATTCAACAAATAGGCCTTTTCCCGAACAAGACCATTTCGGACAATATCGCCACTGTGCCCAAGCTTCTGGGCTGGGACAAGAAAGAGATCGAGGCCAGGGTGGACGAACTTCTTACCATGCTCCAGTTGGAACCGGCAAAGTTCAAGGATAGATATCCGGCCGAACTCTCCGGAGGCCAGCAGCAGCGAATAGGGGTGGCCAGGTGCTTAGCCGCCAACCCGGACATCTTGCTCATGGACGAGCCCTTTGGGGCCATCGATCCCATCAACCGGGAAGAGATCCAGAACGAGTTTTTGCGCGTACAGCGCAAATTGAAAAAGACGATCGCCTTTGTCACCCATGATATTCACGAGGCCATCAAGATGGGGGACAAAATCGCCATATTTCAAGACAGCGAATTGGTGCAGTACGATAAGCCCGAGACCATCCTGGGCCAGCCCAAAAATCAGTATATAGCTGACTTTGTGGGAGCGGACCGGGCACTCAAGGTCCTGGGCCTGCTCCATGTGTTCGAGGTCATGGACAAGCAACCGGCCAATGTGGTGCAAGGGGGCACCTTGGCAATTGAGGCCCTGCAGTTTTTAGAGGAACACGGCTTCAGACACCTCGTTGTGCTCAAAGGGAAAAAGGTCCTGGGCTACGTGCACCGCAGGCAGCTCAAGCATGAAAACACCCGGGTGCAGGAACTGGCGGTCCCCTATCCGGTGCAGGTGTATGATGACATGGCACTGAAAGATGTTATGTCCTTTATGCTCATGCACGACATGCGGGTTCTGGTGGTTATGGATGAGGATGGAAACTTTGCCGGGACCGTTACCTATGACCACATCCAGAAACGGATTTTGGAGATATACTCCGGAGAGGCCGAGGAAAAGTGATCGTCAACCCGCTCGACCGGCGCTGGCAAGGCTATAACCTATTGGAATTAAAGGGGTGGATAACTTGATTTAGGGTTTTTGCGACTCCATCAATGTTCACGAAAAACCTCTGGGACCAAATCCAACTGAGGCGGTGCCGCCATGCAAGTATGGGAGTATATTACCGACAATGCATCCAAGTGCATTGAGTTGACCCTGGAGCACATTCTCATTGTGGGTATAGCCTGCGGCCTGGCCATCCTTATAGGTGTACCCATTGGGATAGCCATCACCCGGAACAAAAGCCTGGCCGATAAAGTGCTCAATACGGCCAATATCTTTATGACAACGCCTTCCATTGCCCTGTTCGGGATCATGATACCCATCTTTGCCACTTTTGGGCACGGCCTCGGCAAGGTTCCGGCCATAACCGCGCTCGTCCTGTATAGCCAACTGCCCATCATCCGCAACACCTATGTGGCCATCAAGAACGTGCCGCCGGAGCTGGTGGATGCAGGACGAGGCCTGGGTATGACCAGCTGGCAAAGGCTCCGGGAGGTCGAGATCCCGCTGGCTGTGCCGGTAATCATTGCCGGTCTGCGCACAGCTGCGGTCATGAGTATCGGCATTGCAGCCATTGCCGCATATATCGGTGCCGGAGGCCTGGGCGTGCTCATTCAGCAGGGAATCGGCCGGTCATACGAACCGATGATCATAACCGGCGCTCTCCTGGTGTCCATACTGGCCATATTTGTGGACGGCTTCATGACCGGGCTGGAATACCTGGTTACTCCAAAAGGGACTAAAGTGGGCAGGAGGATGAGGCATGGCTAGCATGCTGACGCGAATTTACCGTTTACTCCTGGTATTGCTGCTGCTCTTCCTGGGTGTGTTGCTGGAACGAGCCGGCATGCTGGAATACCTGGCCGACCCGTATGAGTCCGCCTATGTTTTGACCTTGGCACGCCAGCACGTGGTGATGGTGGCTGTAGCCATGCTCTTGGCCACGACCCTGGGATTGGGTGTGGGAATTGTCTTCACCCGGGCGGGCATGAAGAGATACGCAGGCATTGTCATGTACATCGTAGGCCTGGGCCAGACCATTCCCTCCCTGGCTGTGCTGGCCATTATCATGAGCTTTATGGGTATTGGGTTCAGGCCTGCTGTTTTTGCCCTGTTTATCTATTCCGTCCTGCCCATAGCCAGAAACACGCTGGCCGGGATCAACGCCGTGCCCAATTGGCTTTTGGATGCAGCCAAAGGCATGGGCATGAACAACCGCCAGATCCTGTGGCACGTGGAAATACCCAACGCCATGAAGGTCATCTTGACCGGTTTTCGAGTCTCCCTGGTGATTTGCATAGGCACCGCAGCCCTGGCCTTCTTGATCGGCGCCGGAGGCCTGGGTGAACAGATCTTCATGGGCATCGACCTGATGCGCACGGACAAGCTCCTGGCCGGGGCCATACCTACCATTCTGTTGGCCCTGCTTGCCGACTACTTGTGCGAATTCTTGAGTCTGGTGCTCATCTCCAAAGGACTGCGCCTGGAGCAAGCTTAAATGAAGAGATTTCAGGCACTGCAAATTTTCAATTCATATCAACCAACTTGAAAGGAGGTTTTATCATGTCCATAAACAAAATCATGTTCGGAGGCGTAACGATTCTTTTGGGCCTGTGCCTGCTGGCGCCTGCTCAGGCAGAAGCGGAAAAGAAAATCTCAGTGGGCGGCAAGAATTTTACCGAGCAGTACATTCTGGCCAATTTCGCCAAAATCCTGCTGGAGGAAAACGGATTTGACGTAGATATGAATACCGGAGTGGGCTCTTCGGTCTGCCGCCAGTCTTTGGAGCACGGCCAGATCGACATGTATTTCGAGTACACCGGCACCGCATACACCGTGTTTTTTAAACAGGATGACGCGAAGATAATGGGTGATGCGGAAAAGGTCTATGAATGGGTAAAAAAAGCTGATGCCGAAAACGGGTTGGCCTGGCTGGAGCCTTTGCAGTTCAATAATACCTACACCCTGCTCATGCGTGGAGACCAGGCCAAGGAACTGGGTATTTCATCCATCAGTGACCTGGCCGGGTATATGAACGAACATACGGACGAGCTGACCATTGGCGTCAACGCCGAATTCTGGGAAAGGCCGGACGGGTTCAAGCCCTTGATGAAGCTCTATGATTTCCAGGTGCCTTACGGCAAGGTGCGCAAGATGGATTCCGGGCTTGTGTACCAGGCCTTGCGGGACAAGAACGTGGATGTGTCCATGGGCTTTGCCACTGACGGCCGCATTGCCGCTTTTGGTTTTGTCATTCTCGAAGATGACAAAAACTATTTTCCCACGTACAACCCTGCACCCGTGGTCCGAGAGGATGCCTTGAAAAAGTATCCTGAATTGAAAGAAATCTTTAACCCCCTGGTGGAAAAGCTGACCACTGAGGAGATGCAAAAGCTCAACGGAAAGGTGGACCTGGAAGACGAAGACGATGAGAGGGCCGCCAGGGACTGGCTCGAGGCCAACGGAATAATTTAGCTTGTGCCCATCCAGAAACGCTTTTTGGGCACTGGCAAGTTTCCAATTCAGAAATGAGGATTTTTTGTCAAGCTCAAGGAAATCAAGAGGTTGCGCGGAGGC
>JAWLEX010000152.1:0-6778 GCA_041685835.1 Desulfatiglandales bacterium
AGGTTGCGCGGAGGCGTACTGAAGTACGCCGCACAAGCAACCTCGCAGATTGACGCCGAGATTGGCAAAAAAGACCATTTCTGGATGGAAACTAGATAGACCGAGTCGTGCGGCAAGCCGCTCCGGTCGATGTATGGAGGAAATTGCTTCTGCTGATATCAGTATTGGGAGCCTTTCAGGCCGGCGGCCGAAAGGGTCCGGGGTAATAGGCGTGGAAGCGGATGATCATGTGGCCGGGAGGTTTTTTCACCAGGATATTTGCATGGAAGACCGCGGAGCCCGAGGCACCGAGCCTCGACGCGGTTTCTATAAACGATGTATCAACTCAACTGCATGGACAAGGCATGGGAAAAGAGAGAATCAAATTCGACCTCTTCATTCATGATCTGAAGGTACCTCTGGCCGTGATCGAGGCTGGAATCCTGTCGCTCTTGGAGCGGGAGGAAAAATACGGTTCCCTAACGGACAAGCAGAAAAAAGTCCTTCACCGGGCCCTTCGAAACACGAAGGTCACCAAGTCCCTGGTCAACGACGCCATGGAGATCGGGCGGGCGAGACAGGGCATAATCCTCAAGGACCGGTTTCGCATATCGGAGTTCATCGAGCAGGCCCTGATTGAAATATTCGACTTGACTGACCAGAGAACGGCTGAAGACATACGCGACTCCGAAACACTGGCCGGCCTTAAGCAGATCCTGAAAGGCCAGGGAATTGTTTTGTGCATTGAAGAGGCTCTCTGGAATCAGGAAGTCAGCCTCGACGAGAGCAAGATGAAGCAGATCCTGCGCAACCTGCTGAACAACGCCTTGAAGTATTGCAACGAGTGTGTCGAAGTCAGGGTAGAACGTACCGGGGAAGAGCTCTCCATAACCGTTAAAGACGACGGCCAGGGGATTCCGGAGAGTTTTCACAAACAGATCTTCGAGTGCTATTTCCAGATGGACATGAAGGAACAACACTGCGTGCGGGGACACGGATTGGGCCTGGCGGGCGTCTCCGTGCTTGTGGAAGACATGAAGGGGACCTTATCTCTGATCAGTGATGCGGGAAAGGGTGCGACCTTTATCGTGGAAGTGCCGCTATAGGCGGTCTCCTCCTTGAAAACGGGGAATTGCGGCGGGCCTACATGATCTCTTCCAGTTCTTCCTTCTTGCTGACATACTTGCGATCGAAATCCTTCCAGAAGTCGGGGTCCTTCTCTCGCCATCCCTTTCCGAACTTACGGTCGAAGAAGGGTTTAAGCCGGCTGTACCACCTTACATCGCGCCCCTCTTTGCCCTTTTCGGCGGCCTCGATGATCTCGGCTACGTACGTGGGAATTTCAGTGATCTTGTCCTTTGGCACGTAGGATTGGGCCCCTTCCCTCAAGGACTTGACCAGGTTGTCGGGGCTGAGGGCGTGAGCCGTCAGCATTATGCATGGTATTTTTTTCTGGGTGGCGATCTTGAGAAGGTCGTATCCCTGGACCCCCATTATGTCCAGAATGGCTGCGTCATAGGTGTTTTTGTCGAGGAACTTGCTGGCGGTCTCGAAGTTTGGCGCCAGGTCGATGAGGCACATATCAAGAAGCTCTTCGAGTGTCTCGAGAATGTCCGGTTCATCGTCAACAATGAGAATCCGCTTGCCTTCCAAGATGTTCTGATTCGGCATATGGCTCCTCCGGTCTAAGTAGAGAACGCTCGCCGTATCCCCTTGCCTGTGTAATATGGGCTTCGGAGAAGTCGAGCAGCCTTCGGGTCCGGCGTGCGGGCATTTCCCTCGCATGAGCGGACCGCAGGGGTTTGAGACAGTGGGCATATTACCCCGGTCGAAAACTCGAGTCAACAGAATTACAGTGGAAAAGTGAATACGGCCGCGTGGTTTTGCTAACGGGATATGTTCGTTGACAGGGGTCGGATCGATTGCTATGTTTTTTAAAGCACGACTGCAGTATGCAGCCCCTCCACTACAGACAGAAGGTCGAATGCCATGGAATTCAAGGATAAAGCCAGGATCCGCTTGGAGCACTGGATTGAGCACAGCGATCATCATCTCGATGAATACGAACAATTTGCCGGGCAGCTCGAAGACGAAGGCATGGTTGAGAGCGCCAGGCATATCAGGGAGATGATGGATCTCGAGGAAAAGAGCACCACGTGCCTGAAAAAGGCACTGGAGGCCCTGGACTGAACCTGACTCGAGGCGGGTATTGACCGGCCTCAGAAGGCCAGTCGCCCGGCCACGGAGCGTGAACAGGAGAGCAAACATGTGCGAAGCCAACGCCTTTCTTCTCCGGGAGGGTTTGGAGGAGATGATTCTCGAGAACGTGGATGAACTCGAGGTGGACGGCGACACCGTTAAGATGGTCAACATCTTCGGGGAGCAGAAAAGCCTGAAGGCGCGTGTCAAGAGGTACGTCAACTCCGAAGGAAAGATCTTCCTGGAGCCTTGCTGAGAAGTTCAGCCTCCGCTCGAAAGGGGCAGGGCGGGAATTGCTGGGGATAAAGGCCGGGCGAGCATGGAGGCCGCAATGGAAGAACGTATACGTGAAGCCGCGGATATCATCGTAAACTCCCGGCTGACCATTGCCCTTACCGGTGCAGGGGTTTCGGTGGAATCAGGCATCCCGGATTTTCGAAGCTCCGAAGGCCTGTGGGCAAGGTATGACCCCGCCGAATACGCCACCATTGATGCGTTTAGAAGAGACCCCGAAAAAGTGTGGAACATGCTTCGGGAAATGGAAGACCTGGTGGTGAATGCGCGTCCCAACGCCGCCCATATCGGGATGGGTGAACTGGAACGTATGGGCTTTCTGCACCACGTAATCACCCAGAATATCGACAACCTTCACCAGGCGGGCGGATCGCGGAACGTGATCGAGTATCACGGCAACTCGAGCACCCTGTCCTGCATCTGGTGCGGAAAACACTACACGCTTAAAGAGGTGGAAGGGCCGGGCACGCCCAGATGTGCATGCAGCAAGCCGCTCAAACCGGACGTGGTTTTCTTCGGCGAGGCCATTCCGGTGGACGCCCTGAACCGTTCGATCGAACTGGCTTCCAGGGCGGACGCCGTCCTCATTGTGGGCACCTCGGCCATGGTTTCACCGGCCAACACAATCCCCATGCTGGCCGGAGATAGGGGGGCCAAGCTCATCGAGATAAACAAGGAGAGGACGCATCTTTCAGAAAGCTTGACGGACGTTTTTCTCAGTGGAAACGCCGGTGATGTTGTTACTGAGCTGGTTGCGGCCGTAAGGGAGAAGGCGACCAAGGGGGTGTGACCCTATGGTTGATTCCGTTTTCATTCGGACAACGAGTGGAACGCTTTGAGGGAAACCGGGGGGAGAATCTCCCTATCCGGGCTTGAGAAAATCCTCCAGGTGAATGACATTGTCATGACGCGTGGCCGCTTCCCAGGAGCCCTTCACCTTGGCCTTCCTCAGGTTGCTGATCATGTCCTGCAGTTCCGGGTTCTTCTCTATGATTTCCTGAATCTGCCGGTTCAGTTCCCGCCACGTCTGATCCAGTTCGCCGGTTTCGATGTCAAATCCGCCCCAGGAGCCCAGGATCAAGCCCAGGTGAGACAGTAGGCCGAAGTGGGTCGTGCCCTGAAGGTAGTAAGGGCAGTGGGCCCAAAGGCTCAGCACGTCAATTCCTCGTTGCCGCAACTCATCATGAAGAAGGGAGTGGATGGCCGAGTCCCCCTTGTAATTGACCGGCGAGATCCTGAACGGCTCGAGTTCGGAGAGGATGTCCGTATTAGAGGCAAAGGCGGATACCATGATGTCCGTGTGCAGCACATCATCGAACATGCTGCCGACGGTTACCGCGGACCCGACATGGGTGCTCTCACAGACAAAAAGGATTGCTTCGCAGAAACGGTACCACTGGAGATGTGGTTCTGATGCCCGGAAGAGGATGATGTCACGCCCCGCTTTTTCCCGGGAGGCGGCGAAGAAGGCGGCCCCGGGCGGGGTGATGCTCGTAAGTGTGCCGTCTTTCACCAGGGCCTGGGGGCGGCTCTCGTCGTACCGGTAGAAAGGGTCTGAATCCAGGCGGGCGAAAGGCTCCGCTTCGAGGGTTCGAATCAGGTAGTCCACCATTCCCCTGGAAACGTCCAAGGCGTTTCCCCATCCTTCGAAACCCGCGATGAAAAGGGTGTCCTGGAGGGAAGGGATGTGATCGATAATCAGACCCGGGTCATTCATGGTTCAAGTCTGACAGTGGGGCAGGGGATTGTCAAGGTCCGCGGTTTACCATTTTTGTTGACAATCCAAGGAAAAAGTCTAAAGTATCTTCCCTTAAATACCGTAATGTTATAGTAGAATGCCTAGGATTCCGGGAAGGGCCGGAAGATGGCCTATAAACGGTAGAGGGCCGGCCCGGACCCGGCCTGAATGGAATAACTCGTGGAGGCCGCGCTGAGCCAACGTGTCCATTACTATTGAAAATCAGACACTGGAAAAGGCATGTAAGGGGATGATCGAGACGATCCTTTATTGCCTGCCTCAAGCCTATAAGGGCACCATTTACCGGATCGGTGGGCCTCCGGACCTGACCGCCACCCGGGTGACCTCGGGGTTCATTGACGAGGCAAGGGAGGCCATTTCATGGGGACTGCCGGAGAGTTCCGAATACAATCCACCTGGAAGGCCCTGGCTCGACTACCGTGATGAACCCAGCCGCCCCCTTGAGGCCATGGGCTGGTGCGTGGAGCGTCAGAAGAGCTGGACGGCCGAAGATCCTCTCACCGACTCGCGGAGTGTTCGGCTTCAAGTGGACGGAGTGTGGGAAGACTACCACCATATGGAACCTGTGCTGGTCCGGAAGGTTGATTTGAACCAGAACATCTATTCCTTTCAAGACTACCCCCTGACCTGGAATGGAAAAAGCATCTGGACGGACAGTGATTATGTTGTGGTGGCCGTCATAAAGATTCATTTCCGACCCCGCACCATATACATCGACACTTACGAGACCAAAGTCATAAAGAAGCTGTCCCGTGCGCTTGGAACCGAGCTTCTCTCCTATCAGTTCCGGAAGGATTCCATGGAAGCCATGCAGGCGCTGGCCAATGACCGGTTGAAGGCGTGTAACATCCTGGCCGATTCGCTACGAAACGCCATCACCAAGAGCGGACTCATCTTCTCCTTGGTCAAACAGGAAATAGGTTTTCTTCGGGATCAGTGGGAAGAGATCCTTCTCAACAGCCGACATGAGGTAAATGGAAAGCGGGAGGCCGTCAGGCAGCTCAATGCGTTGCTGACCGGGATGGAAGAGGTAAGGGAAGCGCTCCGTAACGACCTGATCAAAGTCCAGAACCGCTTCCTCGAACTCTCCCTCCCTCCGGATGCAGGTGAGAAGTGGGTGAGCATGCAGATCGAGGAGCGATGGGAGGAGGTGTTTTCAGAGGCCGGCGCAGGCCAAGACCGGAAGGCGGAAGTTCGTGCAGTCATAGCGCGCCTTAAGAAATCCCTTCGTTACGGCCGCGAGCCCGAGATCATTCAAAGCTACAACAACCTTCCTGAATCCCTCAAAAAGGAATGGGTCGAGCTCCTATACCAGCAACACAGCAGCTTTGACTCCGGCATACTTGAACGCCTGATTCGAATCCTCAATAATCCCGGCCTGGAAATACCGTCGAGGGAGAGGTCCCGCAAGAACCTGGTTCAGCTCAAGGCTTTGGCAGAGACCATGAACAACCTTGAACGAAACACCAACTTCCTGCTTCGACAAGTCCTTAACGGAAAGAACGGTTCAAAAGCGGCCGGGTCGATAAACGAACTCAGCGCCGGCCAGCCGGTTGAGACGGCCGGTTGCATGATCCAGCCCGAGCCGGAGGAGAAGGACGCGCGCCTGTAGCTCAGTTGGACAGAGCAGCGGACTTCTAATCCGCAGGCCGCAGGTTCGAATCCTGCCAGGCGCGCCACAAAATCAATAAGTCAGGCTCTTCTTCGGAAGGGCCTTTTTCTTGTAAGGGTCTTCAGTGGAAGGATAGTGGAAGGAATTTCTTCTAATGGAAGCCCGTGTCGTCAATCCTCGTGCGGTTTTTAGCCTCCACAACCTGCAATTCCCCTCTCGGGTATCGGCGGCCATCTCCTCTACGCTGTTCAGTGACCTCCTATGCTTGTTTTGCACGGGCAAAAAAATGGCAGCGGCATCCGGTTTCCGTCGGGAAGGCTTTGAAGAATTGCCTACCCAGCCTTCACCGTGGCATGACGATATCAAACAGCTCGTCTGCCAGTGCGGGATTGAGGCGAGGAAGCTCTTTGACCGCATCCATTGCGGCTCCCCGGTTGCCCGAAACGAGATAGTTTACCCCTAGGTTATACCAGGCAAAGGCATCCTCTGGATCGATGCGAATTGCTTGCCTATAGGCGTGAAAGGCCTCATTGTGCCGGGCAAGGCGGCAGGTGTAAAGCTCGGCCGGCCAAAGGGCCCTGGGAAGAGCAAGCTGGACCCTCACCGTGAAGAGATTGTGGCGTTGCTCAAGAATGGCACAAGCAAGAGGTTTGTGGCGAAGCGGTATGAGACGTCGCCGGTGAATTTGTACAACTGGCTCAAGAAGAACGAGATCGATGTGAGTCCTAGCCCATGAGCATGCCCGCATGCAACAGGAGCAGAGCTCTAGATGCCCCAAAATGGCCCTGAGAGCCACCACAAGGGTTTGCTGCTGACCGGCGCAATCGGTCTGCTGTCATACTGCAAAGCGTCATTCTCCAGTACACCCACTTCCGTATTCCTACTGTTTGACCGGTGCGGGAATTTCGAGTAGACTTTTCAATTGTGGGCTAGGC
>JAWLEX010000153.1:0-6581 GCA_041685835.1 Desulfatiglandales bacterium
TCCAAGAGACGGCTCCAGGAGTTGGCAAAAGAGCTCAAGGCAGAGGGCAAGCTCAGCAGATTCCTGAAGGTCGAGGGACCTTTCCACACGCCCATCATGAAGCCCGCCGCCGACAAATTCCGCAGGGAGCTGAATCGTTATCCCATCCGTATTGGAGCCAAACCCATCATGGCGAATGTGTCGGCCGAGGCCATAGTGGACCCCAACCATATCCGCACCGAGCTCTATGAGCAGATATACAAGGTGGTGAACTGGCGTGGATCCATTGAAAAGGCTGTTGAGAACGGCGGTGACCTGTTCCTTGAAGTGGGTCCAAAGCGTGTCCTGACCAACATGATCCGGGATATCAACGACACGGTTCCAAGGCTGAACGTGGAGGACATGGAGTCGCTGGAGGCCGTAATTCGGGCCATCAAGGAAGAACCCGAGGAGTAATCACCCGCCCGAGGCCTAGCTCAAGGCCCTTTTCTAACCCCCTTCCGCGCAGGAGACCCATGGGCCGACCCGTGCCGTACCATCATCCCCCGAGAGTCCTGGTGACCGACGTCACCTTGAGGGAACACGGCCAGAACGTTCCCCTTGACCGGTTGGATTCGTTTTCAGTCGAAACCCGCGTCCACGTGGCCCAACACCTCATGGGGGCCGGTGTGCAGTCCCTGGAGGTCTTCTCCTGCGTCCATCCCAAGGTGGCTCCCGCCATGGCCCCGGACATCCTGGGCCGCATCGCATCCGCCCTTGGAAGTCCGGCCGGGGCGGATCTGATCACCCTGGTACCGAACCGGTCCGGGTACAGGACCTTTCTGGACCTGGGGTTGGGCCCTGACGGCTACGGCCACGCGCTTGGGATGTTCGTTTCCGCTGTGGAGGCCCACAACCTTGCCAACCTGGGCCGTTCCATATCGGCTTCACTCGAGGAGTACGAGACCCTGGCCGGGGAAGCGGTCTCGAGGGGGATCCGCTTGAACGGCTATGTGTCGGGGGCTTTCGGGTTTCGGGAACCAGCCGGGAAAGGATTGATTCCGACCACCCCGGAGGAGGTGGGCGGCCTCATGGACCGTTTTTTCGCGATGGGTGTCAGGACGGTTACACTGTCGGATCTGCAGGGCGTTGCGGATGAGGAGGCCACGGTCCGCTTTCTCGCACAAGTCCTGGAGCTAAGAAAGGGAAAGGACCTGGAGCGCATCGGGTATCATCCCCACCACCTGTCCGGCCACAAGGCAGTGGACAACAGCATCGCCGTACTCGCCCTGGGCATCCGGCGGTTCGACGCCTCGCTGGGAGGGACAGGAGGCTGCGTTACCGGTGCGCCCGGCAACCAGCCCACGGAACTTCTGGTTCGGCGGCTCCACGAGGCGGGCGCAATCACCGGCATCAACGAGGAACTGCTCAGAGGGATAGGTGACGCCCTCGATTAACGGGAAGGGGACGTCCTTGAACAATTCAATAACTCCCGAAGACCTCGCTGAGTCCGCAGGGGGGCGAAGAAGAGAAAGGATAGCGGTTTTATACACGGTGCGAAGCATACTCTTTTTCGCGCCCCATGGTCCCTGCGGATATATACGGGTTGCGGTAAGCCGCCCCGAAGCGCGCGCATGGCTGAAAGGAGGTTTGAAAATGGCATGCCCCATGTGTGGAAGCAATCGGTTTTACGTGAAGGACCCGAACGATGAATACGACACGTACTCCTTTGATCTGGAAGCCGGTGGGGTCGTGTTTTCCGAGGATGTGGACGAATCTGAATGCCCCGAGGTGGGCGAAGAGACCCCTACCTACTGCTCCCGGTGCGCCTGGAAAGGCCGGTTCAAGGAGCTGGGTAAACCGTGCGGCGATTGAATAAGGATGCAGGGATTGCATCGTCACCCCTCGGAGCGGCGAGGCCGGCTGGATTGGCGGAAGTGCTGACTTAGAGGGTCGTTGAGGAGTTTTAAGTGCAGACATTCGTGGTTGTGGCAATAATTCTGATTGCAGCCGTTTTTGTGGTGCGATCTATTTTCAGGAAGGCCCGGGGACAGGAAGATTGCGGTTGCTCATCCTGTAAAATGAATGCGCAGTGCAAGACCGGCACTGAAAAGCCGGATTCGTGCGAAGGCCGGTGAACGGCCCCGGGAAGTTCCGGAGCCGTTCATCTCCATATCAAGCCTTCTTCAAGTACGCTTCGGGTGCCTCGGCCTTTTCAGGCCAGTCTTCAGGGACGAGCTGGTCCGGACGTTCATTCAGCTTTTCCTTGAGCCTGGGAAGCCCGGGTCGCTTGAAGTCCTCCCGGGGTTCCTTGGGTATGCGTCCATTAAGAATGGACTCGGAACGCAGCCGCCTTCCGATGGTCTTCTCGATCAGGGTCCCGAGTTCCAGGATGCGGTCGACATTAATGCCCTCTAGGTCGATGCCCATTTCATCGAGCATCACGCACAGGTCCTCGAAACAGGCCAGCCCGACTACGTTGGGGTCCTTGTAATAGTACGAGCCGGTGCCCGGTACCGGGGTCCGGTCCAGGAAGTTGGCCGGCTGACCGCCGGTGCCGCCGAGGGTACCCTCGAAGATGTCGATGCCCGCCTGAAGCGCCGCCAGGACATTGGCCAGGCCCCAGCCCCGGGTCACATGAAAGTGGCCTATGTGAAGGTCCGTGTTGGGGATGGCGTCCAGGATCATGGAGAAGTAACGGTAGACCTGGTCCGGCGGGGCCGACCCGTCGTGGTCGGCGTGCTCGATATCATCGGCGCCGATGCTCAGCCAGCGTTTTGTGAACTCGATGGCATCTTCGAAACGGGTGGGGCCCGATATGGGGCTCCCCCAGATGGTGCTGACCGTACCGCACATCTTGATACCTGCGTCCTTGCACTTCTTGATACATCGCTCCGCCTCCCTCCAGTAGTCGGGCAGCGTGGTACCGCTGTTGGCAAAGTGATGCTGTTCATCGGTGGAGACCATCATGAGGACCCGATCCGGTCCCCGTCCCTCATCCTTGAGGCGGATCGCCTTGTCCACCGAAGGTTCGCGGATCGTGATGGCAGTCCACTCGATGTCCTCCGGGTTGAGGCCCTTTTTGGTGAGGCGTTTCAGGAAAATATCGTCCCGGACTCCGCGAAGGACATCCTCGGCGTCTCTGAACTGCGGCATGATTCGCGGGTTTCCCAGGTTGGTCGCCTCTATGCGCTTGACCCCGGCAAAGGCGAGTTCCTGGAGATAATAGATCTTGGCATCCGTGGGAATGAAGACCTCCTCGTGCTGAAAGCCGTCTCGGACCGTGATGTCTCCCAGGCGGACTTTTTTCGGCATGCGCGGGAAAACCTTGAACAGATCGTGTTCACTCATGCTTTCACCTCCTTAATGGGTCTTTTGCCGACGAAGGTCGGCTGAAAAAGGTTTCAGATTTTGTCGTTTGTCTTTTCAAGCTTTTATCGACCTCGGCAGCAGCATCTGGTGGTGCGGACAGAGGCTCCTGGGGTTCTGGTAGCAGCTCCGGGTGAATGCAACAAAGTAGTCCCTGAGTCCCGATAGAGGCACTACCTCGTCCACAAAACCCGCCTTGGCGCAGTAGATGGGCCTGGATTGGTCATAGTATTGCTGTGCCAGCGCATTCATCTTATCGATAACGGGTTCAAGGGGCTTGCCCGCATCTTTTTCCTTGACCAGGCGCCGGGCAAAGGCTGCGGCCGACGCGGTCTCTCCGTGCATAACGTATATCTCCGTCGTGGGCACACCGAGCGTGAAGGCGTTGTTGCGCGTGGCCTGGGGCCCGCCCATGATGTAATGTGCCGCAGCCGTCCCCTTGCGGAGGACTACGGTCATCATGGGCACGTGGGAGGCCTCTATGGAGTAGATCAGTGACTGCCCGAGGCCCAGGAGTTCGGCCTCCTCGGCGATGTCGCCCACATCGATGCCCGATGTGTCCTGGAACCAGATGACGGGGAGCCGGTCCCTGCCGCAATGCATGACCAGCTCATTCATTTTGATCAGGCCCTCGCGGTAGAGCTTTCCTCCGATGCCCGTGTACTCTCCCTTGGCATACTTTGGGTAGTCGGCCCCGAGAAAGCCCTGGCGGTTGGCGATAACACCCACAGGAAAGCCGTCCACGCGGGTCAGGCCGCAGTAGACTTCCGGGCCGTAGTCCGGCCGGTACTCCAGGTGCCCGCTACCGTCGAAGAGACGGGACATGACCTGCTCGATCTTATATATCCGCTTCTGGTTGTAAGGCACTATGCGTTCCAGGTCATCCGGGGGATAAAGCGGTTCCACGGGATCAGCCACCCGGAATGTGCCCGGATCATAAAGGGGGAGGCCGGCCATGAAGGAGCGCATGGCGTCAAGGACCCCTTCCTCCGTATCGAAGACCTGCCTCATGAAACCTGTCCGGTCATGGTGAATCCGTACCCCGCCCGGAGGCGCCTGCTTGAACTTACGCGTGGCCTCGATCAGGGACTCTGCTCCTTCAAGGTCGAAATGGCCCTTGGGCGACATACCGCTCACGATCCCGCCGCCGCCCACGGCCATGTTGGATTTCTCGTGAGCGAAGATAATGGCCGGGCTGATGGCGTGGTATCCACCGCCGGCAGGGTTTGTGCCGTACATGCCTACTATGACCGGGATGCCTTTCTCGGAGAGTTCGGCGTGGCGGAAGAAGGTGCGCCCCCCCGAGCGCCTGCCCGCATAGACCTTCTCCTGCTCGGTGAGTTTGACCCCGCTGCAGTTGAGGACCCAGACGAGCGGGATGTTGAGTTGCTCGGCGATGTCCTGGGCTCGAAACACGTGTTCCCGCTGTCCCGGGATCCAGGCCCCTGCGAGCACGCGGTTGTCCGATGCAATGATGGAGGCGTACCGGCCCGAGATTTTGCCGAGACCGGTGATTACTCCGGTGGTGCCCTCCTGATTGAACTCGGGATCGTAGAGGCTGTTAAGGGGAAGGAAGGTCCCCGGGTCAACCAGGTGCTCGATACGTTCGAGGGCGGTCTTCTCCCCTCGTTTATGGAGCTTCTCCGCAGGGAGTCCCTTGTTCCTTCGTTCCTCCAGGGCCGTGTCTACACGCTCCTGCTCTTCCCGGATCAGGCTAAGGTTCTCCTCGGTTGCCGCTATATCCTTATCGCCGAGCGGCGTTCCCATGGTGGGCATGTTCTGGAAGTACTGTTTCATGCGCTCCTCCAATTGTCAGTGAGCAGGTGCTGAGACGAAACACGTCCTTTTCCTTCACATCCGGTAATCCGCGACCTTCTGGCCCAGCGTAGCAATGAGACCTGAGCGGAACCGGGGGTCGCGGTAGAGGCGGCTGTCCATTTCACCTTCCCTGCGTACAAAGGCCTTTTCGTCCAGGGATTCCGCGGATACGCCTCCAAGCAGTTTGTCGAGGGCCTCGATGGACTGGGGCGCCAGGGGCCTGCCCAACCGACCGATCTCGTCCCGCACCTCCTTGAGGGGCCTTCCCCGGAGCCCGGCGTAGTTCTCAGGCTCCATACGGCGGGCCGTTTCCCTGGATATTTCCTCCTCGGGAGGCGGGGCGGGGCGATCCTCAGGGCGGACCAACGGGATTTCTTCTTCAGGGCATGTGGCGATCCGGAGCCCTTCGGGCAGAACCAGCAGTCCGGTTTCATGGTCGTGTTCGGCCAGGGCGTCCAGGTAACGGGCCTTGTCGGCCTCGGGGTCGTCCGTCCGTTCCTTGCGGGGAAACGAAAAGGGCACGTCCACCACCACGTTGTAGATACCCATGCGGAGGAGGTCCCGTGCCTTTGTCTCCTTGGCGGTCTTGGCCATGAAGGCGGCGTTCATGGGACCCGCCTTGACCAGGGCACGGGCCACGCCTCCCCAGCCCGGGATGAGACCGATCATGGACTCGCTGAAGCACATGCCGCTTCGGGAGTCTCCGACCAGGTAGTCGGCCATGAGGGGGATTTCGGCCGACCCTCCGTATCGCATGCCGCCTCCGCAGACGGCCACGACCCGCAGGTTACGGGCCAGGTCCCGGACGGCGCCGTGAAGGGCCACGCCTTTGGAAATGCGTTTATCGGCCCAGTCAAAGAGCCGGTCTATTTCTTCAGAAGAGGCGTTAAAGGCCTCCTTTTCCTTCCTTGCCTCCAGGGTCTGATCGAGCCTGGTCAGGCTTTCCTTTAGGTCCCCGCCGGCGTGCACCGGATCGTTGGATCCGTATAGAACGAGGAAGGAGAGGTCTTTGCTTTTCTCCGAGACCAGGGCGAGTCCTTCGAGGTAAGCGTCGAGGCCCGGGTTGCCCACCTGATGAACCGGAGGATTACAATAGCAGAGCACGGCGCCTTCGCTGTCCCCGAAGGCTATACGGTCGATGACAAGGTAGGCCTTGCCCTCGGACCACTCATAGAAGGGACCCAGATTGCGGTATCCGTTGAATGTGCCTGATCTCACCAGCTCGATCGGTCCTTTCATGGAGGTCCTCCTGTATCCGGATTCACTACCAAACACATGCAGATTTGCATTGGAAAATAAAAGATGAGATTATACAATGCAAGTTGGATGGTTTCAAGCTAAAGTGGGCCCTTGCCCGCAACCCAAAGTCAAGGAGCACTGGCGCGAAGAATGAGCGTCCAGTTTGGTTTCTTCGGGATCGAAATCGCTATCGGGAT
>JAWLEX010000029.1:0-27911 GCA_041685835.1 Desulfatiglandales bacterium
GGGGCGGGACTTTATGACAGGGTGCAGGAAACCCTTCGGAAATGCCTCAAATACGGGGCCTGGATCATGGCCGGCGGTTCGGTGGTTATCCTAGCCTCGGCGCGGGTTCTCATGGGGCTCTTCACCGAGGACGAAACCGTTATCAACATCGGCACCACATATCTGCGAATCGACGCCCTGGTGCTTTACGCCTACGTGCTTCTCTTTGTACATGTGGCGGCCCTCCAGGGCATGAAAAAACCCATGTTCGCCGTCTGGATCGGCATATACCGGCAGATTGCCGCACCGATCGCCATCTTCTGGGTTCTTACACGTATCCTTCCCTTCGGCCTGCTGGGGATCTGGTGGGGCATTTTCGCCATTACCTGGAGCGCCGCGGCGATCACGCTTTTTTATGCAAGGAGAATGGTTGGCCGAAAAATCGCAGTGCAGGGGCAAACAGCGGTAGATGGACATGATTCGTGAAATTCGGAAATTGATGGAGACACCGGGGCCGGAAGGAAAGCTGCTACGCATGGATTTATAGTTGTGGACCATGGAAAAGATAAACAATAATGTCAGAAAACATCCGCTGTAAAGAATCGGCGCAATGGGTAAAGGTATTAATCCCAAGTGTTGTGGGATAAGATAAACACCAATAAGGAAACGCCCTGGGAGGGATGATGTTCAAAGAACTGGAACTGGGGCCCAGGCAACGCGCGACCGTTGCCGCAGCGATGACGTTGGGGGCGGCGCTGCTGCTTGTGCTGGTTTTCAGCGCGACCGTTTGGGGGCTGGCCCGCTTTGTTGGCACCTTCAAGAATGTGCTGCTGCCGCCAGTGGCGGCGGGCATCCTTGTGATGCTTTTGCGTCCGTATTACAACTGGCTGCTCAAGGTCTGCCGCGGGTCCCGGGCTGCGGGCCTTGTCTTGTTTTTTCTCTCCGCGCTCGTTCCGCTGGGAGTCTTTATCTGGTTCGCCGCGATCTTTGCCGCCAATCAACTGATTCAGCTTTTCGAAGAATTGCCGTCCATGATCAATGCCATGGTGGAGGCGGGCCGGTCGCATTGGCCGCCTGTCGCCGCACTCCTGGAGAAGTACGAACTGATGTCCGAGTTCGGAAAACTGCTGGAGAATCCCGGGGAAATAGTGGCCAAAGCGCTCCGGGCTCTGGGAGAGCGGATTTCGCAGTCCGCCGCCGGGATGTTTCAGTCCGCAGTGGGCCTGTTCGCCTGGGCGGTGCTCCCGGTCTATCTCGCCTTCTTTCTCATGGCAAAGCCCTTCGAACCCAGGCGGATCGGCGAATACCTGCCGTTCTTGAAGAAGGAAACCAGGAAAGACGTCATCTATCTGTTCGATCAGTTCGTCACAATCCTCCTGACGTTTTTCCGCGGCCAGATAATCATCGCCCTTGCCCAGGGCATACTCTTTGCGATCGGTTTTGCCCTGGTGGGGCTGCCCTACGGCGTTTTCATCGGCATGATCCTGGGACTCCTCAACATCATCCCCTACCTGGGGAGCATAGCGGGCCTGGCCGTCGCGCTGCCTCTGGCCTATTTCGGCCATGGAGGCGGCATATCGCTGCTGCTAATGGTGCTTATCGTGTTCGGAGCGGTGCAGTTAATCGAGAGCTATCTTCTCACCCCGAAAATCTTGGGCGACCGCACCGGTTTGCATCCCGCCCTGATCATCTTCGCGGTCTTCTTCTGGGGCGTCGCCCTCGGCGGGATCCTCGGAATGATGCTTGCCATTCCGCTGACCGCCTTTGCCGTGGTGTTCTGGAGATTGCTGAAGACAAAGTACATTACGGAAGTGGTGTAGAGAAATTCGGTGACAGCATTATCGGTCGGGGCATTCTTCTGAACAAGTAACGACATAATCCAGGGGAAAAGGGTGGTTACATGCCGGCCGTGGCGTCGGAGGGTTCTGGTGCCGCCCTGAGGTGGCCGGAGATGCGGTACTCGATCTTGCGGAAGACCCAGATCAAACCGTAGACGAGGACAAGGTAGATGGCGGCCGCCGTCAGGAACAACTCGTAGAAGGCAAAGGTACGGGCCGCAATGACCCGGGCCACGCCCGTGATATCCATGAGCGTTATGATGGATACCAGGGAGGAGGCCTGAAGGAGAAACACAACCTCGTTGGTGTAGGCGGGCCAGGCCAGGCGAAACGCCTTGGGGAGGATGATCCTGCGGTAGAGCAGGGAACCGGACATGCCGCAGGCCCGGGCCGCCTCTATCTCGCCCCAGGCAACGCCCTGGATGGCGCCGCGGAGGATCTCGGCCGTGTAAGCGGCCGTGTTAAGGGTAAGCGACAGGACGGCGCAGAAATAGGCCTCCCGAAAGAAGGGCCAGAGTCCGAGCTGGCTGAGGGCATCCTGGAACTGGCCGCTGCCGTAATAAATGAGAAAGATCTGGACCAGGAGCGGAGTACCCCGGAAATAGAAAATGAACCCGTACACGGGCACCCAGCAGAACGGGTTCGGGGACACCCGCAAGAGGGCCAGGGGCACGGCCAGGCACAGCCCAATGGCAACACTGAGCCCGGTGATCTGGATGGTGACCCAGGTCCCGTTGAGGAGCCGCGGCAGACTTTCCAGAATGATATCGAACACCATGCCCTAGGCCCTCCTCACGCCGCGGTTGGCCCAGACCTCGGCCTTCTGCTGAAGGATCATCGATGCTATGGTGATCGCCAGGTAGAGAAGGGATGCGGCGAAGTAGAAGGTGAAGGGCATGCGCGTGGCCCGTGACGCGATATCCGCGTTGCGCATGAGTTCAGGAAGCTGAATCACGGAGATCAGGGCCGTGGCCTTGATCAGGACCATCCATACGTTGCCTAAGCCCGGAAGAGCGAAACGCCACATCTGGGGCAGTGTGATCCTTCGAAAGGTCAGGGAGGAGTTCATGCCCATGGCACGAGCCGCCTCCATCTGGCCTCCGGGCACCGCCAAATAGGCCCCGCGAAAAACCTCCGTGGCAAAGGCCCCGTAAATGAACCCGATGGTTGCGACCCCTGCCGTGAAGGGGTTCAGGTCGACGATGATCCCCCGGCCGGCCGCGGCGGTTATGTCCTGGATCAGGGTGGGGACCCCGTAGTAGACGAGCAGGATGAGGACGAGTTCCGGAATGCCGCGAATGACGGTGGTGTAGGTGCCCGCCGCCATACGGGGGATCCTAGCACGGGACAGCTTTCCCCAGGCGCCGATCAGGCCGAGAAAGATGGCGATCACCATGGAAGCAAGACCGACAAGGATGGTAAGCTGCAGTCCTTTGAGGAGAAGCCAGCCGTAGCCTTGCAGATCGATCAATCGCGCCTCCACTCGGGACCGGTGGTGCGGTTTGCGGATAGGGATTCATGGCCACGCGCGGCTGTATGCCGCACGTGGCCGGCTTGAATACTATGACAGGTCCAAGCGGCCGCTGGACCTAGTCCCCGTACACGTCGAAGTCAAAGTACCGGGCGTTTATCTCCTGGTAGACGCCCTTCTCCCGGATGCCCTGAATCGCATCGTTGAACATCTTTCGCAGGTCGTCGTCCCCCTTGCGGACAGCGATTCCAATGCCCTCGCCGAACCACTCCTCATCCGTAAAACCGGGGCCTACAAACTCGTAGTCCTTACCGGCGTCGGTTTCCAGGAAACCGCCCAGGAGCACCGTGGCATCCGCGATCACCAGGTCAACGCGCCCTGAGGCCAGGTCCATGTTGGCCTCGTCCTGGGTGGCGTATGACTTGATCTCCACCGCATCCCCGAAATTGTCCCTGAGAAAGTTCTCGTGGATCGTGGCGCGCTGGACACCCACGGTCTTGCCCTTGAGCCCTTCCTTTGAGATCTCGATGCCCGCACCCTTCTTGGCCACGAAACGGGCCGGAGTCAGGTAGTACTTGTCAGTGAAGTCCACCTTCTGCTTGCGCTCCTCGGTGATGGACATGGAAGCGATGATCGCATCGTACTTCTTGGCCAGGAGGCCGGGAATAATCCCGTCCCAGTCCTGGATTACGAACTCGCACTCAACGCCCATCTCCTCGCAGAGGGCCTCGGCGATCTCAACGTCGAAACCCCTGGGGTTGCCGTCCTTGTCCATGTAGTTGAACGGAGGATAGGCCCCTTCCGTCCCGATCCGGACCTTTTCCCAGTCCCCGGCCCCGGCCGTTCCAGTGAAAAATACCATCACGACCAGGATAACCATGCACGTCCAAACTTTGCTAAACCTCTTCATGTTCCCCCTCCCTTCATTGGTGTAAAAATGTGATCCAACCCGAATTACCTTGGTTCTTCAAAACAGAACAGGCCGTGCCTGTGGCCCGCTGCCCGAGGGTTTACTGATTTTATCGCCTTAACATCCGGATCGCCAGTCCAATAGCTCAACAGCTTAAAAGCCAACCCGCTAAATATTCGTGTGCTTCGTGGTGAAAACTCTCAGAGAAAAGAAGCCAGAAACTGGCGGCACCGGGGTGAGGCCGGATTTCCGAACATCTTTTCGGGCGGACCCTGTTCCTCGACACAGCCGTCGTGGAGGAAAACCACGTTTGAGGCCACCTCTTTGGCAAAACCCATTTCATGGGTTGCAACCAGCATGGTACGCCCTTCCTCGGCAAGCTGCCGCATGACGCGCAGCACCTCGCCCACCAGCTCGGGATCCAGGGCGGACGTAGGTTCGTCAAATAGAAGGACTTCCGGCTCAATGGCGAGCGCCCGGGCGATTGCAGCGCGCTGCTGCTGGCCGCCTGAGAGCTGAGAGGGGTAATGATGGGCCTTCTCAACGATCCCCACCTTCTCCAGGAGCTCGAGGGCCTTTTGAATCGCTTCCTTCTTGGGCCTGTGCAGGACATGAACCGGGGCCTCGGTCACGTTCTGAAGGACCGTCATGTGGGTCCAGAGATTGAAGTGCTGGAATACCATGCCCAGCTTGGTCCGAATGCGGTCCACCTGTTTCGAGTCCTCCGGGACCGATTCTCCACGACGGTTCTTTTTCATCCTCACGAGTTCACCTCCCAGATAAATACTGCCCGAGTCGGGCGTCTCCAGGAGGTTGATGCATCTGAGGAACGTGCTCTTGCCGGAGCCGCTCGAGCCGATGAGTGCTATGACATCCCCCTCACTAGCGCTCACTGTAATCCCCTTCAACACTTCCAGGGACCCGAAACGCTTGTGAATGTCTTCAGCGAGTAGGGCGGAAGATGCACTCTCTTCCATGAATCCACCTCTTTCACATGGAACGAAATCCCGTTCCCGGGCCTTCAGGCCGGCACGGGGACATCTAACCTGCTTTTTGACGAAGCGTAAGGCACAACGATCCGGATCATGGGTGGCATGAGAAACGCATTGTATCAGTGGAGCCGGGAGCGCGAAACGGGACCTCCCCGGCGCTGCCGGTGTACTGAAGTATCACACAAAAGGATAACCTGTCAAGCCGGTACCCGTGACTCAGAACAGATGCTGAACCTTTCGGGCGATGTCCAGCACGATTTGCGCATGCCCCCGGGTGTACCCGTTTCCGATGAGCATCCTGACGTCTTTTCCCGCCCCTTCGGCCCCCAGGGCCGCCGAAGTGAAGCTGGTGGCCATACTGAAGAAGTAGATGGTGCCGCCGTCACGGGTCACCAGGATCGAGGCCATCTCAGTGCCGGGGACGTCCACGCAGTTGATGGTTATGTCCGCCAAATCACCGTTCAATGCGCCGGTTACGGCATGGTGGAAATCGAGGGGACGGGTGGCATCCGCCTGGAGAATCACGTCCGCAAACCCCGACCCCCTGATTCGGCCGCAGCCGCCCTCACTGTAGGAAACGCCCACGACCCGCCCGGTGACCCCGGCCCTTCTTTGGGCCTCGTACATGCACAGGAGGCCCGACTTGCCGCCCCCGCCGATCACGAGCACGGTCTGTCCCGGGCGGACCAGTTTGGCGGTCTGGGCCGGGGCCCCGGCCACATCCAGCATGGCCAGGGCGAAGTCCTCGGAAAGATCGTCCGGTATAGGGGCAAAGATGCCGCTTTCAAACAGGATGGCCCGGCCCTCGATCCTGACCTGGTCCCGCTCCTCGTCCACGTCGAGAATGCGGTCGATCCGCAGAGGGGTGAGGCTGAGAGAGACCAGAGTGGCGATCCGCTCTCCCGGCGTGACCTTTCCCGGGAAGTTTCCCCCGGCGCGGTTCACAGACCCCAGCAGCATGCCTCCCGACCCGGTAACAGGGTTGTGTTGTTTACCCCGCTGCGCCACTGTCCTGAGAATGATATCCTTGATCTTTTCCGTATCACCACCCGCCTCCTCCCGGATCTGCCGAAAACTGGCGGCATCGATGTTCAACTTGTCCACATCGATGAGGAGTTCGTTTTCCCACGGCTCCATGGTGTTGTCCAGTTTCCATGCGGCCTGGGGAAGTGTACCCTCGGGCTCGATCACACGATGAGATCCGAACGGGCATCCATTTTTCCTCGTTTCCACCATCTGCTCCCTCCTTGGCTCTTCAATCCGGCCCAAGGCCGGCAGTCACATCAAACACCGGTATGCCGGGAAGGGCGTCCCGAACGGCTCGAAAAAAGCACCCTGCATCGAAAGACCATCCCTCCAAAGACACGGGATTCACGGTGACGGCAATGAGGTTGAGCGGCTCAACAACCTCGAGGCGCCCTCCGGCCTGCTCGAATTGCCGGAGAAGGCCATCATCAACAAAGACACGGGTGGGATCACGGACCACGATCCGAACATGCTCTCCAATCAATCCGCGCAGGAAATGTTCGGTCAGGGCACCTCCCGCCAGAACCACGGCCTCGGCCCCTCGAATCATGGACCGGATTTTCGAGTTCTCCTTCAGTGCCTCGGTAGCGGCAAACGATTCAATACGCCCGCCGGTCCGCACCACCACACGGCCCGCCTGCCATTGGAGCCGGTCCTCGGGGCCGGCCCGGGGCAGGTTTATCTGCCGAACACGCTCGCAGGTAAGGCGCACCGCTTCTCCCTGATCTTCACTCAGGATCGCCCCGGTCGCCAGTATGCATGCCTCGGTCACCCGTGGCGAAGCCGGGCCCCTTCGGTCAATGGCGCCGTCCACCAGGACCAGCGACGCGCCCAGATCGAAAAGCCGCCCTACGACTTCGCGAAGCTGCTCGATCCGGCTGGGTCCCGCCGCCTCCACGCGGCCGGGGTGTTGAACACGGGTTATATGAACAGGCCCCAGCGGGGTGGTGACAGCGGATATCTCGAGAGTCTCGAGTCCGGCGGTGCCGGCCTTCAGGCAGGCCTCGGCCGTGGCCAGCAGGGTCCCTTTACCCACGCGAATCGAGGGCTTCCGGCGGTGGATGAGCACGTCCCATGCCTCTCCGTCCCTGCCGATCGAGGTCAGCCCCAGGGATATCCCCTCCCTGCAGGCCGCATCGGCCAAACGGTTGAGGGTTACTGTCTTACCGGCGTTCTTGGCCATACCGAAAACCGCCACAGAGCGGCACCCGCTGCGCCGAACCAGGTCCCACAGGTCCATCAATCAATTCCCAGAATCGCCCGGGCCTCGAGCGGTCCGGCCACGTCCCGTTCGAGTTCCCGTGCGATGCGAACGACACGCTCCACCAGAGGGGCGTTTCCCGCTGACAACTCACCTTTCCTGTAGAAAATGTTGTCCTCCAGCCCCACCCGGGCGTGCCCGCCCATGATGACGGCAGCCGCTGCCATGGGAAGCTGGTTCGGGCCGATGCCGGCCACAGACCAGGACGAACCCGAGGGGATCGATTCAGAAAGGTAAAGGAGATTTTTCACGCCCGCCGGCAGAGCCCCGGGCACTCCCAGAACGAAATCGAAGTGGAGAGGCGTCTCCACAAGGCCCTTTTTCGCCAGCCACAGGGCGTTGGCCACCATGCCGGCGTCGAAGACCTCGATCTCCGGCCTCACCCCGTGTTCACGCATGGCCTCGGCGAAGCGGACCATGATGTCCCGCGGGTTGTAGAAGACCTCGTCCCCGAAGTTCACCGTCCCGGCGGTCAGGCTGGCCATCTCGGGGCCCAGTGAGACGGGTTGAAGCCTCTCCTCCGGGCTCATCCCCACCGCCCCACCCGTGGAGACCTGGATCACTGCGTCGCAGCGTTGCCTAACCCTGTCGATTATCTCCCGGTATATCTCCCGGTCCTGGGTGGGCCTCCCTCCCCCGTCCCGGGCGTGAAGATGCACCACCGACGCCCCGGCTTCACAGGCCCGGCCGGCCTCCTCGGCGATCTCCTCAGGTGTCAGCGGAAGATAGGGCGTGTCACCGCGGGTGAGCTCGGCTCCCACCAGGGCCGCGGTGATGATCAGCTTTTCCATGTTTACCCCCTCTTCGTCTTTCGCCCGGCAAGCTCCTGGACCAGAAAAGAGGCCACGTGCTCAGGATAGGTCCCCCTTCCGAAGCCGGCGTCATACCCCAATTCCTTTGCGAGTTCCAGTGTCACCTGAGGCCCTCCGACGATCAACACCATTCTTTCGGCTATGCCCTCCGCCTCCAGGATCTCGATGAGACGTGTGAAGTTCTTCAGGTGGGCGTTCTTCTGCGTGACCACCTGGGACACAAGAACAGCGTCGGCCTTCTCCTCCATGGCCCTGGCCACCAGCGTCTCGCAGGGCACCTGCGCGCCCAGATTCAGGGCCCGGATCTCCGGGTAGCTCTCCAGACCCTTGTGCATGTCATAGCCTTTCATGTTCATGATGGCGTCGATGCCCACCGTGTGCGCGTCGCTCCCTATGCAAGCCCCTATTACCACGAGCTTTCTTCCGAATGTCTCCCGAATAAAGCGGTTGATCTCCTCCGGCGCCATGATCTCGTAAGCAGCTTCGTGAACCTGAATAGAAGAGAAGTCCAGGGACTCCCGCGTCCGCCCGTACAGGATAAAATAGGTGAAGGTCGGGTCGATGGGGTCCATCAGCACAACCCTCGGCTCCTCTAAACCCATTTTAGCGGCGAGTATCAGCGCCGCCTGCCGCGCCTTTTCCCCCGAGGTCACCGGCAGCGTGAACGAAAGCTGGACAGCGCCGTCCCCGCGCGTATCACCGTAAGCCGTCACCAGGTCAACATGCTCGTTCATGACAGAGCCCTTTCCTCCCAGAGGAGTTCTGCAATGGGGTTGCAATAATCCCCGGCCTTTGCCACCACCCCCTCCAGGCCCTTGCCGCCTTCGCGCGTCCTGGCGATGTCCGCGAACATGGCCTCGGAGATGGCCTGCATGAGGCCCATCCCTGCTATCTCCTCGAGCATATCCACGGCCTTGTCAAGGACGTTGGAGGCGCGGGTCTCGATCCGCCCGCCCGGCCGGAACACGATGTCTTCGCCCAGGTGCCTTATGGCACGAAACACGTAGTCCACGTTTTCCAGGCTCAGGTGCCGGTCGTGCACGTGCGGCGTGTGAAGGGCCTCGGTGGGCATGCCCAGAAGGTGCACGCTCTGATCAGTAAGCACGGAAACCGCATTGAACAGGGCGTTCTGGACATTTCCCTGGAAAATGTTCCCTGTCATGTACTTGGTGGGCGGCATATACTTGACCGGGCAGTCGGCAAAGATCTGGCGGACCATCTGGGCCTGGGCCAGCTCGAACAGGAAGCTGTCCTCGAGCTTGGGGGAGATCTCAAAGGCATGGCCCAGGCCGATCTGCCCGGGCGCGAGTCCGCTCTTGAGCGCGAACTGCTCGTTGATAAACTGGCTCGCCAGGACCGTATGGGCCTTCTCGAACGCATCCGAGGTGGTGAGGTAGTTGTCCTCGCCCGTGTTGATCATCATTCCGGCCCGGGCAAGCAGGGCCCTGGAGAAATGCTGGTCGATGAACGTCCTGACCATGTTGATGTCGCGGAAGATCACTCCGTACATGGAATCGTTGAGCATCACGTCCAGACGCTCCTGGGCGCCCAGCACGGCCATCTCGGGCATACACAGGCCGGAGCAGTAATTGGTCAGGAAAATATACCTTCCCAACTCCTCAGAAACCTCGTCCAGGGCCTCGCGCATAACGCGGAAGTTCCCGCGGTTGGCGATGGTCCCCCCGACCCCCTGAATGCTCCCGTCTTCCGGGACATAATCGAGAAGGCTCTGGGCCGTGTGGCGGATCACGGCGATAATGTCCGCCCCTCCACGCGCCGCGGCCCTGGCCTGGATCGCGTCTTCGTGGATGTCTCCGGTGGCCACGATAAGGTACCGCAAGGGTTCCCGGCCCCGGCCGAGTTCCGCCAATCGCTCCTCGCGGACGCTTCGGCTCCGGTCGATACGGTCCAGCCCCTCACGGGCCAGCGAACGCATCCGCCCACGGAGATCCTCGGGTTCGACGCGTGGAAGGGAGCCGTAGTCGACCTCTCCGCGCACCATCCGCCGGGCCGTATCTTCCGGCGACCCGCCATCCGCCGTCCGGGCCCTCACGAACCAGACCGCGGCCCCCTTGTCCAGGAGATCCCTGGACAGGAGGTCATCCACGACCACGTTGGACCAAGGCACCCCATCCTGCGTGACGCCTTCCACCCCCAGCAGCCGGAGGACCGCCCGCTCCACAGCGACCGTGGTTTTTCCCTCAATCTCCGCCAGGGTGTCGGCCGCGATTCGAGCGGCGGCCTCGCGCGCCCGGCCCACCTCAGCCTCGCTCAGATTCAGTTCACCCATGGGGGGCTTCCTTTCCCTTTGGAATGTTGACGTCCTCCTGATACGAAGCACTCTTGGCTAGAGTACAGCCTCACGCGCCCGCTCACCACCCCCTGCGCGGCCGAGCACTCCCCAGAAGATAAAATCGGTGTACCTCTCCACCACCTCAGCTATAGATAGAGGCCCTTCTTCATTGAACCAGTAAGGGATGCCTGTACACATCTGGAGGACGGCGATGCTCGCGAGCTTGATGTTCGCCACGCTCATGACGCCGGATTGCGTACCTTCCTCAAGGATCCCCATAAAAGCCTGTTCGTATTCAGAGCGCTTTCTCTCAATCCGGTTGCGGTGGTCCTCCTCAAGGCTTATCAGCTCCGTGTCGGTCACATGGGTTTCATCCTGATTTTCCAGGTGATACCGGATATGGAACTCAATTCCCCTGTTGAGGCGCTGAACGGGGTCACGCACCCCACGGATCTCTTGTTCAAGCCCCATCAGGAGATTGCTCATGGTCTCATCCATGATCCGGTAGAGCATCTCCTCCTTGGAGGCGAAATGGTAATAGATGCTCCCTCCTTTCATACCGGCCCTCCGGGCCAGTTCCCGAAGAGTGGAGGCCCGGTATCCCTTTTCCCGAAATAGACGCGCCGCCTCCCGCAGGATGATTCCTTTGCGTGAGGGGCGCGTTTCAAGTCTGGCTTCCATGATCAAATCTCCGGCTTCCCATACAAACCTAACGTTTGTTCGTTTTTATCAGAGCCTGGTTTTTCCTGTCAAGGCCCCAAGACCCGGCGTCTTTTGTACAACTTCCCGATTTTCCCTTGACTCTCGACAGGCTGTCAATTATAGCTAGTTTCCATCCAGAAATGGTCTTTTTTGCCAATCTCGGCGTCAATCTGCGAGGTTGCTTGTGCGGCGTACTTCAGTACGCCTCCGCGCAACCTCTTGATCTCCTTGATCTTGACAAAAAATCCTCATTTCTGAACTGGAAATTTGCCAATGCCCAAAAAGCGTTTCTGGATGGGCACTAGCTAAGAAAAAAATCAGGGTGGTGAAAGTCATCACCGGCAACCTGCAAGCAGCGTTTGAGGGTGCGTTGTAGCCGGAAAATCTAACAAACGTTAGGTGCCATTTCCGTTGCCGGTGCCCTTTCTTGAAACAACCCTTTCCCCTTCGGCAGTCCCATGGAAAACAAGCTCTGGAGACCCGCAGCCCTTCTCACACCTGCCGTGAGTGCCGTGTTTTTGCTGCTTGTCATTCCGGTCTGCTTCATCATTGTCTACAGCTTCTGGCTCCGGGCCCCGAGCGGGGCGGATATTCCGGCGTTCCAGTTCGGCAACTACACCAAGTTCTTCGAAGATTTCTTCTATCCCTCCCTTATGATTCGAACCATACGCGTATCCCTCGAGACAGTTATTCTATGTCTGGTCATGGGGTACATCCCGGCGTATTTCTTCTATAGGACGGAGAGTAAGATCAAACCCTTCCTTCTGATCCTGGTGATGCTTCCCTTCTGGATCAGCTTCATCATCAGGACCTTGAGCTGGATCAACATCCTCGGGGACACCGGCCTGATAAACCACGTGCTCATGAAATCAGGATTCCTGAACAGCCCCCTGCCCATGCTTTATAATGAGGGCGCCGTACTCATGGGCCTGATCCAGTATCTGCTCCCGTTCATGATTCTCAACATCTACGTGAGCCTTGAAGGAATCGACAAGAACCTCCTCGAGGCGGCGAGAAGCCTCGGGTGCACGGAATGGCAGGCGTTCCGAGAGGTCACCCTGCCACTGAGCCTCCCGGGCGTGAGCGCCGGCTGCCTGCTGGTCTTCGTCCTCACATCCGGGACATACCTGCCACCCATGATCCTGGGAGGGCCGGGTAACGACATGATCGCCAACCTGATCTTCAAACGGGTCGTAGGGACCCTTGACTGGCCCTTTGGTTCGGCCATCAGCACGATCCTCCTGGCACTGCTGGGCGTGATCGTGTACACCTATAACCGCTACCTGGGGATCAACCAGATCTTCAAGAGCCTGCAGTGAGCTATCCGCCATGCCAAGGATATCGGGCTGGTCACTGATACGCCTCTACACGATCCTGGTATATGTCTGGATGTTCGCCCCCATTGTGGCGGTCATCATTCTGTCGTTCAACCCGCATCAGTTCGGATCCTTCCCCATGGAGGGGTTCAGTTTCCGGTGGTACGTCAAGCTCGCGCAGAACGAAACCATTCTGAACGCCTTTAAGAACAGCCTGGTCCTTGGATCCTTCACGGCCGTCGTGACCACCGCCATCGCGATCCCGGCGGCGATGGCCTTTGTTCGTTACGAGTTTCCCGGAAAGAACAGCTTGAACACTCTGCTCCTGGCCCCGATTATGATCCCCGAGGTGGTGCTGGGCGTTGCTCTTCTCCTCTTCATCCGGTGGCTCCAGCAGCCCAAAAGCTTTGCACTGCTTCTCATAGGGCATGTGGTCCTGACCCTGCCCTATGTCCTGCTCGTAGTTCAGGCCAGGCTGGTGGGTATCAAGCGTGTTTACGAAGAAGCGGCCATGAGCCTCGGCGCGAACCCGCTCCAGACCTTCAAGGAGATCACCCTTCCGCTCCTTATGCCTGCTATTCTGGCGGGTATGTTGTTTTCTTTCACTATCTCATTCGATGACGTAACAGCGACACTATTCTGGGCAACCGCCCAGAATCAGACGGTACCGGTAAAGATCTTCAGCATGCTGCGGACCTCCGTCAGCCCGGAGATCAACGCCCTCGGTGCTGTAATGATATTCCTGACGATCTCGATCCCTTTGCTTGCGGGGTATCTGGCGCGCCGCTTTGCCAGGGGAAACTAGGCCCGGCCTCGGGCATTTCCAATGCGGGATGCCGGCCGGGCCCATGCCTGAAATTGATGCGTTAACCCTGACAGGACACACGCCGGCCGGGCGAACCTGTCGATCGCCAACTTTACTGTATAAAAGGGAGGTTAGCCATGAGCAGGGATTTGAACGAGCAACTGGATACCGTGGCAGCGCTTTACAGGGACGGCAAGATCACCCGCCGCGACTTCATCAAGTACCTGGGCATCGCCGGGGCCGCAGCCGGGCTGGTGGGAGGGCCGTTCGGAATGCTGACCCGCAGCGCCCGTGCCTCCAATTCGATCCGGGTGGATTCATGGGGCGGCACTACTTCGGAGGCCCTTCGCAAGTATGCATTCGAGCCCTTTACCAAGGCAACCGGGATCGACGTGGTCGACGCAGCCTTTACGGGCATGGACGCCTTTCTGACCCAGGTCAAGGCCTCGTACCCGCCTGGAGGGGAGTTCAACGTGGCCCATCTGAGCGGTGTGTTCGACTATGTGCGATATATAAACCTCGGTTTCGGCGTGGCCCTCGATGAGGCCAAGATCCCCAACCTCCAGAAAGTCATGACCCCTATGACCGAAACCCTCCGCAATGCGAGCGACGGCAAGCTCTCAGCCGTTCCCTACGACGTGGGCCAGACAGGAATCGCCTATAACACCAAATACATCTCCAAGGAAAAGGCTGAGAAACTTGGGGCCTCGCTCCTCTGGGACAAGGACCTCAAGGGCAAGATGGGAAGCTGGGGGGCCGATTACCGGACCAACATGTGGTATGCGGCGCTTCACACCGGGCAGAGCCCCAACAACATCACGGATCTCGACGCCGTTTGGGACGCTCTGAAGGAACAACGGGGTCTCATGAAAAAGTACTGGGAATCCGGCGCCGAACTCATGAGCCTCCTGGCCGGCGATGAGATCTATGCCACTGTTGCCTGGTCCGGCCGTGTCGGCGCGCTCCAGCAGGAAGGCCACCCCATAGGCTACCTGTCCCCCAAGGGGACCTATTCCTGGCAGGAGTTCATGTTCGTGCTCAAGGGAACGGACCTGGAAGTGGCCCATAAGCTGCTCAACTTCATGCTGGAACCCGAGGCGGCCATCGCCGTTTCCAAGGCCCAGGGATACCCGCCGAGCCTGGACCCCTCCAAGGTGGAAATGCCCCCTGAGGTGCAGAAGATGCCGGCCTTTGATCCGACCGGCAAGCTCGAAGCTTTCACGTTCGCCAAGCCCGATTACTGGAACAAATACGAACTCGAGTGGGCGGAGAAGTGGGACCGGATCAGGGTAGGCTGATATTGACGAGAGCCCAAGCAGGACCTTCGGGCCCCGCTTGGGCCGGTTGAGAAACCTGTGCCGTCCCGTTCCCTAACGGCGGATCGGGACGGCACTCCTGACCCACGCCGATCAGGAGACAGATGAGAGTTGAATAACCAAGACAAGACCCTTGCGGTTGAACTCAAGGGCGTGTACAAGCGCTTCGACAAGGTGGTGGCGGTCGAAAAAATGGACCTCGAGTTCGAGGAGGGGTCCCTGGTTACCCTCCTTGGTCCTTCGGGCTGCGGCAAGACCACCATCCTGCGCATGATCGCCGGGCTGGAGACCCCCACCGAAGGGGACATCTTTATCAAGGGGAAACGGGTGAACGACACACCCATCCACAAGCGGAACCTGGGAATGATCTTCCAGAACTACGCGCTGTTTCCCCACAAGACCATTTTCGAGAATGTGGCCTTCGGCCTCAAATACCGCAGCGTACCCAGGCAGGAGACCATTGAACGGGTCAACCGCGCCCTTGAAATGGTGCGGTTGCCCGGCGTGGAAAACCGGATGCCTTCCCAGCTCTCCGGCGGCCAGCAGCAGCGGATCGCCCTTGCTCGCGCCATCGTGATCGAGCCTGTGGTCCTGCTCATGGACGAACCGCTTTCCGCCCTGGACGAGAACCTCCGGGAGGAGATGCGACGGGAAGTGGACAATCTCCAGCAGATAATCGGCGTGACAACCATCTTTGTAACGCACGACCAGCGCGAGGCCCTGTCCATGTCCGACAGGATCGTTGTCATGAAGGACGGGCGGAAGCAGCAGGAAGGAAACCCCGAAGAGGTGTACAACAACCCGGTGAACCACTTCGTGGCCGATTTTCTGGGACACTCCAACTTCATGGACGGCAAGGTGCTGGGGCGTGAAGGAGAGCACGTCAAGGTACGAGTCGAGGACGGCAACGAGTTCCACATCCTGACCTCCGAAGACTGGAAACAAGGTGAGCCCATAGAACTTGTGGTGCGCGCCCAGAAATTCGACATCCTCGCCGACAAGGACGGTGCTTCGCTCCCCGAAATCAACACCTTCAAGGGCAGGGTCAAGGACCGAAGCTACATGGGAGGTGAGGTGAGCTACTTCGTGGAACTTGAAAACGGCACCATGCTTCACGCCATCAGCATGATCAGCTCCAATCCTTTCCGCCGCGGTGATTCCGTCCTGATCCACGCACCCCCAGGCAGCTGCGGTCTGCTGCGCCGAGACACCGCTGGAACGTAAATCCCGCCCGCATCCCCGCGTCGCCTTATTTCGAGGCAGGAATGTCCTTCCCGGGGATCCCAGGCCGTTCGGGCTCGAAGTGCTCCATAATGTGCACCGGCACGGCATATCGCCCCGACATATGAAGCCCGAGTCTCAAGACACTCGGTCCGCGCGGCTTACTCCCACACCACAAAGCCCGGGCACGCGCCCCCGTGAGGCAGAAGACATGGATATCAATCGTACAAGGCTGACCCTGACCCGGAGGTTTCCCGAGGCCCTTGTGACCATTGACTCCCACACCGCCGGGGAGCCGACCCGGCTCATCGTGGATGGTTTCGGCGAGGTGCCCGGCTCCACCATGGCGGATAAACGACTACACTTCATGGAAAATCTGGACCATGTACGTCTCCTCCTCACACGGGAGCCGAGGGGGCACCGGGACATGATCGCCGCCGCTCTCACCGGTCCGGTGACTGATGGAGCGTCTTTCGGTCTAATATACATGGACGCCCGCCGCTATCCGTATCTCTGCGGGCACGCCACCATCGGCGCGGTCACCACCCTTCTGGAGACAGGCGCCGAAAACCCGGCCGGCCCTGAGATGCGGGTGACCGTGGACACCCCTTCCGGGCCCATGGATACGATCGCCCGTATCCGTGAAGGACGGGTGGAGTCGGTTGCTATTCAGGCGGTACCGTCCTTTGTATATGGTCTCGACCAACCCCTGGACGTGCCCGGGCTGGGGCGCATAGAGGTTGACACGGTCTGCGTCGGCGGGTTTTTCGTGATGGTCCCCGCCCATCGGACAGGTCTCTCACTCACCCCTGAGAATCGTGGGCGGCTCATAGACCTGGGCATGACCATCATCGAGAGCGCTGATAAACAACTCGAGGTTCGCCACCCCACACGGCCGGAGGTGTCCACGGTGGATGTGGTGGAGTTCTATGAGGAAGACCCCGCGCTTCCTCATAACGGGAAAAGCATGGTGATCTACGGCGAACGCCATATGGACCGGTCCCCCTGCGGCACCGGCACGGCGGCCAAGCTGACACTTCTCCACCACCGGGGGCGGATCGGCATCGACCGGGTCTACCAAAACACGAGCCCGCTCGGGACGGTCTTCGAGGCGCGCATTGTCACGGAAACAGTCGTAGGAGACGTCCAGGCCGTGGTGGTGGAGATTCGCGGAAGCGCACACATCACGGGCTTCCACTCCTTTTTCATCGATTCCAACGATCCCTTTCCCGGAGGCTTCCTTCCATGAAAGCCGAACGTATCTTTCTGAACGCCGTCATTCGAACCATGGACCCCTCCCGCCCCCTCGCTCAGGCCGCAGCCATAGGCAACGGCCGGATCCTGGCCATAGGGGACGACTCTGAAATCGCATCGCTTTCTCATCCTGAGTGCGAGACGCTGGATCTCCAAGGAAGGCTCGTCTTGCCCGGCTTTATGGACAGCCACTTCCATTATTACGACTGGTCCATGGGCCGGAAGCAGCTCAACCTTGCAGACGCGGGCTCATTTCAGGAATTCCTGGACCGTGTGGCCGAAGCCGCCCGCAGTCTTCCCCAAGGGTCATGGATCCTTGGACAGGGCTGGAACGAGTCGGACTGGGAAGACGACCGCATGCCCACGCGCCACGACCTCGACCACATTGCCCCTGACCACCCCGTGGCCCTCTGGCGCTGCGACCTTCATCTGGCCACGGTCAACTCACTTGCCCTGGAAAAGGCCGGCATCGACGAGAGCACGCCCGACCCGCCCAACGGCGTGATCGCAAGGGACGCCTCGGGACTCCCCACAGGAATCCTTCGCGAACTGGCCCCCAACCTGATCAAGCCGGTGATACATGAGGCCGGTGACACCGGGCTCTACGAGGCCATGCTGGACGGCATTCCCGAGCTCCACTCATACGGGCTCACCGGGATCTTTGACGTACGGCTCATGGGCGGCGTGGAAGGGGCGCCGGCCCTTCGCACCTGGCAACGAATCCGGGAGCAAGGGAAACTGGACCTGCGCTGCTGGGTGAGCCTCCCGGGAGAACGGCTGGATGAGGCGGTCGCCCTGGGTCTCCGCACGGGTTTCGGGGACGACCGGTTACGACTCGGACACCTCAAATATTTCATGGACGGCGGCATGGGTGCCCGCACCGCCTGGATGATCGACCCCTACCTGGACGGGGGGGTCGGCATGCCCCTCTGCCCGCCGGACGCCCTGCGGGAATGGATCGTAAAGGCCGACCAGGCCGGGCTCGCCGTAATGGTGCATGCCATCGGGGAACGGGCAAACCGGGAAATCGTCTCCGTGTTCGAGGCCGTGGAGCGGGCCCGGGTCCTCAAGGATACCGGCCCCACTTCAGGTTCACCGGTCCCGCACCGAGTTGAACACATCCAGATGATTCGGCCCGAGGATCTCGAGCGCATGGCACGGCTTAACATTGTGGGCTGCGTGCAGCCTCACAACCTGCTACTGGACATCCACATGATCGAGCGTTCCCTGGGGGAAAGGGGACAATGGACCTACGCGTATCGCAGCATGCTGGACGCAGGTATTCCGCTCATGCTGAGTTCGGACGCGCCTGTCTGCGATCCGCGCCCACTCGTAGGCATCCACGCCGCGGTCACCCGTCAGCGGCGTAACGGCTCACCCGAAGGCGGCTGGTACCCGGAGGAACGAATCAGCGTGGAGGAGGCGGTCCGGGGCTATACCCTGGCACCGGCCGAGGCAAACGGTGCAGGGCGGGAACTGGGAAGCGTCTCGCCCGGAAAGCGGGCCGACCTGGTTGTTTTGGACCGGGACATCTTTTCAGTGGATCCCATGGAGATCGCCGAGACGTCAGTGGACATGACGGTCTTCGACGGCCGGGTGGTGTTTCGCCGCTAGCACCTGTTCACGGCGCGGTCAACGACGGCTTGTATGCGTTTCCGGGTTTCGTCCGCAAGAGAGTCGGGCTCGGTGGCCGCAGCCGCAAACATGTCCCGGTGGACCCGGGGCTCCCGGGTGAGGAGCAGGCGCAGGGGTTCCCCGGCGTCATGGAGGTCCACCGTGATGAGCGCGTCATCGCGTGCCGGAAAAGTGCCGAAGTCCGATGTCATTGCTCCCCGGTGAAAGCAGACTCGATCCGCTCCATGGCCCAGTCGATGTCTTCCTTTTTAATAGGCAGGGGCGGGGCGAATCGAAGCGTATTTTCGTGGGTCTCCTTGCACAGGAGCCCGTCCTCTTTCAACTTCTCGCAGAATCGCCGGGCCCCGCCGGCCTCGGGAATCAGCTCGATTCCGATCAAGAGACCCCTTCCACGAACCTCCTTTATCAAGGGGTTCTTAATATGTTTCAGCTGTTCGAGAAAGTACTCTCCCATGTTCCGTGCGTTTTCGATCATTCCTTCCTCAACGAGCACCATGAGGGCGGCCCTGGCCACTGCACAGGCCAGGGGGTTTCCTCCGAAGGTGCTGCCGTGTTCGCCCGGCTGAATGACGCCCAGGATTTCCGTGTTGGAGAGGACCGCAGAGACCGGATAGAAACCTCCGGAGAGGGCCTTGCCTATAAGCGTCACGTCGGCCTCCACACCCTCGTGCTCCTCAGCCAGCATGCTTCCTGTACGGCCCAGTCCCGTCTGTATTTCATCCAGGACCATGGCCACCCCTTGCCGGGTGCAGATCTCCCGGACATCCCTCAAGTAGCCCGTGGGCGGGATGATTACGCCGGCCTCTCCCTGGATCGGTTCGGCCAGGAAGGCTACGGTATTGGGCGTCATGGCCTCTTCCAGGGCCTGCGCGTCTCCGTAGGGTACGGTCTTGAAGCCCGGCGTGAAAGGGCCGAATCCCGCGCGCGTCTGGGGGTCCGTGCTGAACCCGACAATGGTGATGGTCCGCCCATGAAAGTTCCCTTCGCACACGATCACCTCGGCCCGGTCGTCCGGGACGCCTTTGACCTTGTACCCCCACTTACGGACCGCCTTGATCACGGTCTCCACGGCCTCCGCCCCGCTGTTCATGGGGAGGACCTTGTGGGAGTTGGTAAGGCGGCACAGCTCTTCATAGAACGGGCCGAGCTGGTCGTTTCTAAAGGCCCTGGAGGTGAGGGTGAGCTTGCGCGCCTGGTCGATAAGGGCATTAAGGATCCGGGGGTGACAGTGGCCCTGATTAACAGCGGAGTAGGAGGAGAGGCAGTCCATGTAGCGCTTGCCGTCAACGTCCCACACCCAGATTCCCTCCCCGCGCTGGAGCACGACGTCGAGCGGTTTGTAGTTGTAAGCTCCGTAGCGGGCCTCGAGCTCGATGTAGGTTTCCGGCTTCATAGGTTTCCCTCCTTCATTAGATGCGGTTTGAAAGCGTTTACCGGCAATAAGAATGGGTGCCCGGTGCATCCGACTGGGTTTTGTTTTATCGAAATCGAATATCCGAGCATCCGCAGGCTGTCGGATCTTTCCAAGGCGGGCCGTCGGCCGCAACCAAAGAGGCCCCTCCACATGGGTGAAGGGGCCGGACAGCAAAAATTCAAGACCCTGAAGGAAACACGAGACCCCACCCCTGGAATCAGGACACCATGAACCCCGTACGGGAAACGAGGCCCGGCACCGGGACGACCGGACGGCCGTTCTCTTCGGGCGCCACGCCTTCAGGCCAGTTGTATTCAGGGTCCATGGCCTGAAAGTAAGCCAGGTCATAAGAAAGCAACCGGGCCCAAAGTCCGCCTTCACGCTCCACCAGCCTGGACGAGAGGCCGAAGTCCACCTCGCCCAGTTCCGTTAGAAGTATGTATGCCGGTATCTCCCGGCCGCTGCCGTCCCGCCTGACCCATGTGGCGATATCCAGGACGTCGTCCACGTCCACGGGATGCTCGCTGTTCCGGGACGCCTGCATGGGATGGCCGGCCACGTAAACATGGTGAAACTCAACGCCTGTGTCCCTGCACATGTGGGCCACCTGCTGGATCTCTTCAGGGTTGTCGTTGCCGCCCGAAATCAGCGGGGTGTTCACATAAACAGATATGCCTTTTCTTCGCAGCAGGGCGGCCGTCCTCCTGTGGTCATCCAGAAATTCGCCGCTGTGGAAAAACAATGTCTCGATCTCGAGTCGAAGAGGCCTCGTCACGGTCAAGCGGTTCAGTTCGGCCAGCTCGCAGATAACGCTCCGGGTGTAGGCCTTGGGGTTTTCAGCGAACGCAAGGCTTCGAATCCTGAGCGAGTTGACGTGGGGAATGTCACGGAGGTGCTTGACGATGTCCCGAATACTCCTCAGGCCGGCTATGCCGTCCCTCTTACCGGCAGCCACCACGTCGGTGACGTGCCCGTTGCTTCGAATGTACTCGATGCCGCCCCTCCAGCGGTCAATGTCCAGTTCCACCCGGGTCTTGTGGACCCGCACAACTCCTTCCACACCGGAAGAGACCACCGGGCGCGCAAAGCGCTGGTCCTTCCCTCCCGCCGCGCGAACGGCCTCGAGGAGTCCGGGATCTGTCTTGCGGGTCAAAGGGGACCTTGGGGCCCTTGACCCGGCGAAGAGCGTATCGTCGCCTATCTGTGCCATGTATCTCACATCGATGGTCCCCTCGTCGTTGACGCGAACGTTCTCCAACTCATTCGCCACCGGGGCGAAGGCATTGAAGTATTCCGGGGTGTAAGGGGAGCGAATCCATACGAAGTGCTCGCTTTCCGGGTCCCGCCCAATGGCCCAGCCGCTGTTGTTCCAATCCATCTTTCCGATGGGGGTGGCCGTGCAGATCCTCGGTATTGCCCGGTCCGAGAGATGGCCTCGAAGGTAAATCCCCACATCTATGCCCCTGGACAACGGGGCCCAGTAAATGCTGTTTCCATGAATCGGACTGCACGGGATATAGATATAGTGCATCTCGGCACCGGCGCCTCTCAGGGTGCTGAAGAGTTCCGTAAGCTCGGGACCCTGATCGTTGCAGTCATTGAGAAAGGGCGTCTGCACATACACCTGTATACCGCTCCGGACCAGCTCCGAGATGATCTCCAGGCTGTCAGGGGACACCTCATCCGGATGAATGAAGTGGGTGGCCACCTCGATCCGCTTCCCGTTTTCCTCCAGCTCGAGATTCTTCCGCTTCAGGTAACTGAGCCAGGCCCCGTCGTTGGAGAGAAAAAGGTGCGGGTAGTAGGAGATGGACCGGGTGGCGAGCCTCAAGGTCTTGACGTGAGGGACATCCCTGAGACCGTCGATTGCGGCCTCCATGTTCTTCCTGTTGAGAAACGGGTCCCCGCCGGTGATTACAATCTCTTTGATGGTTGGCGAGGCGTCCACATAGGCCACGGCTTCCCTCACCTCGTCCGGGGTCGGCGAGGTCTCGTTTCGCGACTCCTTGTGCTTGCGGAAACAGAACCGGCAGTACACGGGGCAGGTCATGTTCAAAAGAAAGATGACCCGGTTAAGGTACATCCGCTCCAGCAGTCCCTGATGGAACTGTCCGATCCACGTGTTCACATGTCCCGCAGGGTCCAGTTCCTCTACGAAAGGCAGGTACTGGTAGGCCACGTCCCGGGAGACCATCATCTGCCGCGCTGTGTGCCTGGACAGCCTGACCGGGTAAAGGTCTAAGACCTTTTGTATGTCGTCCCGCCGTCCCTCCTCCACACGGATGTCGGCCACGTCTTCCAACTGATCAACATTTCGGATGGAAATGAACTCGTTCCCCGGCACTGTCCGCCCCAAAAGAGCCACCACGAACCGGCCGGGTATCTCCACCCCGTTGATCTGAAACGGACCCCGGTCCCCGGCCTTTCCCCGAACCACTGATCCCATGAGGGATTCGAAAAAACCCGCCGGATCATCGGCATGGCCGGCGGCTTCGAGGAGCCGGTTGAACCTGGATTCCCCGTTCCCGTCTCCCACCAGTTCGATGAATTCCGGCGGCACCAGGGGCCTTTCCGCCGAGTTGCCCAGGAAATCCACGGCCTCTGCTACGAGGTCGGCCACAGGCGTCTCGACCTGTTCTTCGGATGATTCAAAGGCGATGTCCTGCATGGTCTCCGCAATCCTTTCGAGAATCCGGCGTTGGACCGCCGGCAAGGTGATGGATAATGAAACGTATCCAAGGGGCCCCAAGGTGTCAATCCAAAAGCGGTTTTCCGCATCCGGCTTTGCAGAAGACCACGGGGTTGCCCGTGGGGCTCCATGAAAGAAGTTGAATCAAGCCAGTTATTTTAGTTCTCCAAGGGACTCCCGGATCGCCAGGGCTGCATAATCGAGGTCTTCGTCCGTATGCCGGTATGCCACATACCCGTGGTGATAGGGCTGCAAAAACACCCCGCGACGGATGACCTGCGTGTAGAACTCATTCCTCAAATGCTTGTATTGTCCGTCGCTGTCCTTAGGGAATGTGACGAACGGCAACAGGGGGGCCCCGGAGAACTCCGCGGGCACACTGCACTCTTTAACTATACGCTCTACCTGACCACAGAAGCGCCGGCCCTTTTCCCGGACCTTTTCGAGGATACGGTCCCTTTCCAGGATCTCGATGGTCTTCAGGGCCGCCACCTGTTCCAGGCTGTTAGGGAAAAAGGTCGAGCTGATGAACACCCGGTCCGCAGCCGCCGCCATGACCTCCCTTCGGCCCACAACGGCGCTGATGGGATAGCCGTTCGCCATGGCCTTGCCGAACACCGAGAGGTCGGGCGTGATACCGTACTCCTTCTGCGCACCGCCCAGGCCGAAACGAAACCCGCTTCGAATCTCGTCGAAGATCAGGACCGCCCCGTACTTCTCGGCCAAGGCCTTCACGCCTTCGAGGAATCCCGGCTTCGGCTCCTGGACCTTCTCCGCCAAAGGATGCCCCACAGGTGTCACAATGATCGCGGCCATTTCGTCCCCATGGGCCTTCATGAGGTCTTCCAGCTCATCCAGGTCATTATAGTGAAACTCGTAAATATCCTCGTAGAGCTTTTTCGGGATGCCTCCCTTGACCTCCACGCACCAGTCGTGCCAACCGTGATAGCCGCACCGCGCTATCTTCATTCGCTCCGTATGCCCACGGGCTATCCGGACGGCTGCGGTCGTGGCGTCCGAGCCGGTCTTGAGGAATAGACTCGTCTCGGCGGACGGGATCAAGTCGCGCATCTTCCCGGCCAGTGCGTTCTGCATGGGCTGGGTCAGAGAGAAGCAGAACCCCTTTTTCCGCATCTGCTCGACCACGGCATTGTCGATCTCCTCCTCCCTGTGGCCTATGATAATGGGGCCGTAGGCGCAAAGCATGTCGATGTACTCATTCCCGTCAACGTCCGTGACGCGCCCCCCCGTTGCGGACTCGAAAAACACCGGATATTCCCCGGGAACGAAATTGTAAGGTCTCCGAATCCCCAGGATGGCCCCTGGGATGAGGTCCAGGGCCTCATTGTAAAGTCTTTCAGATTCTTTCAGTATCAGTCTTTCCGCCATGTTCACTCCTTTTCAGGCCCGGGCAGGGCCCTCTATCTCCTGCGCCTCTTCAGGTCCGCGGGCTCAAGGTAGAGCTTTTCCCCGGCCAGGAGCTTCGCCACCCCGTCCAGGGGCTTGTACCGCTCCTCCTCGCAGATCTTACAGTGGCCGCAGTCGGAGAAGACGTTCTCAGGCTGGGTGTAAGTGGTAATCACGCCCTCGTAGTTGCGAAGCACAAGACGCCGGTCTCCCTGTGAAAGGATGTAGTTGGGCATGACCGGGATCTTGCCCCCGCCGCCGGGGGCATCGACCACGAACGTGGGCACGGCCATGCCCGTGGTGTGGCCGCGCAGGTTTTCGATGATCTCCATACCCTTGGTGATGGAAGTCCTGAAGTGCGCTATGCCCCGGGAAAGGTCGCACTGGTATATGTAGTAAGGCTTAACACGAATCATGAGGAGTTCTTGAACGAGCTTTTTCATGATGTACGGGCAGTCGTTGACATCCCGAAGAAGAACGCTCTGGTTGCCCAGAGGAATGCCTGCATCGGCAAGCCTTGCACAGGCGTCCCTGGACTCCCGGGTGATCTCGGCCGGGTGGTTGAAGTGGGTGTTCAGGTAAATCGGATGGTACTTGCGCAGCATGGCTGCCAGGTCTTCCGTGATCCTCTGAGGCAGGACAACCGGCGTCCGGCTGCCTATCCGTATGATTTCCACGTGATCGATCCGGCGCAGGCGTTTCAGGATATCCTCGAGGGGCCCGTCGTCCAGGACCAGAGGGTCCCCCCCGGAAATCAGGATATCCCGGACTTCGGGATGATCCTCGATGTATGCGAACGCCTTTTCCATATCCGCGCCGCTGAGGTGCTCATCCTGTGAGCCGACCATGCGTCTCCGCGTGCAGTGACGGCAGTACATGGAGCAGATCCTGGTCACCAGGAAGAGGACCCGGTCAGGGTAGCGGTGGGTAATGCCGGGGGCCGGGGAGTCCACGTCCTCGTCCAGCGGGTCTTCGTGATCGTCCGGGTCGTAGGCCAGTTCGTGAATGCTCGGCACACCCTGAAGCCTTATGGAACCACGCTTGTATTCACGATCCATCAGGCAGGCGTAATAGGGCGTGATGCTCATTCTGAAGGTCTGAAGGACCCTTTCGAGATCACGCGCCTCATCTGCGTCTATACGAATGATCTTCTTGAGGGTGTCCAGATCTCGAATAGTGTTCCTGAACTGCCACTTCCAGTCGCTCCAGTCTTCTTCAGGCACATCCCTGAACAAAGGCACACCGCGGTGATTCACTGCTTCATATGACTTCATTTAAAGACTCCTCCCCCGGGGATCATGTGCATGCAACACCGCCGACCGCCCATGACGGGGCCCTTGGTTTCACGCCGTTCCGCAGATCTTGGCCGGACCCTATCACCATGGGCGGAGTGTTTCAAGACGATACCGGACCGAAAAAACCAAAAGCTTTACATGAGCACACCAATGAATGTCTCAAAGGCCCCCTGCGGGCATTAGAGGCTGAAAAATGTTTTTGGGCATTTGTTAGTTTCCAATTCAGAAATGAAGATTTCTTGTCAAGATCAAGGACCATTCCGCAGGAGAGTGGAATGGGACACCCCGAAGGGCGAGGGCCATGGACGGCCCGAGTCAAATCAAGAGGTTGCGCGGAGGCGTACTGAACAGTGCGCCGCACAAGTGAACTCGCCGGTTGACGCAGAGATTGGCAAAAAGACCGTTTCTGGATGGAAACCACCCATGAGCCTTGCAGCCGGCCCATAAGACGGGCTGTTTAACAGGGGAACAACCTTCGAGCTTCAAGCGAGGGCCTTTGTCAAGTGCAAGACATGGCCCGAAAAGGACGAACTCGCCGGGGCCTCAGAGAGCGAGGCCCATGGGTATCCCTGGTCAAATGATGAGGCCGGTTGATATGGGAAGATAACAATCGCCGGGAAACGCCTTCCCCTCTCATTCGATCAGTTCCAGGACATGGCGTTTCCTGATCTTGGCGGACGCGGCGCTGAGAATAGTCCTCATGGCCTTCGCCGTTCTTCCCTGCTTACCGATCACCTTGCCAAGGTCTTCCTTGGCCACCCGCAACTCGATTACGGATGTCTGCTCGCCTACGATTTCGGTAACTTTGACCTGCTCGGGGTAATCGACCAGCGCCTTCGCAATCAGTGAGATCAACTCTTTCATCTCCGCCTCCCTTCGCAATCGGCTTGCCGCCCCCTAACGGACTGTGTGTGTTGTACCGAACCCCCTTGACCGATATTTTTTGCTCCGGCTACCCTTATTATACGAGCATCCTGTCAGTTTGGGTACCAGGATAAACCAAAATGCCTTCCGGGTCAAAGAAAAAGAAAATAGGACCGCACACAGCACCCGTGCGCTTTCGAGAACCAGTTTCACGATGTGAGAACCCAAATGATAGCGGGGCAGGTCCGGATGTCCGCATCAGGCACAAAGCTGTTCACAAAGGCCTCTCGTTGATATATATCACCCGCGGCCCTCATACCCGCAGGCTTTGACAACAGGCCGGTTTTCCCTTAAGCTGTTTTTTATTCCAATAAGAGGGGGTGGTGTCATGAGTTTTGATTCCTTTGAAAAGATTCTGCAGTTCGCAATCGACCGCGAAAAGGAAGCCGTTGCGTTTTACGAGGATCTCAGCCGAAAGGAAGCGTTCTCCGGTGCGCGGGGGACCTTTGAATCCTTTGCCCTGGAAGAGCGCAAGCACGAGTCCCTGCTGGAAGGCTTCCTGAACAAGGAAAAGACCCTGGGCGAGTACGACTTCGAATGGATCCCCGATCTCAAGCGCAGCAACTACACTGTGGACATACCCTACGAGGAGGGGATGGGCTATGCCGATATCCTGCGTCTAGCCATGAAGCGGGAGGAGGCCTCCTTGCGACTCTACAACGATCTGGCGGAAAAGATTGGCGAGCCCGAAGCCCTCGGCGTCTTCAAAATGCTCTCCCAGGAAGAGGCCAAGCACAAGCTCGCACTGGAAACCATGTATGACGACTACATGGCCAGGCAGGGAGACTAGGCCCCGGTGGACACGTTTCCGAACACCATCTCCTCGACCGCCCACCCCCTAAGAGGGAGGCAATCCGGTTCTGGAGTTCCGATTTGGTCATGAGGTACCGGTCCTCGGTGGGGACCTGCATGGTGTAACCCAGCGCGGTGATTCCGCGGGGAATGATGGAAATCTTGTGAACAGGGTCCGTGCCCGGCAGGGACAGGGCCACCAGCGCGTGGCCGAGTTCATGGTATGCCACAATCTCTCTCTCCTTGCGGTTGATCAAACGGTTCTTTTTCTCGAGTCCGGCCATGACACGCTTCACCGCCTCTTCGAACTCCTGCATGGTCACTTCATTTTTGTTCCGGCGAACCGCCAGGAGAGCGGCCTCGTTTACCAGGTCGGCCAGCTCGTCCACGAATATGATGCAAGACGCCTTCTGCTTAGTCTGTTCAAACAAGTCCCGGACCCTCGCCGCCCTCGGGCCGGCGAACATCTCGACGAATTCCGAACCGCTGAGGCTGAAAAGTTGAGGGATATAAAACCATGCGCATACACAGCGCAAAACGGCCCGGCGTTTTTATCGAA
>JAWLEX010000154.1:0-6407 GCA_041685835.1 Desulfatiglandales bacterium
AGAGGAGTCAATGGTCTCAGGGTCTATTCAGGCGGTAGGGGACCTCTATAAAGGGATGTACGGCAGGATCGAAATCCTTGGTGTTCCGGGTGCACAATCTGACCCCTGCGATGGTCGCCAGGGCCGCCTGAAAAGCATCGGGCGGTTTCCATCCGTGTTCCCGTCTCAAGGCGGCGGCTCTGTCCGCCGCCTCTTTCCCAATTTCCAGGAGGGTATACTGATCCAAGAGGGCCCGTGGCCTTTCCTGCTCCTCCGCATTAAAGCCCACCAGGATTTCTGCGCGGGTGATGACTGAGATGGCGGTTCTCAGGGGATCCAGGGTGGAAATGAAGGCGGTGGCTTCGGGAATACCATTGAAATGGTCGATGAGGATGACCGAATCCAGAAGCCTTTCCATGTGCCTTTTCATCGCCACTCGGACCGGAGCCTCTCCTGGTAGGCCAATCCTTCGCCCTTTTTCCAGATGCCCCTGGTCTGCTGCAGGAGAGCATGGTAAACGGATTCTGACTCCTGCTGTCTCAGCCGCTTGATGGCTGTTCTTACAACCTCCGCCATGGGCACGCCGGTTGTTTTGCTGTAACTTTCGAGCCAGGATTTGTCATCATCGGAGATTGTAATTATTGTCCTTTGGGTCGCCAATTTTCCCCTCCGCCCAAGGTGATATATAAAGCATATATCACCTTGGGCGGTCTGTCAATCCCATATTGTCCTGGGCAGACTGTGCTGCAAAAAAATGCTTGAAACAGATTCCAAGATATACATCATAGCCGGGCACCGGGGTCTTGTGGGCTCGGCCCTTTTGCGAAGGCGAGCTTGTCGATCTGAAGCACTTAGGCCGATCATGGCTTGCCAGAAGAGGGATCTCAGCTCATGATGGATGAACAAGCACTGAGGGAATCCATAAGTCCGGAAAAAATGGCGGGGTACCGGCAGGGGGCCAGGCGACGGCGCGAGTCCGACGAGTTGCAACGGCAGATGAGGGTGGAGCAGGGCTGGAAAGAGCCCGCCAGAGTGGGGATGATGAAGGATCGCCTCGGGATTAGAAAAGACGTAAAGGCTCTTCTGAATAGAACATGAAAGCTGATAGTGGACATGAGGCACGATTTTCAGGGTTTCTCCGCCGAAGGCGGGAGATCGCCCGGCATGCTGCGATGGAGGCGGCTCGCAAGAGAAAGTCTCTGGAGGGGCTGGACCCTTTGTTTCGAAAGTATCATATTTCCCGGGCGTTTCTCTTTGGCTCCATACATGCAGGGTCGTGCAGGAAAGGCTCGGATATCGACCTTTATGTGGAAGGGATTGATCCTGAAAAGTATTGGATCTTTGGAGGGAGATAGAGCACTGTTCCGGCCGGGCCGTGGATCTTTACTGCGACAGGGATGACCCTCGTTTCATTCAGAGGGTCCAGGAGAAGGGAAAGCTTATTTATGAGGCCTGATGCCGCCCTCCTGAAGGCCGATATTCAGGACGAAATATCCAAGCTTCAACAGGTAGTGGATGAGTTCCGCCCTTTTTTGCCAAAGCTCGAGCTTACAGATAATGAAGTGGTGAACTACGATAAGATGGTTGTGGGTTACCTGCTCCACAGTTTTTATAATGGCTGCGAAAACATCTTTCGATCTGTGGCAAGGTTCTTTGAAAACGAGGTGACGCCGGATTCCTGGAACAGGGACCTCTTGCAACGCATGAAGCTCGATGTCGGCGGATACAGACCACGAATTATATCGGAAGAGGTATACAGGCTTCTTGATGACTTTCGTGGTTTCAGGCACCGGTTCAGGCATTCTTACAGCTTCGAGTTGGATTGGGAGAGGGAAAAGGTGGTCGCACGAAAGCTGGAGCGCACTTGGATGCTGTTTCAGCAGGATGTGGAGGAATTTGTTCGGACGCTTGAATTACTGCCGGAGGATCACTCCAAATGATCACAAATCATTTGACTTCATGTCCATATTATCATGGTGATGGGGGCGATTCATGAAAAAGGCGCTCATTACAGGGATCACCGGGCAGGATGGGGCGTATCTGGCCGAGTACCTGCTGGGCAGGGGCTACGAGGTCCATGGGATCAAACGGAGGTCGTCGTCGTTCAATACGGCGCGGGTGGATCACCTCTACCAGGACCCGCACGAAGAGGATGTCCGGTTTTTCATGCACTACGGGGATTTGACCGATGCCACCAATCTCATCCGCATTATTCAGGAGGTACAGCCGGACGAGATCTACAACCTGGCTGCCCAGAGCCACGTCAAGGTATCGTTCGAGACCGCTGAGTACACGGCCAATGCGGATGCATTGGGTACATTGAGATTACTGGAGGCGATCCGCATCCTGGGCCTGGGCGACCGGGTCCGGTTCTATCAGGCCTCCACCAGCGAGCTTTACGGCAAGGTGCAGGAGACCCCCCAGACGGAGACGACCCCCTTTTATCCGCGAAGCCCCTATGCGGCGGCCAAGCTCTATGCCTACTGGATCTGCGTGAACTACCGCGAGGCCTACGGCATGTTCGCCTGTAACGGCATCCTGTTCAACCATGAATCGCCTGTGCGTGGCGAGACCTTTGTCACCCGCAAGATCACCCGGGCCGTGCCCAGGATGAAGCTGGGGCTTCAGAAGAAGCTCTATCTGGGCAATCTCGATGCCAGGCGGGACTGGGGCCATGCCCGGGACTACGTGCGCTCCATGTATCTCATCCTTCAGCAGGATGAGCCTGACGATTTTGTAATTGCGACCGGGCAGGCCCGCTCGGTCAGGGAGTTTGTTCAGGCCGCGTTTCGAGAGATAGGTGTGGAGATAGAGTGGAAGGGCCGGGGTGTGGATGAGAAGGGCGTGGTGTCGGGTGTCGGGGTTCAGGGGCCGGGAGTCGGGGGGCTGCAGCCGGGGGATGTGGTTGTGGAGGTGGACCCGCGGTACTTCCGGCCCACTGAGGTGGACTTTTTGCTGGGTGACGCCACAAAGGCACGGGAGAAACTGGGCTGGAGCCCGCGCATTTCCTTTGATGAGATGGTGTCGCAGATGGTGCGCGAGGACCTGGAGCAGGCATCGCGTGATCAGCTCTGCCGGGAGAGCGGGTTTCAGGTCCTGGGGAACAGCTTTGAGTGAGCCGGCTGTGGTTGATCGTTTTCTTGCAGGACCTTCAATGGCTGGATTCTTGAAAAACTCCCCGTGAGGAGGTCAAAATGAACAGACAGTTTAAAATCATTGTTGAGAAGTATTCAGACGGATATGTTGCCTACCCTCTTGGTCTAAAAGGCGTTGTAGTGGGCGAAGGGGATACTTACGAGGAAGCATTGGCGGATGTCAAATCCGCCATCGCTTTTCACATTGAAACATTTGGAAGTGAAGTGCTTGAAGGCGAAGCTCCTGTCTTGGAAGCCTTTGTTGCTGAAGCCGGAGTAGCGGTCTAATGCCCAAATTTCCTGTTGACGCGCCCATTAGAAAAGTCATCAAGGCCTTGGAGCGGTTGGGGTTTCAAGTGGTGCGAGATGGTAATCATATTGCAATGGTACGTAATAATCCCGACGGCACCCGAACCCCTTTAACAATGCCCAGTCATTCGGTGATAAAAGGATCTACGCTTCGCACGATAATTACTCAAGCAGGCATAACCAGAGATGAGTTCTTGAACGCCTATGAATAGGGAGGCTCTGCCGGGAGAGCGGGTTTCAGGTCCTGGGGAACAGCTTTGATTGATGGATCCCGTGGAGATTCGGCGGGGCCTGAGAGCTCCGGGGAGGATTGTATGAAGAAGATAAGATTGACAGAAGAGATTTGGAAAGAAGGAAATATGTATGTTGCTTATTGCCCGGAATTGGACATAGCTTCTTGTGGCAAAGATGTTTGGCAGGCAAAGAAGAACTTAATAGAAAATATAGAAATCAATATAGAAGAAACAAAGAAAATGAATACATTAGCTAAGTTCCTCGAGCAGTGTGGTATAGAAGAAACCGATCAGAATCTGATGAGTGCCAGGAAGGAGTTAGTAGGCTTCACCCCTATTGAAGTGGATTTGTGATGCCTATTCGTCCCACCCATTATAAGGTTCAAGTAAAGGTGTTCGAAAAAGCTGGATGCAAGTATGTGCGGACAAAGGGTGACCACCTTATCTATCATTTCCCTGAGGCTATCAGGCCGATAATAATTCCAAAGTACAGTGAAGTCCCTGTATTTATAATCAAAAACAATATGCGCATTATTAATATGAGTAACGAGGAATATTTGCAACTGCTTAAAGAAGTGTTATAAAGCATTTATCGCCAACAACATGCTTGAAAAAGATTCTAAGATATACATAGCCGGGCACCGTGGTCTTGTGGGCTCGGCCCTTTTGCAAAGGCTTGAGGCTGCGGGCTTTGAGCGGCTCATCACCCGGGCCCACCGGGACCTGGATCTTTTCCTCCAGGCCGAGGTGGAGGCCTTCTTTGAAGCCGAGCGGCCTGAGTATGTATTCCTGGCCGCGGCCCGGGTCGGGGGGATCCTGGCCAACAGCACGCATCCTGCGGACTTTATCCGGGACAACCTCCAGATTCAGACCAACGTGATTCACGCGGCATACCGGGCCGGGGTCAAGAAGCTGCTCTTCCTGGGGAGTTCCTGCATCTACCCTCGGGACTGCCCCCAGCCCATGAAGGAGGAGTACCTGCTCTCAGGCCCGCTCGAGCCAACCAACGAGCCATATGCAGTGGCCAAGATAGCGGGCATCACCATGTGCAGGGCCTATAACCGGCAGTACGGCACCCGTTTCTTCTCTGTGATGCCGACCAACCTCTACGGCCCCGGAGACAATTTTGATCTGGAGAACAGCCACGTGCTGGCCGCGCTCATTCGAAAGTTCTGCGATGCAAAGGCGGCGGGAGATCAAGCGGTTACAGTGTGGGGCACCGGCAGGCCCAGGCGGGAGTTCCTGCACGTGGACGACATGGCCGATGCATGCCTCTTTGTCATGAATCACTATGAGGGAGACGAGATCCTCAACATCGGAGCGGGGAGGGATATGACCATTCATGAACTGGCCGACCTGATCCGTGATGTAGTGGGATTTGGGGGCGAGATTCGGTTTGATCCCTCCAAGCCCGACGGAACGCCGCAAAAGCTGCTGGACGTGAGCCGCCTGACATCGCTCGGGTGGAAAAGCCGAATTCCACTCCGGAAGGGTATTGAAGAGACCTGCCGCTGGTACAGGGACAACAAGTTGAAGCATATCCTCCAGGGTGATGTATAAAGCATGAGTGAAGGCGATCTTAAGCAGCAGATCATAAGGCGATTCGATGAGCTTGCCCCTGCGCGGGACGCTTGGAGGGAGAAGAACCGCTATTACTATAAGGACCGTGAGCGGTACATGCGTTTTCTCGTGCCAGAGGGATCGGAGGTCCTGGAACTCGGGTGCGGGACCGGTGAACTGCTGAACGCTCTCAAGAAAAACACCGGATGAACCTTGACGATTTCATAGAAAGAGACGTGGTTGCGTTACAAGACTTAGGACTTCCCGGCCCTTCGTGGCCTGGAGCATCTGCTGGAGCCGCTAAGCCGCTTTCTCGCGTTCCGGCTTTTCATAGTGCTGGAGAAATGCTGAAAGCCGTATTCGTACTCGCCGACCTCGAGTCGGGAGGGGCGCAGCGGGTGGTCCTGACCGTGGTTCGGCACCTGAATCGGGATCGTATCGAGCCCTTTTTGGTGGTGGTGAATCCCTGGGGCCCTTTGAGGCGGGACCTGCCCGGGTCCCTGCCTGTACACATGATGGATGTGGCCCGCCTGAGGCATGCCATTCCCGGCCTGGTGCGCTACCTGAGAAGGCTCAGGCCCGATGTGGTTGTCACAACCGTCAGTCACCTGAATCTGGGCATTCTTGCGGTCCGCCGCTTTCTCCCTTCAGGGACGCGGGTGTTTGTGCGTGAGGCCAACACACCCAGCGTCCGTCTTCAAAGCACGGCCCACCCCAAGGCCTATCGGTTCCTCTACCGGCGCCTTTACCCTTGTTCCGACGGGATCCTGTGCAACTCCCAATACATGAAGCAGGACATGGTCGGGCTTATCCCTTCGGCCGCCGGCCGGATCCATGTGATCCCGAATCCTGTTGACGAGGAGCGGGTGCGCGCGAATATCCTTCGGTCCGGCAACCCATATCGAACCGGTGGGATCAACCTTGTTTCCGTAGGCCGCCTGAACAGGCAGAAGGGGTATGACCTGCTCATTCGGGCCGTGAGCGATGCATGCCACGAGGTCGCCGGTCTCAGCCTTACACTGGTTGGAGACGGGCCGGAAGCGGGGGTCCTTAAAGGGCTCTCAAAGGAACTGGGGCTTCAAAACGCTGTCGTGTTCGCCGGGCACCAGGACAACCCGTACCCCGTCATGGCCCATGCAGACCTGTTCGTATCTTCGTCCAGATATGAAGGGTCCCCCAATGCCGTGCTGGA
>JAWLEX010000155.1:0-6399 GCA_041685835.1 Desulfatiglandales bacterium
TTTTTCACGGGCCGGGGGCTCACGCGGGTTGTGATGGTGGTCCACATGGCCGGCGCGGCCGTGAACATACCCCTGGACTATTGCCTGATCAACGGGGCGGGGCCGTTTCCGGAGCTTGGCATTGCGGGGGCGGCCTTGGCCACGGTCACCGCCTATGTCCTGGTGGTCGTGTTCCTGGGGCTGCTTATCTTTGCAAGGGCAAACCGGAAGCTGTTCGGGACCTGGCCCAGAAAGGCCTTTGACCGTGATCTTTTCGGGCGCCTCATGCGCTACGGCGCCCCGAGCGGGGTCCAGTTCTTCCTCGAGATCTTCGCCATCGCGTTCTTCGTACAGATGCTGGGACGACTGGGGGACCTGGAACTGGCGGTTTCCAACATCGTGCTTTCCATTGAGACCCTGTCCTTCCTTCCCATGGTGGGGTTCCACATAGGCAACGCCACGCTCGTGGGCCAGGCCATAGGGCGGGGGAGGCCCCGGGACGGCGAGTACGCCACGAGGAGCGCACTTCACATCACCCTGGTGTACATGAGCTGCGTGGCCGCCCTCTTTGTGGGCGCCCCGGAGTTCCTCCTGGGCCTGTTCAAGGCTGGGCACCACACGAGCGCGGAATTTACGGAGATAATGAGGCTGGGTGTCCCCCTGATGCGATTCGTGGCCCTTTACTGCTTCTTTGACGCCTTGAACCTGGTGTTCTCCGGGGCCTTGAAAGGGGCGGGCGACACCCGCTTCATCATGTGGACCATAGGGAGCCTCTCATTGGGGGTCATGATCATACCCGTGTATGCGGCGGTGGAGATCCTCGGGGCCGGGGTCTATACGGTCTGGATTCTGGCTACCGTCTACATCTGCGGGCTGGGTGTCGCCTTCCTGCTTCGCTACCTCCACGGGGACTGGAAGCGGATGCGCGTGATCGAACCCGCCGGGGGCAGGCTGGATTCTCAACTCCCGGGACCGGCGTAAGCCCCGTTGCTGAACTTGCCTTCCTGCACGCGGCCGTCAGGGTGGAAGAGCATGCCCTGCCCGTGGAAATCGCCGTCCTTGAATTCACCGGCGTACTCGGTCCCGTCGGGCAGCCTCATGCGCCCTTGTCCCTCCATGCGGCCCTGCACAAAGTCCCCTTCGTACACGGTCCCGTCCTCAAAGGTGTAGACGCCCTTGCCGTGCCTGAGGCCGCCGGCCACCTCGCCCTCATAAACGGAGCCGTCCGTAAACCAGATGGTTCCCGAACCCTGATCGATCCCGTCCACGAACTCGCCCGTGTATTTCGCGCCGTTCGGCCATACAATGGTCCCGTGGCCGTGAAATTCGCCGTCCCGGACTTCGCCGGTGTAAGTGAGGCCGTCGGCTCCCTCGAATGTCCCCTGTCCCTGTATTTTTCCGTCTCGAAAATCACCCTCGTAAGACGAGCCGTCTGAGGATTCAAGCCTGCCGCTGCCGTGCATGTCATCATCGACGAACCCGCCCGTGTAAACGGACCCGTCCGGGTAGGTAAGGGTGCCCCGGCCGTGCCTCCGGTCGTTTTGGAACTCTCCCTCGTAGCGGGACCCGTCCGGCATCTCGACCACGCCCTGCCCGTGGGCCTTGCCGTCCCTGAATTCACCCTCGTAAACATAGGAGCCGTCCGCAGTGGTGTATTTGCCCCGGCCGCATATCTCGTCGTTTCTGAACCCGCCGGTGTACACGTCTCCGTTTGCAAAGGTCAGGGTGCCGGTCCCGTGCTTGACATTATTTATGAACTCACCTTCGTAGCGTGTCCCGTCGGGCTGCTCCATGACTCCTTTTCCGTGGGCCTCGTTGTTTTCGAACGCGCCCGTATACCTGGACCCGTCAGGGGTCTCGAGCGACCCCGTTCCCGAGGCCAGGCCGTCCTTGAAGGTCCCTCTGTATACGCTGCCGTCCGTGTATTTGATGACGCCTTCACCGTTGATACAATCCCCTTCAAGGCATTGGCCCAGGGAGAGGGCCGGGAAAAGGAGAATGATCAGGGCGAGCAGGCAGATCCGCTCCTTGATGTGTCCCATGGGTTGATTCCTCCTGAAGCAAGGGGTTTTATTTTCCAAGGACCGCACCGAGGCGGCGGTCCAGGTAAGAGTATCTTTTTTCCGTCCGGTCGTTTTTGACCGCGATGGCCAGTGCCTTGGGGGTTCCCACGATTACCACGAGCCGTTTCCCCCGGGTGACGGCGGTGTAAATCAGGTTCCGCTGTAAAAGCATGTAGTGCTGGGTCAGGAGGGGAATCAAGACCGCGGGATACTCGGACCCCTGGGACTTGTGCACCGAGACCGCGTAGGCGGGCACGAGTTCGTCCAGGTCGGTGAAGTCATAGGGTACGGGCCGCCCGTCAAAGGTCACCAGGACTTCACGGGTCTCCAGGTCCACTTGGCTGATGCGGCCGATGTCCCCGTTGAAGACCTCCCGGTCGTAGTCGTTTCGAATCTGCATGACCTTGTCCCCCGCGCGAAAACAGCGGCTCCCCCGCGTCACGGAATCTCCCCCGGGGTTGAGGGCCTCCTGAAGGACGCGGTTGAGGTTTTCCGCGCCCACCGTGCCCTTGTGCATGGGAGTCAGCACCTGGATGTCGTCCACCGGGTCCAGGCCGAAGCGCGCGGGGATGCGTTCCCGGACCAGTTCCTGGATGATTCGGATCACCTGTTCAGGGTCCTCCTGCCGGATGAAGTGAAAATCCTCATCAGGCCCGGCCGCCTCGAGGGGAGGCAGCTCACCGTGAAGGATAGAGTGGGCGTTGACGATGATACGGCTCTCCCGCGCCTGCCGGAAAATCCGGTCCAGAGTGACAACCGGCAGGGTCCGGGATTTGATGATGTCTCTCAGCACGTTTCCGGGCCCCACGGAAGGGAGCTGGTTCACGTCGCCCACCATGATCAGGGTGGCGGAAGGAGGCAGGGCCTTGATCAGGTGGTGCATGAGAAGCGTGTCGATCATGGAGGCCTCGTCCACCACAAGCAGGTCGCATTCCAGGGGGGATTGGTCGTTTCGTTGAAATCCGCCCTTTCGCATGCTGAACTCCAGCATGCGATGTATGGTCCTGGCCTCGAATCCGGTGGCCTCGGCCATGCGCTTGGCGGCCCGGCCCGTGGGCGCCGCCAGCATGATCCGGATATTCAGTTTGGAGACTATCCGGAGGAGCGCATTGATGATGGTGGTCTTGCCTGTTCCGGGTCCGCCCGTGATGATCATGGCCTTGTTCTCGAGGGCGCAGCGAATCGCCTCGGACTGCTTTCGGGCCAGCGTGATGGACAGCCGGTCCTGTACCCAGGCCAGGGCCTTGTCCGTGTTTACCGGCCGGATGGCGGACCGGGCGCGCAGCAGGGCGGCCAGGCGTCCGGCCGTGGATGTTTCCGCCTGGTAAAATGCGGCCAGGTACACGGCCTTGCAATTTTCCTGTAAGGAGTCGAGGCCTTTGTCCAGGTCCTCGATAACGATCCGGCCTGCCAGGTTGACGGCCCCTACGGCCCGGGCGACATGCTCCTCCGGCACGTCGAGAATTTCGATGCTCCTGGAGATGAGAAGGCCGTAGGGATAATAGACGTGGCCTTCATCCGCCATGCGGTGCAATACGTACAGTATCCCGGCCTCCACACGGACCGGGGAATCCTTTGAAAACCCGATCTTTTCGGCGATGCGGTCCGCCGTTAGAAATCCGATCCCGAAGACGTCCGTGGCCAGCCTGTAAGGGTTCTCCTTCACCACGGCGATGGAGTCGTTGCCGTACTGCTTGAATATGCGGGTGGCGTAGCCGGAACCGACGCCGTGGGACTGAAGAAAGATCATTACCTCCCTGATCTCTTTCTGCTCCTCCCAGGCCCGGCGTATCATGTCGATTCGCTTTTTACCGATCCCCTCCACCCGGGCCAGCTCGTCGATGCGGCCGTCAATGACTTCCAGGGTCTCTTCCCCGAAGGCCTTGACGATCCGCCCGGCCATGACCGGCCCTATGCCCTTTATAAGGCCGCTTCCGAGGTATCTCTGGATTCCTGAAACGCCGGCAGGCTTGAGGGTGCGGTATTGGTGTATCTTGAACTGCCTTCCGTACCGGGGGTGCTCGGTCCACTCGCCCGTCATGTGAAGGACTTCTCCGGGAACCGGCCCGGGAAGATTTCCCGCCACCGTGAGCAGGTCTCTTTCACCGGGTACGCGGACACGGGCGATGGTGTACCCGTCTTCCTCGTTGGTGTAAGTGAGACGCTCGATCTGGCCCCGCAGCTCAGCCAATGTCGCCTTCCCCCGTGCCAGGGTGTTTTTCCCTGCCCCCTCCGCGTTCCATCCCCGCCATGGGCCCGAAAAACGAAAGGCTTGATGTTTATCGCCTGTTGACAGCCCATGGATGCCCCGCCTTAGATTTCGATAAACCGGTAAGAGCACCAGGGTCAGTTTATCGCCCGAGCCGCCCATGGCAAGGGAAATCAGGGTTTGGGCCGGGCTAGGGCCGTTGCCAGAGGGCCTCTTCGAGGCCGGAGCTCCTTTGTATGCGGCGGGAGACGGCGGCCCTGAGGACCGTTTCAGGCGTCCAGATCTCCACGAAATCCCTGGCGCGGGTGACGGCCGTGTAGACCAGCTCCCGGGTGAGAACCGGGGAGGGGCGGTCGCCCAGGATCAGGAGGACCCGGTCGAATTCCGACCCCTGGCTCTTGTGCACGGTCATGGCAAAGGCGGTTTCGTGCTCCGGAAGGCGCATGGGGTGGACGCTCCGAATCCCCCCGGCCGGGCCTGGAAAGCAGGCGCAAAGTTCCCCTTCCTGATCCTGTGGGAGAATGATTCCCACGTCACCGTTGAAGAGCTGCAGCTCGTAGTTGTTACGCACAACCAGGATGGGGCGCCCGGCGTACATGGGCCCGCTTGGATGAATGAGTCCTTCGGAGGCGAGCGATCTTTCCACGATGCGATTGACGTGCCTGGCACCGTAAGGGCCTTCACGCAGGGCGCAGAGGATGCGGAACCTTTCCAGGGCCTGAATCGCCCGGGCCGGATCAATCTCCTGAGTGATTTTGGAAAGAAACTCCCCGGCATATTGCCTGAGGGCGGGACCCAGCTCGCTTCGGTCCGGAAGGGGCGACCAGCGTATGTCTTCAAAGGAGCCGTCCCGCAAAAGCGAGACCGCGGCCTCTGCATCCCCCTGGTTCACGAGGCGGCTGATTCCGCCGAGCCCGGAACCAGGGTCGAACCGGTAGCTCTTTCGAAGGACTACGATGCTGTCTTGAATCGGTGATCCGTCGTCAGGGGCCTCCGGCTCGGGGATCAGTTGTCCGGTGCCTTTCTCCAGAAGCGGCCGGAAGCCGGATGAAAAACCCGGGTATTGATCCCTGCCGCAGATGTCGCCCAGGACGGCCCCGGCCTCCACGGACGCCAGCTGGTCCCGGTCTCCCACAAGGATGAGCCTTGCATTGTGAGGAACCGCCTGGACCAGCTTGGACATCAGGGCCAGGTCCACCATGGATGCCTCGTCAACCACGAGGACGTCGATGGGGAGAGTGCGTTCGGCGTTGTGCCGGAAATAGGGTGATCCGGGAATGGTCCCCAGGAGTCTATGGATGGTGGAGGCTTCCGCAGGCATGGAGGGCGCAGCAACCCCTGAATCCACCAGGGCCGCGGCTGTCCGGCGGACTGCTTCTCCTAAACGGGCTGCCGCCTTGCCTGTGGGCGCAGCCAGTGCGATCCGGAGAGGCGGGCCTTCACGGCCCGAGGTCTCCTGAAGGAGGGCCAGGATCCTGGCTACCGTCGTGGTCTTGCCGGTCCCCGGACCGCCCGATATCACTATGAACCGGCGGAGGATCGCCGCGCAGGCGGCGGTTTTCTGCCAGTCCGGTTCATCGCCCCGGCCGCCGGTTGAAGGAAAGAGGCGCAAGAGGGCTTCCTGAAGGTTTTTGAGGTCGGGAACCCGGGCGACCTGTGGGGCCCGATCCAGGATCCATCGGGCGAGGGTGTCCTGATAGGTCCGGTAGCGGTGCAAATACAGGCGCGCGTGCCCGTCCAGGACCAGGGGGGTGAAGTCGCCGGGTTCGCCCACCACCGAGGTCCGCCGAAGCCCGGCCGCCCACTTCCCGGCCGAAGGAAATCGCGGGACGCCGGGCGGCCGTCCCTCGGGGAAGATGGTTTCTTCTGCGCGCCCGAGATCAAGGCACACATTTCCGTCACGTGTGGAGCGGCTCGTCAGGGCCGCGGCCAGAAAGAGCTCCTTTGAATCCACTGCTCCGGACAGCTTGGCCATGAGCCCTGCAAAGCTGATGTCCAGCCCGGCCACTGCGCCGTGTTCCCTGAGTCCGTCGAGAATGGTATGGGTTGGGAGATCCATGGGTTTATCCGGCCCTGCTATTCCGCGCTTAGGCGCGGATATGACCCGGAGGCGCCGCAGTCCGGGATCAGCGCCTCTTTGAGGTCACG
>JAWLEX010000156.1:0-6369 GCA_041685835.1 Desulfatiglandales bacterium
AAAATCTAATGCGGGTCTTTGCCCGCAACCCAAAGTCAAGGAGCACTGGCACTAAGAATAAGCGTTTAGTTTGGTTTCTTCGGGATCGAAATCGCTATCGGGATCGAAATCGATTTCCTCCAATCCATAGACCCCGGAGTCTTCCTTCACACAGAGGTAGACATCAAGCTTTTCGTGTCAAGTATCATTTTATTCTCTTTCGATCCCGATTTCGATCCCGATCCCGATTTCGATTATACTAACATCAACACTTCTTGTTTTTTCTGACAGCTTTTCAGGAGTAAGGCACTAAGGATCACGGCTGCATGGAAAACATCTTTCGCACCCTCGCGTCCAGAAAGGATGCCAGACCCGAAGAGGTCCCCGGAGACCAGCCCATGGATTCCTTCCAGACCTCATGGCTCTCCATGCAGAGGTAAAGGCCGGCATCCTGGTGCCATTGGGTGATCAGCTCCCTTAGAAAACCGTAGAGTTCCGTACGAAGAGGCCTGAAATAGCGCATCTTCCCGTCCATACCACGCACAAACTCACCGTGAAGCACCTTGGTTTCAGGATGGCGGCGGCGAATGATGGGCTTGAGCCGGGGCATAAAACGCATGGCCCCCATGCTCATCCAGATGACCTTTTTAGGTGTTATGTGCCTGTCAATCAGATCCAGGGCCCGCCGGTACCCGTCACGCCATTCAGGGTAGAGGAAAAGCGGGTCGAAATGAAAGCCCACCACAAACCCCTCTTCCTGACATCGCGCTGCAGCGCGAAGACGCGTCTCCAGGCTCGGGGCGCCGTGCTCTTCCCTGGACACGATCCAAGGGCTGTTAAGGGACCATGACACGATTATGCGATCGCGATGAGGGGATGCGATAAGGCCTTCGATTTGAGCGGTCTTGGTCTTGAGTTCCAAAACGGCGTTCTTCCTGTCCGCCATGAAAGGGAGGAGCCACTCGGTCCAACCGGCTACAGGGTCCAGTGCCAGGCTGTCCGTGAACTCGCCTGTTCCGATCCGCCAGAGCCTGGACGGATCCCTGTCGATTCGGCGGGCGATCCCGGGCAGGGCCTCGGGAAGGTTGACGAAAAGGCGGAGGGACGGATGGTTCATATAGGCCTGGAGGATGCAGTAGGAGCAGTTCAAAGGGCAGTTGGTCCCGACATTCAGGATCTGATACCCGCAGCAGATGTAATCGTCCCCTGTTCCCGGGCAGGGCTTGAGGAGTTCCCCGGGGAAAGACACCAGGTGGAGCGTTTCCTTGTCCATGCCCGCCGGTTCGTCCGGGTTATCGTCGGGCTCGCTTTTCGTGGCCTCGGAAGACAAGGCCGGAACCATGGGGGCCATGCATTCCGAGACCCGGCGGGTCAGGGGGTGTGAGGCCGCACCCGGGTCCATGACCAGGCGGCGGATCCCTCGGAGTCTCATTCGCCCTCCTCTTCCCAGGGTGGGCCCAGGGATTCCAGCCCTTGAATTCCTGACAGGCGCGACAGCTGATCCCGCAGTTCCTTTCCGTTCCGAAATGTGATCTCGAGACGAAAGGAGGGGTCTTCGAAGTAAGGGGGATGGTTCACTCGAATCCCAAAAGGAAGGGCCAGCCTCTTTAAACGGCCTCGAAAAGTCCTCTCCGCCTGTTCCAGGGAGGGAAAGCGCCGGCGGCGAAGGTGATCGAGAAGCCGGTTGCCCGCTTGTGGGGCGTTGGCCTCCGCCTGCGAAAGGACCGAGCAAAAAGGCTCCGAGGCCAGGATTTCTCTTACACCGGCATTCTCAATTTCTATTAAATCACTTAATATATCAATAAATTGAATCTGTTTATTAAAGCTGATATTTAGCTTTTCAATGCAGCGTACCGCTTGGATGAGGTCGTCAGGCCTCCAGGATTGCAAATCCTGAAATGCGCGTATGCTGAGTCGCCCGCCTGCCACGGCCTGCCTCACCAAGGGTTCCGCAGACTCGAGTGCCAGATATGAATCCAACAGGCCGGGCCGCGAAGGCAGTCCCAGCAGCGGCATGTACACCCCAAGGAGGGAACCCCGCGGAACCAGCGCCGAAAGCCTGGACAGGGCCATGGCCCTTTCAAGCTCGTTCAGGCTGCGTGTGCCGAGGTTGTCCCAGAGCCCCAGTAGAAGCAGCTCAAGCGGGGACCAGGGCGTGTTACTCAGGTCGCGGCACAGGCAGGTCTCACAGCCGAGGGCCCGCAGGACGCGGAGCCGGCGGAAACCGGATACCACGTCCCAGCCGCCTGAGCCGGTTTCGTGGAGGAGCGGCGGATTCACAAGTCCGATCCTGAGGATCGATGCACGCAGTTCATCCGGCCCTTCCCCGAAGCTGGTACAGTAAGGTCCCGTCTCCAGATCAAGGCCTTCAAGAGGGACCCGAATCTCGGCAAGGCCGGCATGCTCCATAACGGATCCATGAGCCGGGTCTTTTGGGGACGCCCATCCTGACATGTATTCTTTCATGCCGTTGTTCCTATTTGAGTCTTTTCATCGTGGTTTGATCTGATAATTTCAGATTATTTGGGCACCCTGTTTTGCCGGCATCCTCACTGGGCTCAATGATCACCAGCCGTTTCAGGTGCGAATAAGACAGGGTTCATACCCTAGTGCCCATCCAGAAACGCTTTTTGGGCATTGGCAAGTTTCCAGTTCAGAAATGAGGGTTTTTTGTCAAGATCAAGGAAATCAAGAGGTTGCGCGGAGGCGTACTGAAGTACGCCGCACAAGCAACCTCGCAGATTGACGCCGAGATTGGCAAAAAAGACCATTTCTGGATGGAAACTACCCTACTCAAAAGAATGGCTGATGGCAAGGATCCTGCGCGCGCTGTGTCAGTGTTTGGCGGCTCCGTCGTGGTGAAATGACCCGGGCAAGCTGGACACGAGGACAAATCAGCACTGATGAACTTATTGACCCCCGGCCCTATCAGGAGTAATAATCGAAAAAATTCAACGCTCACTTCTGAGTCGGAAGTCGCTCGATCTCCGGCAGGCCCCGCCGGTTTCCCGGATCGAGCCGACCTGCGGAGTCAGGCCGCACATGAAGATCCGATCCATTTTGGTCTTCCTCAGTCTCCTCGCCTTTCTTTCAACATCAATCGGCGGGTATCTCTACTATGTCTCTTTACAGGAATCCGCTCTCAACGAGGTGGAGCGCCAGGCCGTGGCCCGCGCACAGACCCTTAGAAACCACCTTTCTTCATGCCTCCAGCAAAACCTCAAGGCCGCGCGTATCATGTCCGGCCTGTATGAGATTCAGAGGTTTCTCGAAGAACCTGAACGGCCCGGACAGCTCGAATTGGTGAACGGTGTCCTGGATCACTTCCGATGGGCCCTTCAGGCGGATGTCTGTTATATCATGAACAGACAGGGCACGACACTGGCCTCCACCAACAGGAACGAGCCCCGAAGCTTTGTGGGTGAGAACTATTCATTTCGCCCCTATTTCCAGAGGGCGATCAATGGCGAAACCGCCGTGTACATGGCCCTGGGAGTCACTTCTAAAAAGCGGGGCGCCTACTACAGCCACCCGATCTACGGGCTTGATCCATCGGGGCCGCCCATAGGGGTGGCGGTGGTCAAGGCCGGAATTGACCTGATCGAGAACGAGTTTCGGGAGGGCGAGGGAGGCATTGTGGTCCTGGCGGACCCGAACGGAGTGGTCTTCGCGTCCAGCCGTCCCGAATGGATCTTTCGTGTACTCTGGCCCCTGCCCTCCGCAGATCTGGAAAGGATCGCCGCCTCACGCCAGTTCGGCAGGGAACCCTTCGAATGGGTGGGCCTGGAGAAAAAAGGAGACCGGCATGCTTTGGACCGGGAGGGCAACACCTATCTCATTCACCGTATCGACGTGCACGAACATCCCGGCTGGCATGTGCTCTACCTGAGCAACCCGCGCTTCTTTCTCGAGCGGGTGTCTCATCCGCTGATTCGTATCAGCGGTTTCTTGATCCTTACCCTCTGCCTGATCGTGGGGGGCGCGGTGTTCGTCCTCTTTCGCGAGGCAAGCCATGAGATAACGCGAAGGCGCAAGGCGGAGGAGGCCTTGAAGGAAAGCGAGGAAACGGCCCTTGCCCTCCTTAACGCCCCCACGGACAGCGCCCTTTTGCTGGATGAGGACGGTAATGTGCTTGCCGCCAATGAGACGGCGATCAAGACATTCAGCACCCGCACAGACCGCCTTGTCGGATCGTGCGCATTTGACCACTTCAGGCCCGAGGCTGCTGAGCGCGAGCGTGAGCGGTTGAGAGAGGTCTTTCGAACCGGGAGGCCGGTCCGTTACGAGGAGCGCCACGGAAACCGCTTTTTCGACACCAACCTTTATCCGGTGTACGACGGGGACGGGCGCGTGGTCAGGGCGGCCATCTTCAGCCTGGACATCACGGAAAGGAAGACGACCGAGGAGGAACTGCGACGGGCCCAGGAGGAGCTGAGCCGTTATTCCAGGGAACTGGAACGACAGGTGAGGCAGCGGACCCGTGAGATCACGGGCATCCTGGAAAACACTCCCGCCGTGGTCTACGTCAAGGATCGGGAATATCGCTACACCATGGTGGGTTCGCGCTTTGAAAAGCTCTTCGGCGTAGAGAGCGAAATAGCGCGGGGCAAGACCGACTATGAGGTCTTTCCGAGAACCGTTGCGAACCAGTTTCGCGAAAACGACGAGATGGTTGCCCGGAAACAGGACTCCATCCAGGTGGAGGAGCGGGTGCCCCAGGAGGACGGGGTCCATACGTATCTCTCAGTCAAATTCCCCCTTAAGGACGACTCCGGCCGCATGCAGGCCATGTGCGGAATATCCACTGACATCACGGCCCAGAAAAAGGCCCAGGAGCAGCTTCGAAGGCTCTCGGGCCGCATCATGGACAGCCAGGAGCAGGAGCGTGCGGCCATTGCGCGGGAGCTCCACGATGAGCTGGGGCAGCTCTTGACGGCACTGCGCATGGATGCGGTCTGGCTCAGGGATTACCTGCTGTCAAACGACGGGGCGGCGTCAGAGCGTGCCGTTGCCATGTGCAACCTGATCGACAAGACAATCGATGAAGTCAGGGGCATAGCCATTCGACTTCGTCCCGGGGTCCTGGACGACCTTGGTCTTATCGACGCGCTCGAGTGGTACACTGAGGAATTCGACCGCCGCTTCGGGGTTGCATGCAGCTTCAGCTGCGACGACATCCCTACATTGAGCAACCTGGTTGTTACGGCCGCTTATCGCATAGCACAGGAGGCCTTGACCAACGTGGCTCGCCACGCCTCTGCCACGCACGCGGAGCTGAAGCTCAGGGTTGACGGTGAATGCCTGGTCCTGGAAGTACTTGATGACGGGAAAGGCATGGACACGGAGCGGCTTTCCGACAATGATTGCCTTGGCATCGCAGGAATGCGGGAGCGGGCCGCCCTGGTCCGGGGCAGCCTGAAGATCCGGTCCAGGCCGGGCCAGGGCACCCGGGTCAGCTTTCGGGTCCCTATCCGGCCTGATTACAAGGACGGGGATAAACCATGATTCAGGTAATGCTTGCAGACGATCACAAAATAGTGCGCGAGGGTCTTCGTCGAATCATCGAGGAAAGCGGTGACATTCAGGTCGTAGCGGAAGCGGATGACGGACGGGAGGCCGTGGAGTGTGTTTTGGACGTAAGACCCGACGTGGCTGTAATCGACATATCCATGCCCGGGATGGACGGCCTCGAGGTCATCAGCCGGATCCGGGCCGAAGCCCCCGGGCTTCCGGTCCTCATTCTGACCATGCACGAGGAGGAGCAGTACGTGGTCCGCGCCATAAGCACCGGGGCCATGGGATATGTCACGAAACGCTCGGCCTCGGAAGAGCTGGTGGAGGCCATTCGCAGGGTACATGCCGGGGGTCGCTATCTGACCGTGTCGGCCGCTGAATCCCTGGCGGTTCGAATGGCCCGGGGGAGCCGGGGCCTGGGCCCCCTGGACGCCCTGAGCAACCGTGAGATACAGGTCCTGCGCCGCCTGGCCATGGGCCAGACCAACCGTGAGATTGCAGAGGCCTACTTCCTCAGCACCAGGACCGTGGACACCTATCGTTCCAGGCTTTTGAAGAAGCTCAACCTTAGAAACAATGCGGACCTCTCGAGGTTCGCCATTCAAACCGGCCTGGTCGAGCCTTGAGTGAGGGCTCCCCCCCTCCCCGGCTTCTTTATTTGAAATGTACGAATTTTTCGTACATAAAAAACCTAATCTTACGGGTTTGCAATTGAGCGGCGTCTCGAGTTATAATTTTTCTATGGCTGAGGTTACTGTATCCTTTTTCCCTTGTTTTGCTAGTGCCCATCCAGAAACGCTTTTTGGGCACTGGCAAGTTTCCAATTCAGAAATGAGGATTTTTTGTCAAGATCAAGGAAATCAAGAGGTTGCGCGG
>JAWLEX010000157.1:0-6358 GCA_041685835.1 Desulfatiglandales bacterium
TCCAATCCATAGACCCCGGAGTCTTCCTTCACACAGCGGTAGACATCAAGCTTTTCGTGTCAAGTATCATTTTATTCTCTTTCGATTTCGATTTCGATACCGATCCCGATTTCGATTTCGATTATTCTAACATCAACACTTCTTATTTCTTCTGACAGCTTTTCAGGAGTAAGGCACTAATGCGGGTCTTTGCCCGCAAACCAAGAGCGCGGTAGCAGGCTCCGGAGCCCCGGCGAGAAACAATAATTTCGTGAATCACGCATAGAGCACCTCCACCGGCACCCGGCTTATCAGCCTGTGCCCGGTCTCGGTGACTGTGACCACACTTTCGATCCCCGCCCCGAAACGCCCTTCAAACACCATCTTGGGCTCCAAGGCGAAAGTCATCCCCGGCAACAGGGTCTCTTTACGGCCCGGTGCGATGAGCGGGGGCTCAATCAACTCTACACCGATTCCATGTCCCACAAAACGCACTTTGTTTCCACGCGGGCCAAGGTATGAATCTCCATAACCCAGATCCTGCGCAACCTCCTTCGAAAAACGGAAAAGCTCATCCGGTGTACGGCCCGGCCCCACTTTTTCCAGCACCCGGTCGTGGATCTCGATGGCGGCCTTGCAGGCATCCTCCACTTCCACCGGAACAGGCCCCATGACAAGCATCCGCGTCTCGTCCATGTGATACCCAGCCATCTGAACTGCAAAATCCACCATTACTGGTTCGCCCGCAGCCAGCAGGTTATAGCCCGCGCCGCAGGGAAACGCAGCGGACGTCCCTTCACCTGTGGCGGGTGCGTCCAGAACGCCCACCGTGCCTCCGCTCTTCCCGGCCAGGACATGCCAGGGGTAGCCCTCGGTCCTGTGGTCCCTCACCCGCACGCGTCCGCTTATGTCCAACTCTCCGGCCCGGGCCTCCATAAGGCCCGAGAACGCGATCTCGGTGATGCCCGGCTCCATATTCTCCCTGGCGTATTCGAAAACCCGCCTGGTCCGCCCTGCAAGAGACTCCATCCATTGGAGTTCCCACGACGACTTGATCATTCGGGCGCCCAGCAGTGCGGGCGTGCCGTCCAGGAGCTCACTTCCCCAAAACGCGCGCCTGACGCTCATGTAGTGCCTTACCGGCAGGACATCCATCTCCAGTCCGACAACCGACGGAAGCCGGCCGAACACATCGCGAACCCTGCCGGCTAGTCTCTCCATGTCCGGACCGTCCCCTTCACCGGCATGAACCGGATCGCCTTCGGCCGGAAGGTACAGGTCCTCTCCTCCAGACTCCCCGGTGAGATAGAAGAAGTCCGCCGCGTGGGTGACAAGGAGTCCTTCGAGCCCAAGTTCATGAAGCCCCTCCTGGACCTTTGTCCTTCGCCGCAGAATCTCATCCAAAGGGACCTTTGAGTCACTGGCCATATATTATTTCACGCTTCCGTGCGGGGGCTGAAACCACAGGCCACGCCCTTCTAACGCCCGGCGCGTGCCTCTCTGACCAGACGGAGTTCCAGGTCGCACTGCAGGCAGCGAGAGGCCTCCTGCACAGCCTGCTCGTCACTGAAGCGGAGGTCCACTTCATCGAACCCGCGGTGACGCTCGTCCAGGGGCAGCTTGGGTAATTCAGCCCGCACCCTGTCGGCAAAGCCCCGCTCCCTCTTGCCGTCGTAGGAGGAAGTGTCCTCCCGTTCCGCCAGTGTCTCGTCGATATCGCCCGTCCCGCCCAGGAAACGGTCTATAGCGCATGCGGCCTTTCGGCCGGCCGCGATTGCGTCTATGACGGCGCCCGGGCCCTTGCCCACATCACCGCCCGCATATACCCCGGGAAGACCGGTCGCCATGGTTTCTTCATCGATAAGGATCAGACCGCGCTCCACCTTTAAATCAGCCCCTTTGGCAAAGGAAAGGTCCGCCGACTGCCCTACTGCAAGTATTACCTGGTCCGCATCCACGGTTTCAGTCGCCTCGCCGAAGGCGGGGCAGAAATTGCCCTCCTCGTCGAACACCGACGCGCACTGGACGAGTTTCACACCGGATACCTTGCCTCCGTCGGCGATAATCCTTCCGGGCCCCCAGGCCGGCATCAGCCTGACCCCTTCCTCCAGGGCCTGCTCTATCTCCCAGTCGTTGGCCGGCATCTCCTCCCGCTTCTCCAGGCAGGCCATTGTCACCTCTTTCGCACCGGTCCGAAGAGCAGTCAGGGCCACGTCAACGGCCACGTTCCCGCCGCCCACGACAAGGACCCTCTCCTTGAGCTTTATGTCCCCGCCTTGGGCCACTTGCGACAGGAAACCCACCCCCCAGAGCACGTCTTCCGCATCCGACCCCTCCAGCTCGATCTTACGGCTCTCCTGAAGGCCGGTGCCCAGGAAAACGGCGTCGAACTCCTTGCGGAGGGACTCGAGATCCATGTCAACACCCAGCTTTTTCCCGGTCCGCAGTTCAATCCCGATCCCCAGTACCAGGTCGATCTCCCTGTCCAGGACGTCTTCCGGGAGGCGGTATGAGGGTATGCCGTAACGCATCATGCCGCCCGGCTTGGGCCTTGCTTCGAACACCGTCACCTCATGGCCCTTTTTGCGGAGGTAGAAGGCCGCGGTAAGCCCGGCAGGTCCCGCTCCCACCACGGCCACCTTTTTGCCCGTGCTTTCAGCCGTTTTGGTGTTCCTCTCGAACACGCCTTCAGCCTTGTCCGCCGCATACCGCTTGAGGGCGCATACGGCTATGGGCTGGTTCACCTCGCCCCTGCGGCACTCGGTCTCGCAGGGATGCATGCAGATCCTGCCTAGAACACCCGGAAAAGGGACTTTTTCGAGGATCACCGCACAGGCCTCCTCTGGTTTTCCGCCTGCTATGAACCGCAAATAAGCGGGGATGTCTATGCCGGCCGGGCAGGCCGCACTGCAGGGCGGCGGCCCCTCGGGAGGCACTAAGGCCTCCGGGCTCAGGACCCGCAGGGGCCGCAGGATGTCCAGGACAGCAATGCCGTTGGGGCAGACCGTCTCGCATCGCCCGCAGGTGGTGCAGGTCCACTGCTTTCCGGAATCGGCTGCCTCCCGGGCCATATCCATCTCGATGTAGCGGATGATCCTTCGGACATTGAAGTCTTCCTTGCCGGTCACGGGACAGGCAGAGGCACAACAACCGCACTGCTCGCAGGCATAAAGCATCTCCACATTGCCGAATTGTTCCGCCGGTACCGTGTTTGCATCCATGTGTCTTCTCACCTCGCACTTGTACCCGGTCGGCCCGGCTTCAGCCGAGGCCCAGTTCTTTTACCATGTCCCGCATGATGTTGGCGAACTTGGGTCCGTCCGCAGCCGAACACCACTCCAGCCGGAGCTTGTCCGGGTCGTAGCCTTTCTTCTGAAGCCTTTTCCGCGCGCGCCTGATCCTCGTATCGCATGCATAGTTCCCTGAGATGTAGTGGCAGGTGGGAAACTCACATCCGACAACCAGGACGCCGGCCGCGCCCAGCTCGTACGCCCGCTCGATCAGCTTGATGGGCACCCTGGCCGAACACATGACCCTGATCAGGCGTGCATTGGTGGGGTACTGGAGACGGCTCACGCCGGCCATGTCCACGCCGCCGAGCGCGCACCAGTGGCACACGAAACCCAGGATCTTCTTGTCCGGATCCTCGGCCAGGGCCGCATCCACCTGGGCCTGAAGCTGCTCATCCGAATAGTGGACAATGGTGATGCACTCCTTGGGGCAATCGGCAGCACAGAGCCCACAGCCCTTGCACAGGGCCTTGATCACAGAAGGGCGTTTCTCTTCGTCGATCTCGATGGCCCCGTATGGGCACCGCTTGTAGCAAAGGTTGCACTGGTCGCAGTTGGTGAGGTCGATATCCGCCACTATGCCTTCGGCCTCGATGAAGCCGTTCTTCATGGGAATGGAGGCCCGCATGGCGGCGCCGATTCCCTCCTCGCACGACTCCTTCAGGGTCTTGGGATTCTTGGCGCAGCCGCAGAGTGCAACCCCGTCCGCTGGAAAGTCCAGGGGGCCGAGCTTTATGTGGCGTTCCTGGAAAAAACCTTCCTTGTTTGTGGAGACCTTGAGCTGTCCCCGCACGGCGTCTATACTCTCGTCTCCTGTGAAACCCACGGTGAGGACCAGCAGCTCAGCCGGAATGGTGATGTCGTCACCCATAAGGAAGTCCCGGACCTTGACGGACAATTTGCCGTTTTCCGCCGTCACCTCAGGGTACCGGTCGTCCGGAAACCGCACGAACCTGATACCGGCCTTCTTGGCCTCCTGAAAAATCACCTGCTCGTCCTTGACCAGGCTCATGTCACGGTAGAGGATGTAAACTACGGCATCGGGGTTCCTCTTCTTCAAGGCCAGGGCGTTTTTCACCGACACCGGGCAACCCACGCTGCAGCATCCCCGCTCCTCGTTCCTGGACCCCACGCAGTTGACGATCGCCGCACTTTGGAACCCGTCCAGGTCGTCGGACCTGAGCCTTTCCTCCAGCTGGAGCTGGGTCATGACTCGCGGGTCCTCTCCGTACAGGAAGGCACCCTTGTCAGGTTCGATCTCGCGCATGCCCGTGGCCACGATAACCGTTGAAATCTCCAGATTCACGGTCTCCCCGCCCGCCTTGAGGGCGATCCTGTAATTACCTATGTAGCCCTCCACGGACTCGATTTCCGCATCCGTGTAAACGGTAATGGCGGGATTCGCCTCCACTTTCTCTCGAAAGGCCTTTACGATATCCGCACCCGGCATGGTATGGCCTTCATGGGCCACCGTGGATACCCGGTTGAGGATCCCTCCGAGTTTTGGACCCTTTTCCACGATGTAGGCCTTAAAGCCCTGCTCAGCCACGTACAGGGCCGCATTCATGCCCGATATCCCGCCGCCTATGATCATGCAGTCCTGACCCACGGGGAGCCGGATCTCTTCTCCTTCCTCGAGAAGAGCGGCCTTGGCAACGCCCATCTTTACGAGGTCCTTGGCCTTTTCAGTCGCAGCTTCCGGCTCCTTCATGTGGACCCAGGAGACCTGCTCCCGAATGCTCACGAACTCCAGGAGGTAGGGGTTGAGCCCCGCCTCCTTGACCGAGGCCTTGAACAGGGGCTCGTGGGTCCTGGGTGTACAGGAGGCTATGACCACCCGGTTGAGGTTCTGCTCCTTTACGGCCTCTTTCATGGTGTTCAGCGCATCCACGGAGCAGGACCACTTGCCCTCGTCCACGTGTGTGACGTGGGGAAGCGTCTTTGCATACTCCACTACAGCCGGCACGTTCACCACTCCGGCGATGTTCGAGCCGCAGTCACAGACAAACACGCCGATTCTCAGCTCGTCATTCATTTGGACGTTCCTCGTCTATCGCTATCGGGGCGGGCGCCTTCAGAGCTCCTGCCCCGTCCCCGAATCATCCGTTGGCTACCGCTTTCATGCTCGCCGCAGTGGCCTGGACCACCGATTCTGAGATGTCTATGGGGCCCGTGGCGCCCCCGCAGAGGTAGATTCCCTTCACCTTGGTCTCCAACGGGGCCATAATGGGGTCTTCCTCCTTGAAATACCCGAACTTGTCCATATCTATCTTCAGCACCTTGGCGAGCTTTTTGTTCTTCTCGCTCGGGACCAGGCCGGTGGAGAGCACGAGCAGGTCGAATTCCTCCTCCACGGGCCGGCCGGTCTCCAGGTCTTCGTACCGGATCCTGATGTTTCCTGTCTCCGGGTCCTCGATCACGTCAAAAGGACGGGCGCGCACATAGCGGACACCCGCCTCTTTGGCCTTCTCGTAGAAGCCCCACATGCCTTTGCCGTATGCCTTGAGATCGTTATAAAAAATCGTCGTCTCAACAGAGGCGTCATGTTCCTTGGTGATGATGGTCTGCTTGGCCGCTATCATGCAGCATACCTTGGAGCAGTATGGAATGCCGTGGTCGAGGCCGCGGCCCGCGCACTGTATCCAGCCGACCCTGTGCGCGTGCTCGCGGTCGGACGGGCGTACGATCTCACCGCCCGTGGGACCGCCGGCGTTCATGAGGCGCTCGAACTCCAGGTTGGTGATTACGTTGGCGCAGGTCCGGTATCCATGGAGGCCCTCCGCGGGCAGGCCCGCCTCGATTCCGGAGGCCACGACAATGCTCTTCACGGTGAGGTTGATGTTCTTGTTGCTCTGCCACAGGCGGACCGCGTCCTTGCCCTCCTTCTGGCAGGCCTTGACGCAGAGGGCTATCGGGCACTCCCGGCACTGGCTGCAGTCCACCACGCAGCCCCCCACACAGGCCCCCTCGTCGTTCCGTCTCCCGTACCGGCAGTCCGGGTCGATCACCGCTACATTGGGCACCGCCTGGGGAAAAGGAATAAAGGCCAGTTTCCGCGTACCGAAGATCCGGCCGTCCATCTCGTCGGG
>JAWLEX010000030.1:0-27279 GCA_041685835.1 Desulfatiglandales bacterium
CTTCAGTACGCCTCCGCGCAACCTCTTGATTTCCTTGATCTTGACAAAAAATCCTCATTTCTGAATTGGAAACTTGCTATTGCCAAAAAAACGTTTCTGGATGGGCACTATACTAGTGCCCATCCAGAAACCCTTTTGGGCACCAGCTCGTCTCGTGCCGTATCAGCACAGTTGTAAGATTCATTCAATTTGTCGCCGCCACGCCTCATCATAAACGCAATCCTGTCGCCCCTGACCGGGTTTACGGTCCTACCATTGAATTCAGGGATTAGTCAACAAAAAATTTTTGATCGCAGGCTTTTACAGATAAAGATGAAATTTATCAAATAGATAAACTAGAAAACGTATACAGCGTCTGTTCACTTTCTGTTATGAGTAAAAAACATACTTTACAAATGGGCGATTTTTGGTTTAACCATTATCTAAATATCGGCTCTCTGTATGAGGACATGACCTGAAGGGCCGGTCAACCCCGTTTGGGACGATGGGTGTTTTCATGGTGGAACGCCGGCTGCAGTGCGGTGATAAGGACCCTATGGATACTACTTTTAGAAAAACCGGTCAGCACAGGATATTCCAGGATGTGGTGGAACAGATCCAGGATGCGATTCTGGAGGGCCGCCTAGAACCCGGCGCTCGGCTGCCCTCCGAGCGGCGGCTTCAGGAGACCTTCTCGGCCAGCCGTGGAACGCTCAGGGAAGCCCTGCGGGTGTTGGAACAAAAAGGGCTGATTTCCATCCGGACCGGTGCCAAAGGCGGGGCTGTGGTGAATGCCCTTTCCATTGAGCAGGTCAGCGAAAGCCTTGATCTCCTGGTGCGCTACCAGAGGGTTTCCCTCAGAGACCTGGCCGAGTTCCGGGAAGGTGTGGAAGGGAATGTGGCGGTCCTTGCGGTTGAACGGGCCCGGCCCGAAGACATGGCTCACATGAGGGGCCTGCTCGAGAAGGCCGGGGATTTTCTTGAGAAAGGGGCCTCGGGCTGGGATGATTTCATCCGTGTTGACAATGAGATCCACACCTATCTTGCACAAGTGGCCGGAAATCCCATTTACCTTTCAGTCCTCCGCACCATCTACGGCAGCATCCATAAGTACTTCGACAGATTTCTACCCCGTCTGGAGGAGCTATTGCACGAAAACTACCGCGACCTCTGCGAGATTGTGGAAGCGGTGGAAAATGGACAGGCCGCGCGGGCGCACCTGTTGGTGCAGACGCATGTATACCGCTTCAACCGCATAATGGAGGAAAACGCCCAAAAGGAATCTTCGTAGGCCTTTTTCGCTTAGGTGCGAAGATCAACAATAATCCTGGATAGATGATTCCCCGGCCTCCTGCGCCGGCTACACTACTTTTGGGTTGCGGGCGACGGCCCGCATCAGTTTCCAATCCATGGGGATATCGAAATGCCAGACCATCGAATTCGCACTCATCCGATACTGGATCCGGCCGAAGAGGCCTCGGTGCCTTTGTTTTGGAAGGACAGCAAGATCATGGCGCGCGAAGGAGAAATGATTTCATCGGCGCTTGTGGCCGCGGGAATACACGTTTTCGGGCATCATTCCAGGGACGGGTCGCCCCAGGGTATGTTTTGTGCCAACGGGCAGTGTGCCCAGTGCACGGTGCTGGCAGATGGTGTGCCCGTAAAGGGTTGTATGACGGCGATCAAACCCGGTATGAAGGTGGCGCCGGTCGATGAGCCGCCCTCTCTTCCCCAGGCCCTTTCAGCTCCGGCCCCCAAGCCGGCGGAAGAAGTGGAGGTGGACGTTCTGGTGTTGGGCGGAGGTCCTGCAGGGCTTTCAGCGGCCGCGGAACTGGGGGCGTTGGGGATCCGCACCCTGGTGGTCGATGACAAGCACCGGGTGGGGGGAAAACTGCTGCTCCAGACCCACAAGTTTTTTGGTTCGATCGAAGATTGCCACGCCGGGACGAGAGGATTCGATATCGCCGGTATTCTGGAGAGCGACCTTGGCGCTCACCCTTCGGTTTCAGTGTGGACGGACAGCACCGTCGTGGCCGTGTACGGCGACAAAAAAGTGGGGGTCGTGACCGGGGGGACCACCTATCGCCTCGTAATACCGTCTGTGCTCCTCAATGCCGCCGGCGCAAGGGAAAAGGCCCTCATGTTTCCGGGCAACACCCTTCCGGGTGTCTACGGGGCCGGGGCCTTCCAGACCTTGGTAAACAGGGACCTGGTGAGATGCGCGGAGAAAATCTTTGTGATTGGAGGGGGCAATGTCGGGTTAATTGCGGCCTATCATGCATTGCAGGCGGGGATTGAGGTCGCGGGCCTTGTCGAAGCCATGCCCCAATGCGGCGGGTACCAGGTACATGCCGATAAGATCCGTCGGCTGGGCGTCCCGGTGTTGACCGGCCACACCGTGCTGAGAGCGTCCGGCGACGGCCGCGTCGAAGCGGTGACAGTGGCTGCGGTTGATGAACGGTTCGAGCCGCTGGCCGGAACGGAGAAGACCTTTGCCTGCGATACCGTCCTGGTGGCCGTAGGGCTCAATCCGGTCGACGAATTCAGCCGCCAGGCCGAGCAGGCCGGGCTTCCGGTCTTTTCCGCGGGAGACGCCCGCGAAATAGCCGAAGCTTCTTCGGCCGTTTTCAGCGGAAAAATCGCCGCCGCGGAGGTTGCCGGCGCCCTCGGCGGCAACCTGAAAGAGATCCCACCGGACTGGTATCAAAAGGTCGAATTGCTGAAGACCCATCCCGGCCCGCCTGAGGTGCCGGATTACAGCGGATACCCGACGGAAGGAGTCACCCCGGTGTTGCACTGCGCGCAGAGGATACCCTGCAACCCCTGCGCGTCAGTGTGTGACAGAGGAGTTATTTCAATCCCCGGAGACGGCCTTATCGAGCCTCCCCGCATAACGGGCGAGGAGTGTACGGGGTGCCGCAAATGTGTCTTCATCTGCCCGGGTCTGGCCATCACCCTTGTGGATTACAGGAAAGACCCCGAAAACCCGATCGTGTCCATCCCTTACGAAGCCGGGACCCCCTACCCGGAAAAGGGCACTGCTGTAGAGCTGGTGGACTGCGCGGGCGGTGTCGTTCACAATGCCGAGGTCCTGGCGGTAAAGAAGGGCAAAAAGCAGCCCAAGACCCTGGCGGTGACAGTCCGGGTGCCGGCAAACACGGCCCTGCGCGTGGCCGGGTTGAGGGTCCCGGCGGAAAACCGGCTCGAGCAGTCGACGCCCGGGATTTCCGCAGGTCCCGTCGCCGAGGATACGGTTGTCTGCAGGTGCGAAAGAGTGACGGCCGGGCGTGTAGAGTCGCTTATCCGGGAGGGAGTGAGGGACATGAACGAGCTCAAGTCCTCGACCAGGGTGTGCATGGGGGCTTGCGGCGGCAAGACATGCGAACCGCTGATCATTCAGATCTTCAAGCGGGAGGGGGTGGATCCTGAAAAAATCACCCCCCCCAGTCTCAGGCCCTTGTTCGTGGAGACGCCCGCCGGTGTATTCGCCGGCACGCGCCGTGGGGGTGAAAATGACACCGAGCTGTGATCTGGTCATCGTGGGTGCGGGCTCTGTGGGTGTGCCGGCCGCTCTGGCATGTGCAAGGAGCGGGCTTTCCGTTGTGGTTCTTGATTTTCGTCCCTCACCCGGACAAGGGGAGCACAAGAAGGCTATAGGGGGCGTGCGGGCCACCCATTCGGAGAAAGGCAAAGTGGTTGTGTGTACCCGGAGCATTCAGATTTTCTCCAGTTGGCTGGAGGAAACCGGAGATGATATCCTGTGGGCCGCAAACGGCTATTCCTACCCGGCATACCGTGAAAACGAGGAAAAGACCCTGAAGAGCGCAATGGATCTTCAGATCAAGAACGGAGCCGATGTCCAGTGGCTCACTCCTGAGGACTATCGATTAATGGTGCCCGGCATCCGGATGGAGGGACTGAGGGGCGCGATTTATTCCCGCGGAGACGGTTCGGCTTCTCCTCTCCTGTTTATGACCTCGGTTTATCGAAGGGCGGTTGAGGCCGGCGTGCGGTTTCGGTTCAATCAGCGGGTTACAGGTTTTGTGATGGACAAATCGAGGGTGTCCGCTGTTCGCACGGATCAAGGCACGATCGGCTGCGGGGCGATACTCAACGCAGCCGGAGCGGCGGCGCGGGAGGTATCTCTGATGGCGGGGGTCGACATCCCTGTCCGGCCCGATTGTCACGAAGCCCTTGTAACCGAACCTGTCGCGCCCTTCATGGGGCCCATGGTGGTGGACATGCGCCCGGTGCCCGGGTCCAGGAATTTTTATTTTTACCAGAACCGGGAGGGGCACGTGATAGCCTGTCTCACTCCGGATCCGCCGTTGTGGGGAACCGACTCCCGTTCCACTTCAGGATTCCTTCCTCTGATTTCACGCAGGATGATTGAGCTCATGCCCATGCTCGCACCGCTCAAGATCCGCAGGTCCTGGCGTGGTCTGTACCCAATGACCCCGGACGGCTTTCCCATCTTCGGGAAGGCGCCCGGACTGCAAAATTATTTTCTCTCAACCGGCATGTGCGGCCAGGGGTTCATGATAGGGCCGGGGCTCGGGGAAACATTCCACAGGCTTTTGAGCGGGGGGACCTTGCCCGAAGACGAGGTGGTGCTCAGCAGCTTTTCCCCTAACAGGGATTTCTCCGGACATGAGCTGTTTGCATGATGAGTCTATTCGAAAAACCGCCGTATGAATGCTGAAAGGAGGCGTTATGACTGACCTGCAGGGAAAGGAAATCGTGTGTTTCAACTATGAACCTCAGGAGATGGAAAAGGGTTATGCCGGCCGGACCCTGCATGTAAATCTTTCAGAAAAGACCGTGTCTACCAAACCTGTGACTGATGAGATGAAGCAGGTCTTCGTGGGCGGGAAAGGTTTTGATCTGTGGCTTCTGTGGCAGGCGGTAACCCCCTCCACCCGCTGGAACGATCCTGAAAACGCCATATGCATCGCCTCCGGACCCATGGGGGGGACTCCGGCCTATCCCGGCTCCGGCAAGAGTATCGTGACTTCCATTTCCCCCACCACCGGGTCGGTGATGGATTCGAACGTGGGGGGATATTTCGGCCCTTACCTCAAATTTTCCGGCTTCGACGCCCTCGCGGTCACCGGCAAGGCTTCCGGCGACGCCGTGGTGGTTGTGGACGGGATCGAGGGCAGCGTGAGGATACTCGAAATGCCGGGACTTCCGGAAGAAGCCCATGAACTGTCAGCGCTTCTCACATCCCATTTCGGAAGAGAAAAGCTCAAGACCGTTTCAGTGGTGTCCACCGGGGCCGGCGCAGCTCACACGTTGCTGGGTTGCCTGAATTTTTCATGGTACGATTCGCCCAGGCGCAGGGTCAGATACAAGCAGGCCGGCAGGGGCGGTATCGGAACGGTGTTCGCCGACAAAGGGATCCGCGCGCTGGTGGCCTGTTGGGAATCGGTCTCCATCAAGACCAACAACCCCGCCGACGAGGCCGCCCTCAAGAGCGTCGCCAAGCGGCACGCCCAGGAGATCGTGGCCCTCGACCCGAAGCAGAACGAAATGGCGACGGTCGGCACCACGCACATCGTTGACATCATGAACGCCTACGACTGCCTGCCCACCCACAACTTCCGCTACGGGCGGCATCCCCAGGGCCTCAACCTGGGGCAGGAAGTGTACCGGCGCATTTTCGACAAGGGCTTTGACGGCTGCTGGATAGGCTGTACGGTTGCCTGTTCCCACGGGGTAAAGGATTTCGTTCCCATGACCGGCCCCTATCGCGGCAAAAAGGTCTTCGTGGACGGCCCCGAATACGAAACCATCGCCGGATGCGGATCGAACCTCGGAATTTTCGATCCCTATGCCGTGGTGGAAATCAACTTCTACTGCGACACCTACGGGCTCGACACCATTTCCGTGGGCACCGGGATTGCCTTTGTGATGGAGTGCTTCGAGACGGGTCTTATCGACCGAACCCACACCGGGGGGCTTGATCTGTATTTCGGAAACAGGACCGCGGCTCTCGAATGCATCCATCAGATGGCAAGGGGCGAAGGTTTCGGTGCTGTGGTGGGTCTCGGCATAAGAAAAATGAAGGAAATCTTCGCGCGGGACTACGGTGCCGATCCGGCCATACTGGCCGACATCGGCATGGAATCCAAAGGCCTGGAATTTTCCGAGTACATCACCAAGGAGTCCCTTGCCCAGCAGGGTGGGTACGGGCTGGCGCTCAAGGGACCCCAGCATGACGAGGCCTGGCTCATTTTCCTGGACATGGTGCACAACTTCATGCCCACCTTTGAACAAAAGGCCGAGGCGCTGCACTGGTTTCCGATGTTCCGCACCTGGTTCGGCCTCTGCGGCCTGTGCAAGCTGCCGTGGAACGACATCGTGCCGGAGGACAACAAGGATACTAAAGAGCCTGCAAAGGTGATAAAGCACGTCGAGTGGTACGCCGAATTTTTCACCTCGGTGACCGGACGCAGCGTGGCCCCGGACGACTTGATAACCATGAGCGAAGCGGTATACAATTTTCAGCGGCTCTTCAATCTTCGGATGGGTTTCGGCCGCAGGGAGCATGACGGCATCCCCTACCGGGCGATGGGGCCTGTGACCGAGCTGGAATACGAGTCAAGGAGCGAGCGCTACGACAAGCAACTTGCGGAAGAGCACGGCGTGGATATAGAGGGGAAGAACACCGAGGAAAAGGTAGCCCTTTTGAGACGCTTCAGGGAGGATCGTTACGAAAAGTTGAAAGACGCTGTGTATGCAAGGCGGGGATGGACCGCTGACGGGATCCCGACCAGGGCCACCGTGGAGCGGCTGAACATCGATTTTCCGGATGTCATCGAACTGCTCGAGGCCCATGGAGTGAAGTGATGATCCTGGTTCAGGGCAGGAAGCTCCCCTGGCGGCAAGGCATGACCGTTTCCGATCTTCTGGACGCCCTCGGTGATCCATACCCGTATGCGGTGGTCAGAATCGACAATAAAATAATCTGCGGTCCCGACTTTGAAAAGACCCCTGTTCCCGACGGGGCGGAGGTCTTTCTGGTCCCGATAGTGGCTGGAGGCTGATCTCTTTTTCTTTGTAACACTATCCGCCGATTTTCCCGCAAAGACGCTTAGGCCCTTACTCCTGAAAGGCTGTCATAAAGCCTCTCTTGCCCATTTCCCTTGCCTTGCGAAAACAATCTGTATTATCAATCCATTTATAAACTCAACACCTGAAATTTGCCATGAAACACAGGCCCGCAAAAGCCAGGATCAAGGTCGGATTCAAGGATGCCCTGGGCATGCTGGGTCCCTATGTCCGGTCCCGGGTCCTCGAACAGGTCAAATCCGTCTGGCTGATCATTGTCTACCTGGTCCTGTTTCAGACCATTGTCCTTAAGATCCCCGTGGCCCAGGCCTCCCTTATCGCGTTTGGAATAGGGCTGGTGATAGCCGGGCTCACCTTTTTCATGGAGGGGCTCGTTTTAGGCCTCATGCCCCTTGGTGAGCGGGTAGGCATGAGGCTCCCGCAACGCGTGGGCCTGATGCCCATCGTCCTGTTCGCTATCCTGCTGGGGCTGCTGGCGACCCTTGCGGAGCCCGCCATTCAGGTCCTGCAGACAGCGGGAAAGTCCGTAAGCGCATGGGAGGCCCCGTTGCTTTTCATGCTGCTGGGCAGCCATGCCCAGGCCCTGGTGTTGTCCGTGGGCGCCGGCGTCGGCCTTGCCGTGGCCCTGGGCATGATAAGGTTTTATTACTCCTGGTCTCTCAAACCCCTCATATATGTGCTCGTGTTGCCCCTTCTCCTGATAACGGGCTGGGCGTTCCTGGATCCGAACCTGCGGTATCTAACCGGGCTCGCCTGGGACTGCGGCGCGGTCACCACCGGCCCGGTCACTGTGCCGCTGGTGCTGGCACTCGGGGTGGGCATCTCGCGAATGGTCGGAAAATCGGAGTCCGGGACCACGGGCTTCGGGGTGGTCACGCTGGCCTCTTTGTTTCCCATACTGGCCGTGTTTTGTCTCGGGATCGCTCTTTCAGGCTCTGTTCCGCGGCCCATGGATGAAGAGGCGTTTTTCCTGAAGGAGAACAGGGAGCGGGTGAAAGTGCTCTTTGAAAGCGACGATCACATGGCCGCGTACGCCCTGCTCCGCGCAGGAAGCGTGGGGCGGCATTCCTTTTTTGCCGGCGCCGCCGGCGGGGAGGACGGATTTGCGGCTAAACTGGCGGGGAACGAGTCGCTTCGAAAGGCCGTTTTCAAAGGCGACGAGAGTGAGTTTGCGCGTTGGGTGAGGGAGCATGGATCGCCTGAACTCCGGATGACCTGTTTCGGGGAGGAAGGAACGGGCAGTGAAGGGGCCTCGGCCGGGGGCGGCATGGATGTAGGGCGGCTGCTTGCGGAAAACCTGTTCTCGGCCGTCAAGGCGATCGGCTTGCTGACCGTGCCGCTTTTCCTGATAATGTTCGTCATTCTTCGGGAAAAGATGTTCAGAATGGACGAGGTATTCCTCGGCCTGGGATTCACCGTGGTCGGCCTGTGCGTCTTCAGCCTCGGCATAGAAATGGGCCTGGACAGGCTGGGCAGACAGGTGGGCAGTATGCTTCCCGCCTCTTTTCAATCGGTGGAGGTCTCGCAGAAACACAAGGAGATCTGCCCGTTCGACCCCGGCGTCGTACAGACCGCGTTGACCCCGGACGGAGAGGAAAAGAGCTTTTTCTTTGCTGCGGAGGGCGGGGAACTGCAGGCTGTTCCCTATGTGGAGGAAGACTACGATCCGGCGTCCGGCTGCTATCTTTATCGTGAGACCAGAGGACCGCTGTTCGGCGGGGAGGGCTCCCTCTGGGGGATTATGGTGGTGGTGCTGTTCGCCTTTATTATGGGGTATGGAGCTACACTTGCGGAACCCGCCTTGAACGCCCTTGGCCGGACCGTGGAAGAGCTTACTGTTGGGACTTTCCGCAAGTCCCTTCTCATGCAGAGCGTGGCCGTGGGTGTGGGCGTGGGGCTGGGAGTGGGCATGGCCAAGATCATATGGGACATCCCCCTGGCCTGGCTGTTGATCCCTTCTTACGTGCTGCTGATGGGGATCACCCTGATCTCCACCGAGGAGTTCGTAAACGTGGCCTGGGACAGTGCGGGCGTGACCACCGGGCCCATCACCGTTCCCCTGGTCCTCGCCATGGGGCTGGGCATAGGCTCTCAGGTGGGAGTGGTGGAAGGTTTCGGCATACTTGCCGGGGCGTCCGTCTTCCCTATTCTTTCCGTGCTGACTGTGGGCCTGTATGTCAAAAGGGTCCGGAAAGCCGTCCTTAAAGGCGACAATGACAAGCACGAGGAAGGACCGGCGATCCATGGATGATCCCAAAACACTCAGCAAGATCACCCTGATGATCAACCGGGCCGTTTCGCCCGGCATACTGGCCGGGCTCAAGGAGATAGGGGTCCACGACATCTGTGTGGCCGCCGCCAGGGCCCCGATTATCCGGGAGCGCAAGAGCCTCTTCGGTATGGGAACCAAAGAGGACCTGGTGGACACCCCTTCGGACATCATCGTGTTTCTGGTGCCGCAGGAGGTTGCGGACCCTGTGTTGGGGCATGCAATCGACGCGGGTGAGCTGACCATCTATGGGCGGGGCTCGGCGTACAGCGAGGACATCACGGTCCCGGCGGCCCACGAGATCTTCCAAGAGCCTTCCCCCATAAGTGTTGACCTGGAAAAACCGGACAGGGGGCTCAGGTCTCTCCAGAAGGTATGCTGCATCGTCCAGCGCGGCCAGGGTGAGGCCATCGCCAAGGTGGCCCTTTACACCGGGGCCGGCGTTCCGGTGATCTACTATGGAAACGGCACCGGTGTGCGGGACAAGATGGGCCTCCTCAGGATCACCATCCCGGCGGAAAAGGAAATCGTCGTGGTGGGCACCACCCGTCACAACTGCGAATCGGTTATGGACCTGATGATCGACGTGGGTCGGCTCGAGCAGCCCGGCAAGGGCTTCATTTACACCTATCTGCTCAAGAAGGGCCTTGCCGACCTCCAGGTCAGCCGGGGGGACCGGCGTCACGCCGCCACCATGGAGCAGATCGTCGCGGCCATCGATCAGATGCGGGGTGACACTGTGTGGCGTCGCTGGGCCGACGCCAAGGATTCGGCCAAGCGCAAACAGCGGGGTTACCTGACCGGCTTCGTGGACCTGACCCTTTTCTGCAACGCCGGAAAGGGCGCGGAACTCGTGGATGCGGCTATGGCGGCAGGGGCGTCAGGCGCAACCATAAATACCTACAGGCACATCTGCCCGCCCGATTCCCCCATGGCCCGCATCGGGCTGTCCAGGGAAGCGTGCAGCATGGTGATTCCGTCGGAACTCGTCCCGGACATCATAGAGGCCGTAAGGGAGGCCGGCGCCTTTACGGATCAGTGTTTCGGGCAGGTCCAGGTTCGCACCATCAAGAAGGCGTTCACCTATGTGCCCTAGTCTTTGCCGAGAGTTATTCAACTAAGTCAACAACGTCCCCTATTCCACTATTCCATTGCAGACACCGGATCCCCTGCAAACTCAGCCAGGGCCTTAAAGTAAGGCTCTCCTCCCGCCACATAAGTGTCATTGTGCCCTGCGCCGTCCAGGGGCAGAAAGGCCTTGACCCCGGACGCCGCCCTGAAGAGGGTCTCGCCCATTTTAAAGGGAACGATCTCGTCGTCCCGGCCGTGGATGATCAGTTTGGGAACCTCCAGGCGCGGGATCTTGTCCAGGTTGTTGTAGTTGGCAGGCAGGACCGGCGAGAGCAGGGCGAATGGGCCCATTCGCCTGGCCATGCCCCGGGTGCTGGTGAAGGCGCTCTCCAGGATCACGCACCGGACCGGGTGATGAAGTGCTGTCTCCAGGGCCACGGCCGCCCCCAGGGACCGGCCGAAGGGCACGATCCGCTCCGGGGGGATCTTCCTTTCGTTCACCAGGTGCTCGTAGACTGCGCGGCCGTCCCGGTAGACGCCCTTCTCCGAAGGCCGTCCCGTGCTCCTTCCGTACCCCCGGTAGTCGAAGAGCAACACCCCAAGGCCGTGCCGAACGAGGTGACGGACATTGTCCAGCCTGTGGCTTATGTTTCCGGCGTTTCCGTGGCAGAAGAGGAGCACAGGCGCTCCATCGTCCGGCGGGGGGAAGAACCATCCGTGAATCAGGGCGTCATCTCCGGCGTTTACGAACACGTCATCGGCCCGAAGCCCCAGGTCGCCCGGTTGAAGGTCCAGCTCCTTTTGGGGAAAAAACACGAGGAAATTTTCCATCCGGGGGTAGCAGATGAAAAATATGATTCCCCCGGCCAGGACGATTCCAACGATGTGGAACCATTTCAAGGTCATTTCGCAGGTCTCCTGCAAATAATCGTTTCGCAAGCTCGACAGGATCATGATATCCTGCTCGGCGCCTGTCAAGCAAGTCATGGGAAATCTGTAGTGCGGCGTTTCATGAGCCGCCGGGAGGAGATTCATGGAGGGCAAATACCGGATCCTTATCGTGGACGCGGAAGCCGCTTCACGCAACCATATCCGCAACGTTCTGGAGGTTGATGCAGACTTTGTGATCGAGGAGGCCGAGAGCGGGGACGAAGCCTTTCGCCGCATGAAAAAAAACGTGCCGGACATTGTAATCGTGGACCAGGCCCTGCCGGACATGAACGGCCTCGCCTTTTGCAGCCGCCTCAAAGAGGACCCGGAGTCCCCGCTGGCCAACACCTACCTGGTGCTCGTGGGCGGGGAGGCCGAGGGGGTGTGCATGGCCAGTTGCATCCAGGCGGGGGCGGACGATGTCCTGCAAAAGCCCGTCAACCCCGAGGAGCTCATGGCCAGGGTGAAGGTGGGCCGGCGTGTCGCCTTCCACATGAAGAAGACCGAGCTTAAAGCCAGGAAGGCCTTTCGTGAGATTGACGTGCTCCTGATTCAGGAGGGTGGGTGCGCGCCGGGTTACAACCCGGTCACCGCCTTCATCACCTATACCCTGGAGACCATGGGGCGTGAGGTGTTTGCCACCCGGGAGGGTTTCAGGTCCCTGGTTTCGGGCCGCCGCGAGGACTTTGTCCGGCTGGTGTACGACCCGGAACTCTACAAGAAGCTCGATTACCTCCCCGGTGTCTTTCATGCGGCCCCGCTCGTGGAGTGGCGCGGGGCGCTCCTTCGAGGGGAGCGCTACAGGGAGTTCGTCAAGGACGACATGCAGAAGAAGGGGGCGGCCACCATTAAAAAGCGCAAGGTCCGCGCCATCATAGCAATCGGCGGAAACGGCACCTTCAAGGGTATCCGGTCGCTCTGCGAGATACTGCCCACCTCGATCCAGGCCTTTTTCGTACCGGTCACCATTGACAGCGACGTGGCGGGCACCGATTGCATAGGCCAGCACACGGGTGTGGAGATGGGCGCCGAGAAGATCCGCTGCTACATGGCGGACGCACGGACGCACAAGCGGACTTATATCGTGGAGATGATGGGTGCGAGCAGCGGGTTTCACGCCCTCAACTCATGCCTGGGGGCGCGGGCCCATTTGGCGGTACTTCCGGGTATGGAGATCGACCACCGCGCCGTGGTGGAGGCCGTGAACCGAAGGGGCGAGTGCGTGATCGTGGTGGCCGAGGGCTACAGGAAAGCGGAGCGGGAGGCAGAGGGTTCGGATCTCAATGCGGCCGAGTACTTCTACAAAGAACTGGTGGACACGGGCATTCCTGTTCGGCGCAAGGTGGTATGCGAGCCTTTCAGCCGGGACATCCGGGGGGCAGCCCCCAACAACCAGGACGTGACCCTGGCCCAGCGGATGGCATACAACGTGGCGTCATACCTCAAGGCGGGCACCTCCCGCCTCATGCCGGCCGTGCTCTCGGGGCGGGAGCACGCCATACCCTTCAACGAGATATGCACGGACAACATGAAGGCCGCCGACCTCCTGGTCCTGTCCAACCGCCTTACAAACACATAGGGGACACACATAGGGGACGCCCTTAAATAATTCAATAACTCGCCACGACAGAAGGTGGAGCCCAAGGGGGTTCAATCATCTTTCCACATTCCCCACCCGCCCGGCACATTCAGTAGAGTTATTGAATTATTTAAGGGCGTCCCCTAGTGCGTCTACGATACGTTCGGCGGCGCAGCCGTCCCACAGGTCCGGGACCTGCCCCGTCTTTATTTGTCCTGCCTGAAACCGGCTGAAGGCCTCCAGGATCCCTTCACAGGATGTCCCCACAAGGGTGTTGGAGCCCACGTCCACCGTTATGGGCCTCTCGGTGTTCTCCCGCACTGTGAAGCATGGAACGCTCAAGGCGGTTGTCTCCTCCTGCAGGCCGCCGCTGTCCGTAAGCACCAGGGCCGCGTCCTTCCACAGTCGAAGGAAATTGATGTAGGAAAGCGGAGGCATGAGCCTGATGCCGGATTCACGCACCATGGCCCCCAGTTGGAACTCCTCGATACGCTTTCTGGCGCGTGGGTGAATGGGGTAGAGCAGGGGCAGTTCCAAGGAGACTTTTCCCAGGGCCTCGAGGATGCCGCGGAAGGTCTCCAGGTCATCCACGTTGGACGGCCGGTGCAGCGTGATCACGCCGTATGACCCATCTTCGGGCAATCCTTCAGCGGCCGGCAGTTGCGGAATACGCTTGAGCTGCTGGAAAAGGGTGTCCACCATGACGTTTCCCACCAGGCGGATCTTTCCCTCTTCTTTTCCCTCGTGCAGCAGGTTGTCGCGGCCCGAGGGTTCGGTTACGAACAGGAGATCGGAAAGGGCGTCGGTTACTATGCGGTTGATCTCCTCGGGCATTCCCATGTCGCGGCTTCGAAGACCTGCCTCCACGTGGGCCACACGGATGTTGTTCAGCTTCTTTGCGGTCACCGCGCATGCCAGGGTGGAGTTTACGTCTCCCACCACAACTATCATGTCAGGCCGCGACTCCAGGCACACCTTTTCGAACGCCACCATCACGCGGGCGGCCTGCTCCGCATGGCTGCCGGATCCGGCCTCTAAAAAGTAGTCCGGCTCGGGCAGGTCCAGCTCGTCGAAGAAGACCTTTGACATGGCATAGTCGTAATGCTGGCCGGTGTGTACGATCTCCCACGAGATACCGCTCGATTCTCCCCGTCGCCGGAGTTCCCGGACTATGGGCGCGATCTTCATGAAGTTGGGCCTTGCTCCGGCCACCACCAGGATTTTCAAAATTCCTCTCCTTGTCCTTTCACATAATCACATAACCAAATAATGATCCAAGGCCCGCCTCGGCAACGGCAAACGCGAACCCCAGTGTGCTCCTGAGTTCCCGAACATTACCGTAATCGGTGGATGCCGTTCAGATTGGCGGCTTTCTCGTAAACTCAGGCGGCATAGCCGATTGAAAGGCGGTAGACATCAAGCTTTTCGTGTTCTCCCCGATTATATTGGCCATGGCGCTTACGGCACCGAAATTTCCGGCAGCGAGCGCAGCCAGGGAATAGATATCGTGTTCCAGTTTACCTGTGTCCAAATGAGCTATGACACTCCCTGATAGATCTATCAGGACCACGCAGGTGACCCCGAGGTGCATTATGTCCGATTGAAGGACATCCTCCAATACTTTCCAGTTGTGCCACCCCAAGTGTGAGCTCCAATTTATCCCCTGAAGAGTGCTTTCCCCTGATCCGCTCTTGCATTATCACGGCTAAAATGATTTTAACACAAGCCGCCTTTCACCTGTTATTTCTTTATAGGTAAAATCCCTGAGTCAAGTCAATGACTAAACCGGAGATCCGCCCTGGACCCCGTTGGAGAATTTCGTCGCTGTCTGGTATAATTTTTGATAGCATAACAGTTCATTCCCCCTGGCACCGCTCGGGGATGCCCGGCGACTTTTTGACTAAATTCGGGGAGCCCCAATGAATAAGAAGGTGTTGATTGCAGATGACGATCCTGATTTGTTGCTGTCCCATATACCCGTCATAGTTATGACGGGATTCGCCATCCCTGAGTTGGAGAAAAAAGCGGGCTCAAACGGGGTCATAGGATACATTCAAAAGCCATTTATAGGAGATGAAATGGCTAAGAAAATTGTTGCAACATTACGAATGGAATCTGAAGGCGGCGTTCTTCATGGATTTTCCATAGGCATATTCGTGCAAATGATCGAGGCGGAGCAAAAGACATGCACAATTCGGGTTTTCGACCGCCAATCCAATCAACAAGGCATACTCTTTTTCCGAGACGGAAGACCGATGGATGCCCGGTTAGGCCGACTTAGCGGGGTAAAAGCAGCTTATGCCGTCTTATCCTGGGAAGAGGCCGGCCTTTCCATACAGAACACCTGTGCGAACAAACACGAGAAGATTGAAAGTGACCTTCAGGGGATACTTCTGGAGGCCATGAGACGGAAAGACCATAATGAGAGCACTCTATAGGAACCGGCATTGCCACGTACGGAACCCGAAGGCGTTTGCTCCCGGCCATTGGATCGTGGCCGTCCCCTCGGTGCAAAGGAGTATCTCCGGGGCTGCGGGCTCTTTCTTTTCTTGACAATGATGAAGGAGTCCCGCACAAGGATTGTCTGAATGAAACACATTTTGGTCGGAGAACATACCTCTATCGAAAAGACCCGCAACCTCATTGATATGGTCGCGGATACGGGGTTTAATGTCCTCATAACCGGCGAGACCGGAACCGGCAAGGAAGTGGTGGCTCGGCTGCTTCATGAGCGGTCCCCTCGTTCCAAAAAACGATTCGTCAAGGTCAACTGCGGCGCGCTCCCGGGAACCCTTCTGGAAAGCGAGTTGTTCGGCTATGAAAAGGGGGCGTTCACCGGTGCGGATCACCGAAAACTAGGCAAGTTCCAAGTGGCGTCAGGGGGGGTGATTTTTCTTGACGAGATCGGGGACATGTCAAAAGACCTGCAGGCCAAGATATTGGAAGTCCTTCAGAGTGCAACCTTTCACCCTCTTGGCGGCAAAAGGGAAATCAAGGCGGATGCCTGGGTCATCGCTTCGACCAACCGAAACCTGGAAGAAGATGTCAAGGCCGGCCTTTTCAGGGAGGATCTCTACTACAGGCTGAATGTGATAAAGATCGAACTCCTTCCTCTAAGGGAACGTAACGACGACATCCCCCTGCTTATAGATCACTTTGTCAATCTTCACTCAGAGCTGATTGACACTGAAGAACCCTTCAGCATACCTGAACCCCTGAAGACGTTGTTTCAGGAATACAACTGGCCAGGCAACGTGAGAGAACTGGCAAACATGGTGTTACGTCTACTGTGTGGAGAAAAACCTGTAGAGATCAAGGAGGACATTGTACGTTCCCTGGAGTTGGATAGAGAGCTTTCAACTGAAAATGCATCCAGCAAAATCGGCGAGACAGGACACGATTCGATTGTACCACTAAAAACGCTTAAGGCCCAGGCGGAGAAGGCCATACAGATCAGGGCCATTCGGTTTGCACTTCAGGCGAGCAATGGCAACAAGCGTCAAGCGGCACGAGTTCTCGGAATCAGCTACAAGACTCTTTACAACAAGCTTGACATCCTCGGGCTAAGCTGAAAAAACTGTTGGGCAATGCGTGTTTCTATGGCAATGTTGGTATAGATGTTGCAGATTTCGCGAGAGATGTCCATTATCCCTTTTGCGATCAGTCTTGATCTCAACGTTTGATACTCAACCTTAACAACCGAGGCCCGCAGCCAAGGCGGAGTTTATGGAACGATCGGCGGAAATCAAGAAATACATCGACGTATTCAAGCGGCGCATTTACTGGGTCGTCATCCCTTTTCTCATAGTTGTTTTATCAGGGATGGCATTCGGGCTTCTCTTGGAACCGGTCTACCAAGCCGAGACCCTTATCCTCGTTCAACCCCAGGAGGTTCCTAAGGCTTACGTGGAATCCATTGTGCAGAGCGGGGTCGAAGAGAGGCTGCGTACTATCACCCAGCAGGTCACGAGCCGTACCAACCTAGAGAGCATCATTTCCCAGTACGAGCTTTACCAAGACACTGATGATCATTTGGAAGCAAAGGTCCAGAAATTCCGGCAGGACATTAAGGTTAACGTTGGGCGAGGAGGGCGGGGAGGAAACACGTTCGGAATTTCCTTCCGTCACAAGAACCCTGAGATCGCTAAGGACGTGACCAATACTCTTGCATCCAACTTCATTTCGGAGAACCTTCGAGTTAGAGAGTCCCAGGTTCTTGGCACCTCAAGCTTCCTGGCGGACGAGCTGGATTCGGTTCGAAGAAGGCTGGAGGATAGGGAGGAGGTCCTGAAGGAATACCGCGAACGACATTTTGGAGCCATGCCCGAACAGCTCCAGGCGAATCTCAGTATGCTTTCCCGCATGCAGTTACATCTCGATCAGTTAAACAAAAGCCTTCAAGATGCTCAAAATAGGAAGCTTATGCTTCAACAGCAGATTCACCAGGAGCAACGCATGGCAGAGCAGATGGCTGCTTATCCGGGCAACCGGGCCTCGTCCGATTCCTCAAAGGGCTCAGATGGATCTGAATTGGGAAGGCTTGCCTCCCTGCGAGGTGAACTGGAGGACCTTCAGGCACGGTATACGGAAAACCATCCTGATGTGCGGCGGCTGAAAAGCACGATCGAAAAGGTGGAGGTCCAGGAGGGTGAAAGGGCAGCAAGTCTACAACTGGACGAGGACCCGGACGGGCCTGAGCTTCCCCCTGCTGATACAATGTCCATGATAAGTTCTTCCAAGGACATGATTAAGCTGCAGTTGGGACAGGTAGATTATGAGATTGCAAGCATACGATCGGAAATTGCAAAGGCCAATGAACGTTTGGAGATGTATCAGAGACGGGTGGAAGAGACACCCAAGCGGGAGCAGGAAATCCTTTCTATAAAGCGAGATTACGAAAATCTCAAGAACCTTTACGACTCCCTTCTCAACCGTAAGCTCGAAGCTGAACTCGCCTCTAGTATGGAAAAGAAGCAAAAGGGTGAGCAGTTCCGAATTTTGGACCCGGCCAAGCGTCCGGAAATCCCTGTTGAGCCCGACCTGCGTAAGATCCTGTTGCTTACATTTGTCCTGGCCCTGGGGCTGGGTGGAGGTCTGGGCTATGTCAAGGAAATGACCGACACCTCATACAAGGAACCAGTAGAGATAACCGAGGACCTAGGCGTTCCGGTCTTGATAAGCCTTCCTTTCCTATACGCCCGGCAGGAAGAGAAGGCCCTCAGGATAAAAAAGTGGCTCAAAGCGATTGGTGTGGCCCTGGGTTTTATTGCCCTTGCCACGGGAATAGTTTTGGTTACAAAGGGCCTTAACAGCACCATTGGATTTGTGACGAGGGTTTTGCCTTTTATCGGGGATTAGAGGCCGCCCCTGTTTCTGCCAACACGTGAGGTAAGACGTACCATATGGGAAAGATTTCAGACGCACTGGAAAAGCAGAACAAGGAACGGGAGATTCGCGCGGAGTCTCTCAAGTCCGGGAGTTCCAAGCCGGTCATTATTGAGGATCCTGAGCTCTTAAGAGTCCGTGAGGCAGCCGGCAGGCGAAAATACAGCCCCAAATTGATCGTGTTGAGCTCTCCGGAATCTGTGGAAGCGGAGAACTTTAAGGTGCTGCGCGCCCAGATTCAATTGATCAAGGAAAACGGAATTACTCCCCGTACCCTACTCGTTACAAGCACGTTTCCAGGAGAGGGCAAGACTTTTATCTCGACCAATCTGGCTGCCAGCATCGCCCTTGGCGTTGATGAACACGTCCTTCTGATTGATTGTGACCTGCGTCGGCCCCAGGTCCACAATTACTTTGGGTATTCTATGGTAGAAGGTCTTTCAGAGTACCTGACAGGAAAACGGACCATTCCGGAGCTCTTGATCAAGACGGATATTCCAAAGCTCTCAATACTGTCTGCAGGCGCAAAGCCCCCTAATCCGGCTGAACTACTATCTTCCAGGAAAATGGAAGCATTCATCGAGGAGGCCAAGGCCAGGTACGATGATAGATATATAATCCTGGACGCGACCCCGACTCAGTTTACATCAGAGTGCAGCGTGCTCAGCCGTCATGTGGACGGAAGTCTTCTAGTGGTCATGTCCGGCAGGTCCCCTCGTCAGGCGGTTCGAAACGGCATTAAGAATCTTGATAAAAAACCCATTCTGGGTGTTGTCTTCAACGGTTACAGTGAACCCATGAAGAGCTATCGCAAATACTACTCGGGTTATTATCACAAAGGCACATGATCCATAGCCGGCTGAACAGCTAACCTCCGTCCGGAGTTGTCGAGTAGTGCGCATATTTCGTAAGTACGTCTCCTCGAGAGAGTTCGTTTTCATCTTGGGGGAAGGCTTGCTGATCTTCATGGCGGTCTTTCTCGCTTCGTTTTTTTTCTTCATGCCGGAAATGCGCCTCTTAGAGCTCTTGGCCTTTATCTGGCCGAGGGTCCTCCTCATTGCCATTGTCACTCAGTTAAGCCTCTACTTCAACGACCTCTACGAGATTCGGGTGGCGGATAGTACACTGGATCTTGCCACGCGCCTCATCCAGTCCATAGGCATGACCTCCATTGCGCTGGCGATTATCTATTTTGTGTGGCCGGACGCCATAATCGGAAGGTGGGTCTTTTTCCTGAGCCTGCTGTTTCTGATCGGTTTTCTGGTGTCCTGGCGACTGCTATACAACATGGTCATCAGTCACCGTCTTTTCAGCAACAAGGCCCTGATTGTGGGGACAGGCGCCCTTGCCGGGGACATCCTGGATGCCGTAACAAGGCGAGGGGATTTGAGTTACGATATTCGTGGAATCCTTGGTCACCCTAAAGAGCAACCTGCAATAACAAACACGCAAGACATTCCTGTTCGCAAAGGTTTTGAAGGCCTGTGCGATCTGGCTGAGGCTGAGGAAGCCGAGAGCATCATAGTCGCCTTGGACGACAAGCGGGGCATCATGCCCTACCAGGAACTTCTGAGGTGCAAGATCCGCGGGCTTACAGTAGTCGACGGCGAGAGTTTTTACGAACAGGTCACCGGCAAACTCCTGGTGGAGAAGATTAACCCGAGCTGGTTGATATTTTCTGAAGGCTTTAGAAAGCCACTCCTGTCCCGCCTCATGAAGCGCGCGGTGGGACTCTGTCTGTCCGTCTTAATGCTGATAGTTCTTTTACCCTTAATGGCTGTAGTGGCCCTGGCCATAAAGCTTGATTCCCGAGGCCCTGTGATCTTTTCCCAGGACAGGGTGGGGGAGAATGAGCAGGAGTTTATGCTCCACAAATTCCGCTCCATGCGGGAAGATGCGGAAAAGGCCACCGGACCGGTGTGGGCTCAAGAGGACGACACCAGAATAACCAGGGTTGGGCGTGTCATTCGCAAGCTTCGCATTGATGAGCTTCCACAGTTGTGGAATGTTTTAAAGGGCGATATGAGCTTTGTAGGGCCCAGGCCCGAGCGCCTGTTTTTTGTTGAAAAACTCAAAAAGTCCGTTCCTTACTACTCTGAAAGGCATTCGGTAAAGCCCGGCATTACCGGCTGGGCACAGGTAAAATACCCGTACGGCGACTCAGAAGAAGACGCCCTGGAAAAGCTGAAATACGATCTCTACTACATAAAGAACATGTCCTTAATTCTGGACCTCATTATTATCTTTCACACAGTGAAGATCGTGTTGCTGGGAAGAGGCGCACAGTGAAAGGCGCTGCTGAGGAGTTTCAATGAAATTAAAGCACACCCTTGCAATCTCGGGCGTGATAATCGCCACCGCCCTCGTCACACAGTATGCAGCCCACTCAAAAGACGTACCGCCTCTAAAGCCCCTTTCCGGTTTTCCCACCCTCATCGACTCATGGGCGGGAAGGACCGAGCGCTTTGATGATAAGATATACGAGGTCCTGGGCGTTGACGACTCCTTCATGGCTACCTATAGAAATCCTGAAGGCGGCTTGGTCCAACTGTACGTGGGATTCTACGAGAGTCAGCGAGAGGGCGAATTGATCCATTCGCCCAAGAACTGCATGCCCGGCGGAGGATGGAACATTGTGGAGACATCCATTGTACCCATTCAACTGCCGGATCGGGAAAAAGAAATAAAGGTAATAAAACTCACACTCCAAAAGGGAAGTGAACGGCAGTTGGTCCTCTACTGGTTTCAATCCCGCGGGCGTTTTATAGCGTCCGAATACCTTCAGAAGATTTATCTGGTTCTTGATTCCATCACAAAAAACCGTACAGACGGATCCTTTGTAAGGCTCATCTCGCCCATGAGTCCAAAGGGAGAGGATGCGACCATAAAGGCCCTGAAAGAGTTTGCACGAGGTGTCATCCCGGTCCTGGAGGAATACCTGCCCTCCTGACACCAGGTCCGTCTCCCCTCTTTGTTCGAGATTATGGTGACTGAATGATTAACCAACTGCCCATAAAGCGTAGCACCCTGATCCAACTTCTAATCCTGGCCGGGTGCTTCGGTTTTCTCTATGCGAACACCATCAGCAAGCTGGTGCGCGATTGGTCCACAGACCCCAACTTCTCCCACGGGTTCTTGATTCCTCCCATTGCGGCCTACATGCTGTGGCATAAACGAAAAGAACTGGCTGAAACCCCCACTGCTTCAAACCGTTGGGGTTTGCTCGTTATCCTTGCCGGCATGGGTCTTCACATCGTTGGGAACGTGGGGGCCGAACTCTTCACCATGCGTTTCTCCATACTGGTGACTCTCCTGGGTATCACCCTCTACCTTTTTGGAAAGGAGATCACAAAAAAGGCACTGGTTCCAATTCTATACCTCCTGCTCATGATCCCGATACCTGCTATTTTGTGGACCAAGATTGCGTTTCCCCTGCAGCTCTTTGCATCCTGGCTTGCCGCAGACGCCATTCAACTCCTGTCCATTCCGGTATTTCGAGAGGGAAACATCATTCACCTGGCAAATACCACTCTGGAGGTCGTGGACGCCTGTTCCGGCCTCCGTTCCCTTACATCCCTACTCGCCCTGAGCGGGGCCTTGGCCTATATTGTCCCTCTTTCCCTGATCTCCAAATGGATCCTGTTTCTCTCCGCAGTGCCCATTGCCATTGCCGTCAACATCTTCCGCTTGACCATGACTGCAGCGGCCGCCCACTGGATCGGCGCCCATGTAGCCGAAGGGATTGTTCATGACATGTCGGGCCTTGTGGTGTTTGTGCTTGCCTTTGTCCTGCTTATTCTGACCTTCCTTCTTCTTTCCAAAATTGAACGTTGAAGTTTTACCGGTAATCGGCCGAGATGATTCTTGGTGTGTATGCCGCCTGATGCGTGTACTTTTATGCCAACTAACAGTATACGAATGCATCGGATCCTGAAAACGCCTTTCCCCTGAGTTTAAAAGACCGTGAGCCCCGGCTTTTTTGAGGACGAAAATAGATAGGCTTTCAGCCGTTTATCTTAATATGAGGCCTGAAATCAAAAGTGGCATCAATCTTGCTGAGTTAAAGCCGAAGTTAGAGCCCCAAAGGCCCTTTCCCGGCATGAAGGTGTAGGGAAAGCATGGCCTGAGGTTATAAATTGATGCGTAATATCAGTCCCTTGGATGGGTTGCGACGTTGTAACTCAAGGGGGCGGAGCATGTCCGGCCCCTGGTATTTAAGAACTTGAACCTAGAGCTTGTGAACGAGCGAACCTACACCATTAAGGAAGCCAGCCGTAAGGCCAATGTGTCCACGCACACGCTTCGCTACTGGGAAAAGGTGTTGAACGGGATCGTGGTCCCCCTTCGAACCAACGGGGGACAGCGCCGCTACACAGCCGAGCATCTCCTGCTCTTGAGCGAAATCAAACGCCTCAAGCGAAAGGGCCTCACACTGGAACAAATACGCGTCGAGCTGAGCCTGGGCCCTGCTGCGGAACAGCTTGAGCCTGACCTTCTGACCGTCAATTACCTGGCTGATCACATAGCCGAGACCGTACGCACCACCATACACAAATTCTTTCGGGAAAAGAAACACTCTTGAGCATTAATTCTTTCGAGGCCCTGCAGCCTCATCACCTGGCAAAATGAGTCCAAAAGACCCCCTCTGGCTGGTAACAGGTGTAGCCGGTTTCATCGGCTCCAGCATCCTGGAAACCCTTCTTAAACAGAAACAGCGGGTGGTCGGCCTGGACAACTTCAGCACCGGGCGAAGGCGAAATCTGGACGAGGTAAGGGAACTGGTGGGACCTGAGAACTGGACCCGTTTTACCTTTGTCGAGGGCGACATCCGGGACCTGAACACCTGCCGCATGGTCTGTCAGGGAGTGGATGCAGTCCTTCATCAGGCGGCCATCGGCTCGGTGCCCCACTCCATCGAAGACCCCTTGTTTGTCCACGACAACAACCTGACCGGGTATCTCAACATGCTGGTTGCAGCAAGAGACGCCAAGGTGCGGCGATTCGTGTACGCCGCATCCAGCTCCACCTACGGTGAGTCTCCCGAAATGCCCAAGGTGGAAGACGTGATAGGCCGCCCCCTATCTCCCTACGCCGTGACCAAGTACGCGGACGAACTCTACGCGGAGGTGTTCTCGTCAGCTTATGGGTTCAAGTCCATCGGGCTGCGGTACTTCAACATCTTTGGTCCGCGCCAGGATCCTGAAGGCGGCTATGCCGCAGTTATTCCCAAGTGGTTTGCCTCTCTGGTCAAGGGCGAGACGGTCTTTATCAACGGGGACGGCGAAACAAGCCGTGACTTCTGCTACGTGGACAACTGTGTGCAGGCCAATCTCCTTGCCGCCTCCACCTCGAATCCGGATGCACTGGGGCAAATCTTCAATGTCGCTCTGGGGAAGCGTACAACACTCAACCAGCTCTTTTTGTACATAAGAGACCGAGTCGCCGCATTTAACCCGGGTGCCCGCTCAATCATCCCCGAGTACCGGGACTTCCGACCAGGCGACGTGCTACACTCCCTTGCCGATATCTCCAAGGCAAAGCGGCTCCTGGGCTTTCACCCCAAGTACTCCGTGATGAGCGGTCTGGACAAGGCCGCGGAATGGTACATCAAGAACCTTTGAGCCCTAATTCCTGACAGTCGGCTGCTTTTGCATTAACCGCTGACCAATAAATATTTTCAGACCTTCCGGGAGTGTCCGGCCTGCAGCCGCGTGTACTGGGCGGGTTGCCATCATGAACGGATGCGCGAGAGACTGCGGTTGTTCGGAATCATTGCTGAATGAAGGCCGGCAAGGTTGCTGTTCCTGGAATGATATGCGGCCAGTTGTGTGCATAGCGGGTGCGTGGGGGTTCAAATATTACTTCTCTTTCCTGTTTGCGGGTGGTGGTGGCCCATCAAACCACGCATCAACAGGATGCCCTCATTTTTGCATGACCCAGCCCATGACGCCACGAACCGCACTGCTCAGGCCCAGCCTCTGGCTGCCAATGGCCCTGCTGGCGATTTTGCCTTTTTTCTTCCTGCACGCAAGCGACAACCCGGCCAGCCCGATCAGGCAGTTCTACTCCCTTGGCCACGTGCTCTTCTTCGCCGGGCTGGCCTATTGGCTGGCCAGCCTGTCCAATTTTTCAGGACGATCGTTTCCGCGCCGGGCCCTGCTGGTGCTGGCCGCGGTATTCCTGGCCGGCGGGCTCATCGAACTTGTCCAACTGTTCATCGGCCGGGAAGCCTCCCTGAAAGACATGGCGGTGAACCTGGCCGGGGCCTGCGTTGGACTGGCCATGGCGGCATCGGCCGCAGGGGGAAGGATCGGGCCGCTGGCGCGCGGCCTTCAGGTCCTGGCCCTCGGGGCCGGCATGGCATTGCTTTCCGGGCCCATGCTCACGCTCTGGGACATGAATCAGGCAGCGCAACAATTCCCGGTGCTCAGCAACTTCGAGACCAGGCTGCAGGGCAAGCGCTGGACCAACGGGACAATTACACACGACATATCCAGGCATGGCCGCGCGTCTCTGCGCGTTCACCTGGACGCGCGGGAAACCTACCCGGGCACGACCCTGACCCACGGATTCGGCGACTGGAAGGGGTATGCAGCCCTGGAACTGAGCATCCACAATCCCGACCCATCCCCGTTGCGCATGATCGTCAGCATCCGGGACCTGGAACACAGCCAAAACCGCCGCAAAGGGATGCGGGATCGGTTTGACCGGTCCTTCACCATCCAGCCCGGCTGGAACGACCTGCGCATTCCCGTGGAAGACATCCGCACCGCCCCGCATGGCAGGACCCTGGATATGGGACGGCTGACCTCCATGGTGGTTTTCACCATGCACCTGCCCCAAGACCGCGTGATCTCCCTGGATCATGTGCGCCTTGTCCCGTAGCCGGCACCTTTTTTTGCAAAAATCCTCGGCAGCGTTCGTGCAGGGATGTTATCCTTGCGCCGCAGACTGTTGCTGCGCAAGTGTAGGCCCCAGCTACCGCTGGATAAAATGCCCGCAGGGCATGGCATGTTTTCCCTCGCAACGGTCCGCCGGGGAAACGTCCCAAACGTCGAGCGAGCTTGCGAGCCGGCGGTTAATAAAAAAACATGCAGACCATCTTCTTCCTCTCCCTCATCTTCATCCTTTACACCTACCTGGGCTACCCGGCATATTTGCTCCTGCGCGCCAAGCTTATGCCCAGGCCGGTGCGCAAGGCCCCGCCCTCCGCCTGGCCCACGGTCTCCGCCGTCATTGCCGCCAAAAACGAAGAAAAGACAATGGCCCGCCGCATCCAGAACCTCCTGGACCAGGACTACCCGCAGGATCTGCTGGAGATCATCGTGGCCTCGGACGGCTCCACCGACGCCACCAACACGATTGTCCAGGAATTCGCCGCATCCGACCACCGCGTCACCCTGATCGCCTCCCATCCGGCCCAGGGCAAGCCCGCGGCCCTGAACAAGGGAGTGGCCCGGGCCAGGGGGGAGATCATTGTTTTCGCGGACAGCCGCCAGCAGTTTGAACCGCGGGCCTTGGCCGAGCTGGTCTCCAATTTCAGCGATCCCGAAGTGGGCTGCGTCAGCGGGGAGCTGATTTTTGTCCAGGACCAGGACAGCGCCATCCGGGCGGAGATGGGGGCCTACTGGCACTATGAGAAAATGGTACGCAAGCTGGAGAGTGCAAGCGGCTCCGTGGCCGGGGCCACAGGGGCCATTTACGCGATCCGCAAGAAGCGCTACAAGGACTTGCCGGCGGAAACCATTTTGGACGACGTACTCACGCCCACGAACATCATCCTGCAAGGGTATCGCTGCGTTTTTGAACCCTCGGCAGTGGCTTTTGACGTGGTGTCCAAGGACATGCAGTCCGAGATGACCCGCAAGATCCGCACCCTGGCCGGCAACTGGCAGCTGCTGCAACTGGCCCCAGAGCTGGGCTCGCCGCTGCGCAACCCGATCTGGTGGGGCTTTTTCTCGCACAAGATTTTTCGATTGATCGTGCCGATGATGCTCTTGCTCCTGTTGATCACGAATCTCTTTCTCTCGGGAGTGTTCTTTTCCGCCACCTTGCTGTCCCAGGTCCTGTTTTATGCAACCGCGGCAATCGCCCACGTCAGTTCCGCTTTTCGTGCCAACAGGCTGGCCAGGCTGGTCTATTTTTTCGTGAACCTGAATTGGGCGGCTTTGTTGGGTACTTGGTATTTCCTGTCCGGGAGCGCAGGGAAGGCTTGGAGGCGTGTGGAGTAATTTTTAGGAGTTGAACGTGATATGGCTGACCCCAGTTTAAATGGAAAACGAATATTGCATGTGCTTGACCGCTCGATTCCCAATTTGAGCGGATACAGTATCCGTAGCAAATATATTGTCGAATTTCAGAAGAAAATTGGCTTTCATCCTGTTGTTCTGACAACTCCAAAGTACGAAAGAATCGTCCAGGAGCAGATCAACGGGGTTGATTACTACCGGACTTCGATGGGATCCCAGGGCTTGTCAGGGGTCGTGATGAAGGTTCCATTTCTTCGGGAACAACTAATGATGCGTCAGGTGGAGAAAAAGATCACCGAGCTTGTTCGCACCGAAAAAGTGGATATCATTCATGCCCACTCTCCATCTTTGTGCGGGCTGCCGGTGTTGGCGGCCGCACGTCGGTTGAACAAGCCCGTGGTCTACGAGGTACGGGCTTTTTGGGAGGACGCGGCAGTGGACCGGAAGCGGTTTGCCGAAAACTCTCTGAAGTACAAGCTCAGCAACAGAATGGAACAGAAGCTGTTTGATCAGGCGGATGCCGTGGTCTGCATCTGCGAGGGATTGCGTGGGGAGATAGCCGGGCGGACCAAGAACACCAGGCTCTGGGTTGTTCCCAACGGGGTCGACACCAGCATCTTCCCGCCTCAAGAGAAATCCCAGAAACTGATTCAAAAATATAACCTCCAGGGCAAGATCGTGATCGGCTTTATCGGGTCATTTTTTACGTTTGAGGGGTTGGCGGATCTTGTTCAAAGCATTCC
>JAWLEX010000031.1:0-27257 GCA_041685835.1 Desulfatiglandales bacterium
CAGGTGTCAGGGGTCAGGTGTCGGGTGTCGGGTGTGGGTGGGAAGAATAATCCAAATCGAAATCGGGATCGGGATCAGGATCGGGATCGAAATCGGGATCGGGATCGGGATCGGGATCGAAATCGGGATCGGGATCGGGATCGGGATCGAATTCCTCTCATTCGTAAAGCGCCGAATCATCACTTGACACAGCAGCCCCTTAATAAACCTATGCCAGGTAAGCCCGTCCAAGGGTGGTCACCATTGATATTTTCTTTTCCTGATCCGATGTCGTTTCGATCTCGATAGCGATCCCGATCCCGATTTCGATGTAATCAAATCAGTCCAGGGTACGGCCAATCGCCGCCCCTGGCCATCAACTTGATTACATAACCACATAACCACATAACCACTATCAATCAACGTCATAACAGGCATTATGAACGACATACAACACCTGAGAAACATCGGCATAAGCGCCCACATCGACTCGGGAAAGACCACGCTCACCGAGCGGATCCTGTTTTACACCAAAAGGATTCACGCGGTACACGAGGTCCGGGGCAAGGACGGCGTAGGCGCTACCATGGACTCCATGGAGCTCGAAAAGGAGCGGGGGATCACCATCTCCTCGGCCGCCACCCACTGCGAGTGGAAGGGCTTCCGGATAAACGTCATCGATACGCCCGGTCACGTGGACTTCACCATCGAGGTGGAACGGGCCCTGCGGGTCCTGGATGGGTCCGTCCTGGTCCTGTGCGCCGTGGGCGGGGTCCAGTCCCAGTCCATCACCGTTGACCGGCAGATGAAAAGGTATCGCATCCCACGCATCGCCTTCATAAACAAGTGCGACCGCTCCGGGGCCGACCCTTTCCGCGTTGCACGGCAGCTCCGGGACAAGCTCGGTCACAACGCAGTGCTCATGCAGGTCCCTGTGGGTCTCGAGGGTGAATTCGAGGGCGTCATAGACCTGGTGACCATGAAGCTGATCCGGTTCGAGGGCGAATACGGCGAGTTGATTCAGGAGATGGATGTCCCGGGGGATTTGGCGCCGAAGGCCGAGGCCCACCGTGAGAAGCTCCTGGACGCCGCGTCCATGTTTTCGGACGATCTCACAGAGGCTATACTGGAGGACCGCGTCACCGAAGACCTGGTCAGGGACGCCGTTCGAAAGGGGACCCTCAGCCGGGAGCTGACGCCGGTCTTTGTGGGATCGGCTTACAAGAACAAAGGTGTCCAACTCCTGCTTGACGGTGTGGCCGCCTATCTGCCTTCGCCCCTGGACGTGGAGAACACGGCCCTGGACCTGGATCGGGAAGGGGCCTCGTTCCCTCTTGTGCCGGATCCGGAAGGTCCGCTCGCTTCCCTTGCTTTCAAGCTGGAGGTGAGCCCGTACGGGCAGCTTACCTACCTGAGGATTTATCAGGGGAGTCTTTCCAAGGGGGCCGACCTGGTCAACACCCGGGACCGGAAAAGGGTCAAGGTGGGCCGGCTGGTTCGCATGCACGCGGACAAGATGGAGGAGATCCCCCGGGCCGTGGCGGGTGACATCGTGGCCCTGTTCGGGGTGGACTGCTTCAGCGGAGACACCTTCACTGACGGCCGCCTGAACTGCTCAATGACGTCCATATACGTCCCCGAGCCGGTCATATCGCTTACGGTCAGGGCACGGGACACCAGGTCCGAGGACCGTATGGCCAAGGCCCTGGGACGGTTCATTCGGGAAGACCCCACATTCCGCACCTACGTGGACGGCGAAACCGGCGAGACCCTGATCTCCGGCATGGGTGAACTCCACCTGGAGATCTATCTGGAGCGCATGCGCCGGGAGTTCGCCGCGGAAGTGGAATCGGGCGTGCCCCAGGTGGCCTACAGGGAGGCCATATCCCGGCGGGCGGAGTTCAATTACACTCACAAGAAACAGACCGGCGGCGCGGGTCAGTACGGGCGTGTGGCCGGGTACATGGAGCCTTCCGGCGAGGGCGAATACGAGTTTGTAAATCAGGTCAAGGGCGGGGCCGTTCCCACGGAATATCTCCCGGCTGTGGACGCCGGTTTTAAGGGGTGCCTGGCCAAGGGGCCCATGCTGGGCGTGCCCGTATTAGGCATGCGGGTGGTGGTCAACGACGGCCAGTCCCACACAGTGGACTCATCTGAAAAGGCCTTTTCAACGGCCGCGGTGGGCGCTTTCCGCCAGGCCTACCCCAAGGCGGCGCCAATCATACTGGAGCCTGTCATGAAGGTCTCGGTGGAGTGTCCCTCCGAGTTCCAGGGCGGGGTCCTGGCCTCCATAAACCAGCGCCGCGGCGTGATTATGAGTTCAATCGAAGACGGCGTTTTCACCACCGTGGATGCTGAGGTGCCCCTGGCCGAGATGTTCGGTTATGCAACGGTGCTCCGTTCACTGACCCAGGGAAAGGCGGAGTTCACCATGGAGTTTTCCCGGTACGCCAGGGTACCGGAATCCATTGCCGAGGAACTCAAGCGTAAGGCGGCCGAAAAGGGGAAGGGGGGAAAGAAATGATTATCGATTTCTCCAAAGCCAGTCCGTTGCGGATCCTGGAATACTCGTCTCGAAAAGGGCTGGGACGGGGCAACCTGGGTGTGCTCACGGCCCGGGCGGGGGTGGGGAAGACCGCCTGCCTGATTCACATCGCCTTCGACAGTCTGTTTCGAAGGAAAAGACTGGCCCACATCTCCCTTGTGGATGTGCCGGAAAAGGTCACGTCCTACTACAATGTCATCTTCTACGACCTGGTCAAGGCCCTGGGCATCGAAGACGAAAGCGAACTCCGCGCGCTCATGGAGCAGAACCGGATGATCCTGGCCTACGTGAACCGCAGTTTTCGTGTAGACCGCCTCAGGGAGAGCCTGGAGAACCTGGCGGAGCATGCGGGGTTCAAGCCGGACACCCTCATCGTGGACGGTCTGGATTTTTCCCGGTCGGGCAGGGAGGTCCTGGAGGACTTCAAGAAGCTGGCCGGCGATTTCAACACGGACGTGTGGTTTTCCGCCGTGAGCCACCGGCACCTCACCGAGACGAACGAGTGGGGGATCCCCAGCCCTCTGAGCCAAACCGACGACCTCTTCGACATCATTCTCCAGCTCCTGCCGGAGGCCGGCGGGGTCAACCTGAACCTTCTCAAGGACCACGATACCTACGGATCCCCCATCGCAGCCATTCGCATGGACGCGGGCACCTTCCTGGCAGTGGATGAAAGCGTTTAAGGACGGGCGTATTCAGCGGGCGGATCCGGTCGGTTAAAAGGCGCTTCTGCTATGGCGGGGAAAGGTCTCATTCACACGCTCCGGGTGATGTTTTCATGGCGAATGCTCGTCATGTTCGCCTTTGGTATCGTCTCGGGTTTTCCTTTCTATATCGTCAAGGACGTCCTCAAGGCATGGATGACCGACGCCAGCATCGACCTCACGACCATCGGGTTGTTTTCGGCCGTGACCATGCCCTACACCCTGAAATTCATCTGGTCCCCTGTGATGGACCGGTTCGTCCCTCCCTTTCTCGGGAGGCGCAGGGGATGGATCCTGATGGCACAGGTGGGGTTGATCGGCGGCATCTCCCTGCTGGGACAGTTCGATCCGGCCCGCTCCCTCCAGTGGATCGCCTTGGTGGCCCTTTGCGTGGCCTTTTTCGGCGCCAGCCAGGACATCGCACTCGATGCGTTCAGGAGGGAGTACCTGAGCACCGAGGAACTCGGTTTCGGTACCGGCGTCTGGATGAACGCGTGGCGGCTGGGCATGTACGTGTCCGTCGGCGTTTCATTTCTGGCGGCCGATGCAGGCATGGCCTGGTCCACCATTCACATCATTCTTTCAATTATGATGGTTGCGGGGATCGTGACAGTACTGCTGGTCCCCGAACCCCGTATCGAGGAGCCGTACCCCGCATCCCTGCGGGAGTCCGTGGTGGAGCCTTTTCTGGAATTTTTCAAGAGGCGCGACGCCCTCTTGATCCTGCTCTTCATACTCCTCTACAAGATCGGCGACAACATGGCCGGCGCCTTGAACATCCCGTTCATCCTGATGCAGGGGTTCACCAAGACCGAGTATTTCGTCATAGTGAAGGGGGTCGGAATGGCATGCCTCTTCGGAGGTGTCCTCATCGGCGGGGCCGCCATGGTCCGCCTGGGAATTGCAAAGTCGTTGTGGGTTTTCGGGGTTTTTCAAGCTGTGTCAACGATCTTCTTTGCCACGCTCGTGTGGGTGGATCACGACACCGTTTTCTGGGAGATGTATCGAACCATGCTTCTCTCCGCAATCGTAGGCTTCGAGTTCTTCTCGACCGGGATGGGCCAGGCCGCATATGCCACCTACATGGCCGTTCAGACCAACAAGCGCTTCACCGCGACCCAGTATGCCCTGCTGACGAGTCTCATGGCGGTGCCCGGGACGGTCGCCGCCTCAATCACCGGGTTTATGGCCAAAGGACTTGGCTGGAGCGGCTTTTACATCACCTGTGCACTCGCGGCCTTGCCAGGCATGCTGCTGTTGTTTAAGATTGCTCCGTGGAACAGTACCAACGAAGAGCTGGATGTGGCCTCCCCGGCTCATAAAGAGGCCTGAACCGGAGAGGTGATCTGCCTGTATGACATGCGATTACTGTAAAGGCGAATTTCGACTGGTCCGAAAGTGACGCGCTGTATATCTGGTCTGCAGGTCATGCGGACGCCTTCGCCGTCTGAGGCGTGAAGACATCGACGAAGAGATCGAGGAGATGCTGGCCGGCATCCGATTCGACATGATTTGAGAGGGGCTTCGTGAAAAACATGAGCAAGCCTGGCCGAAATGATCCTTGTCCCTGCGGGAGCGGAAAGAAGTACAAGAAGTGCTGCCTGGGTAAGGTGTCTACGCCTCCCCCGGACTACGAGGAGACCTACAGACGGGAGCATGGGATTCGCCTTAAGAAGGAGAAGGATATCAAGGCCCTGCGGGTGGCGGGCCGTCTCGCCGTGGCCAGCCTCGACCTGGTTGAAGGGCGCATCCGTCCGGGGATGAGCACAGACGAGATCAACGCCCTGGTCCACGACTTCACCGTACAGCACGGGGCCGTGCCCGCCCCGCTCAACTATCGGGGATATCCCAAGAGCGTGTGCGTGTCCGTGAACGAAGTCATATGCCACGGGATCCCGGGGGAACGCGTCCTCCATGAGGGAGACATCGTGAACGTGGATGTTACCCCGATCCTGAACGGATACTATGCGGACACGAGCAAGACCTTCTTCGTCGGGTCCCCGGGGCCGGACGCGGAAAAGATCGTGCGCGTGGCCAGGGAGTGCCTTAAGGAAGGCATCGCCATGGTCAGGCCCGGCAACAGGATAGGGGACATCGGGTGGGCCGTTCAGTCGCTGGCGGAGAGGGAGGGGTGCTCGGTGGTCCGGGAGTTCGTGGGCCACGGGGTCGGGTTCGATTTCCATGAACCCCCCCAGGTCCCCCACTACGGCCGAAAGAGCCGGGGAATCCGCCTGGTGCCGGGAATGGTCTTCACGATCGAGCCCATGATCAACCTCGGGTTGAAGGAACTCCACATACTGGATGACGACTGGACGGCCGTGACGGACGACGGGTCCCTGTCGGCCCAGTTCGAGCAGACCCTGCTGGTGACGGAGGACGGGGTTGAGAGTCTTACCCCCTATGAGCTTTAGATGTTGAGATAATAGCTGTTGACCTGTACGGCGCCATTCCACGAAACACGAACCACGAGCCACGAGCCACGGACACGGATTTTTTCACCGACACCGACACAGATCACAGACACAGCCACACCGTCACATGGAGCAACTGCCTTTGCTCTCCCGATTCACTGAAAAGGCCTATTCGCTTGGTTTCGCGGCGATTGGGTTTTCCCGCCCGGCGCGTCCGCCCCACATGGACGCCTTTCTCCGCAGGCTGCGGGAGGGCAGGCACGGGGACATGGCCTGGCTCGAGCGGAACCTGGACGTGCGCGAAGATCCGCGGCGCCTCCTTTCGGGATGCCGTACCATTATAAGCCTTGCCCGGCCCTATCCCAGTCAAAAGCCCGCCACCCCTGAAGGCCTCACTGTATCCCGCTATGCCAGGCCCGACGCCGAGGACTACCACGTTGAACTCAAACGCCTTTGCGGCGAGCTCGGCAAGTTTATTCAGCAGGCGTTTCCGGACAGCCGTTCCCGGACCTGCGTGGATTCAGCACCCATTTTGGAGCGGGACATCGCTTATGCGGCGGGGCTGGGGTTCATCGGGAAAAACAGCATGCTCATTATTCCGGGGATCGGCTCCGGCGTATTTCTTGCTGAGATCCTGACCACGGCGGACATCCCGTTTCCGGCCGCAAGCCCGTTGGAGAGCCTTTGCGGGGACTGTACCCGCTGCATGGACGCCTGCCCCACAGGCGCTCTGGAAGCCCCTTACCTGGTGGACGCCTCGAAATGCCTGTCTTACCTGACAATAGAGTGGAAAGGAAAGGTGGACGAAAAAACGGCGGAGAAAATGGGAGACTGTTTCCTGGGATGTGACCGCTGCCAGGAGGCGTGCCCGTTGAACCCTGCAGACGACTCAACCTGCGTGGCACTGCCGTCCGCCCGTGAGTTCTTCCTGATGGATGAGCAGGCCTTCATGAAACGTTTCGGTCGTACGGCCCTCTCACGCCCGGGTCTTGCGAAGATACGGTCAAACCTGATGGCCATGGGCCGCACGGCTTTTACTCAGATCGAACTGCGCTGAGCCCGAGGCTAAAGGCCTCCTGCAGTGTTTCAGGGTTTTCTTGGACAGCGTTTTTGTCTTCGAGCCTGCGGAAGAAAACACCCCCCTCATAGGCCATGTCCAGGGCGTCATAGAAATACCTGGCCTGGAGCTGGACGCACTGGAAAAGGTTCTTGCCCCGCGTGGCCCCTGCGGCGATGAGATATCCCCTGCCGCTCTCGTAATTCTTCCATTCCTCAAAGGGCTTGCTGAGCTTACGCTTGGACCAGAGCGCCTGGGCCCTGTCCACCACCGCCTTGGCCTGGGAGGTGAGCCCGTAAAAAAAGATCGGTGAGGCCAGGAATATGATCCCGGCCTCCTCAATGCGCGGATACACTTCCTGCATGTCGTCCTGAACCACGCACTGACCCGTGTCGTCGCAACCACCGCACTCCAGGCACCCGGACATGTCGAGCCGGCGCGCATACACGGAGTCAATCTCCGCCCCCGCCGATCGCGCCCCTTCCAGGGCCTGGTCCAGGAGCTGGTCGGTGTTTCCACCCTTTCGCGGGCTGCCGTAGATGCCTAATACTTTCATGTTGGACTCCCTTGGAATGGTATCGGTGGCGGTGTCTTTTGTTTTTATCCAAATCGAAATCGGGATCGCTATCGAAATCGAAATCGAAACATCATGGGAACGGGTGATAAATAATTCGATGTCTACCGCCTCCCGATAGGCGACAGGAGAAATCTAACAACCTACGGATGCCCTGATTTCGATAGCGATCCCGATTTCGATTTGGATTTTACCAACAATATTTTCATACACAGGGGTGGTCAACATATCAACCATGAGCCTTTGATTCAACAGCTCAACATCCAAGGCGGGCCATTGCCCGCAACCCAACTGTGCTGGAGCCGGTAAAGCATCAAAATTATCAGCGTCTTGAATGCCTGGTTCGCAGATTGACGCCGAGATTGGCAAAAAAGACCATTTCTGGATGGAAACTAATTATACCGGATCATGCCTCTCCAGGAACGTCCGAATGGCCTCTGGATACTCCGGGGTCAGGCTGGAGCTGCTGTGGTCCGAGCCGCGCCCCACAAACAACTCGGCCCGGCCGGGCGGGAAGGCGTCCCTGAGTTCCCGGGCATAATCCAGAGGAAAGGCCTTGTCCAGTTCCCCTTGGATCAGGAGTACGGGAATGTCCAGGTCAGGGGCCAGGCGCACCGGGTCCACCCAATCCATTCGCCCCCTGTAGAAAAGGTTCATCCAGGCCACCACTGTCGGAGCGAACACCTTGCCCAGGACCGGGATGTGGTGTCCGTAAAGGCTGACAAGGGCCTTGCGGGTGCGGGCGTAGCATCCCTCCAGGAAGAGCAGGCGAACCATGTCCGGCCGGTTGTGAGCGGCTATTATGGCCCCGGCCGCGCCGGCCGAATGGCCGTAGAGGTGTAACGGTTCCCCTGCCCAGTCCATCACCGATTCTATGTCTTCGGCAAAACGGAAGGCGTTCATAAAACGGTAGGGTGTGGATTCACCGTGATCCCGGGCGCTGTGGATGACGGTCGTGTACCCCAGCTTCCCGAACAGGCGGGCACGTCCCACCATGCGGTCCCGGTTCCTGCTCCACCCGTGGGCGAGCAGGACGATCCCCCTTTGGACACCCTCGGGCTCCACGCGCCAGACCTCAAGAGAGCCGCCGTCGGCAGCCGGTATGCGCGCGTCCGTTAACCGACCCCAGTCGGGTGGCTCCCGTACGGGCCTTCGGGGAAACCGGTGCACCCCGTAGGTCATGGCCAGGGAAAGGGACAGGTATGCCGCGGCGCTTCCAGCTAAAAATCCTGTGATCGTCATTTTTCTCTCTTGTCTTTTCGTGCGCTTTTGTTTATTAAAAAATGCGCATGCCCGTGCGGCTGAACCGTTCCCGTGCCGGCGCCCGTGCCGTCCGTAAACGGTTTACGAGCAAACGCTGACCTGTAACGGCAGAGAGCAGACCATGGAGCAGGTCCTACTCTTGAATCTGAGTTACGAGCCCCTCAAGGTCATCGACTGGAGGAAGGCCATAACCCTGCTTTGCCTGGGCAAAGTGGAAGTGATCGAGGAGTACGGGAGGGACATCCGTTCTGTCAGTGTCACCATCCGGCTCCCCTCGGTGGTTCGCCTCCTCAGGCTGGTTAAGCGGCCGAAGAGTCCTGTACGCTTTTCCCGCCGGAACATATACGCCCGGGACCGGCACCGCTGCCAGTACTGCGGGCGACGTTTCCCCACTGAAGACCTTACCTACGACCACGTCCTGCCACGATCACGGGGGGGGCGGACCGAGTGGAAGAACATTGTTACTTGCTGTGTGACCTGCAATCGGAAAAAGGGGGGAAAGACGCCCGAGGAAGCAGGCATGCGCCTGGTTCGAAAACCGTCCCGTCCCACCTGGGTCCCTGCCGTGCGCCTCACCCTAGGCGTCAAGCAGATTCCGTCAACCTGGCGGGACTATTTATACTGGAACGTGGAGCTGGTACAATAGATTTTTCCCTGAAGCCGGCTTGAACACGATTCCTGCGGCCTTTTCTTCCCCCTCCCGGCCCTCACAGGGCTGCGGCGATCTTCGCGGCGGTCCTTGCCAGGGCCTCCGGATCCCCTTCCCGCACCTCCCAGTGGCTGACCGGCAGGGCCGGACCGCCCGCTGCCCTCGGGATCAGGTGCAGGTGGTAGTGCATCACGATCTGGTTCACGCCGCGGCCGTTCAACTGCAGCAACGCGACGCCTTCGGGGGCAAGGGCCTTTTGAACGGCCTTGGCGATTTTCCGGCCGGCCAGGTGCACCGCAGTGAGGTCCTCGCCGGTGATTTCAAAGAGGTTTTCGGCGTGCCGCTTGGGTACGATGAGGGTGTGGCCTTCGGAGACCGGGCTGATGTCCTCAAAGGCGATGACCTTTTCGTCTTCATAAACCTTGTGGCACGGCAGTTGGCCCTGGGCGATCTTGCAGAAGATGCAGTCCTCCATAGTCCGCCTCCTTGTCTCGTTTACATTCGGAAATGTTCTTTGAGGATCCTTAAATCATAGTCGCCGGGGCGGGCGATGTCGAGGGTATTTGTCGCCGAATCACAGCAGGGCTGCCGGCATTTTTAAAACATCAAAGAGTTACGTTTGACACCCGGGCGGCCGGGGTCTATTCTCGGTACAGATACCAATCTTGATGAAACGGTGCTGATCCATGCTCAAAAGACTGCTTGAAACCCTTGCATTTTTCAAGGCCTTCATTCGTGAAATAGTCTGGTTTCTCGTTCCGGTCACCTTTCCCATCCTCCTCCTGGAGACCATGGTCGCCTCGAGGGTCATGGAAACCGAGGCTGCCGGCCTGGGATTCTGGCTTCCCTTCGGGATCAATTTCCTGTTCCGCCCCGTGTACACCGGAGGGTTGATCTGGTTGATTTCAGGGCTTGCATCCGGGCAGGAGCGTTCCTTCGGCGAGTGCCTTTCAACGGGATTGCGTTTCTGGATCGACCTCCTGGCCGTTTACATAATCAGTACGGTGATCATTTTCACCGGGCTCCTGGTACTGATAATTCCCGGCCTGATCTTCTTTGCCAGGCTGTCACTCGCCGAGTTCGGCGTCGTGCTCGAAAAGATGAGCCCCGGCCAGGCACTTCTCAGGAGCAATAACCGGGTCAAGGGATTCACGGCGGAGATAATTTCATACACCATCATACTCACGTTCCTGCTCGTCTCGACGGACATCATAATCAACTACGCGCTCTCGGTTTTCTCCATTCAGGGGCTTGGGGCGCGCATGCTCACCTCCATGGTGTTCATGGTCCTGTCCTCCACCCTGACCATAATGTTCTACAGGTTTTATGACCTAGCTTTGAAGAAGGAGATGGGAATAAGTTAGCGTTGAGCTGAAAGACAAAGAAAAAGCAGGCAGGCTGCACGAGGCGGGGATATGCCATCTTTACCGGCACCGTCACGGCTCGCAGCCACTGTCACCGACACAGACACCGACACCGTCACAGCCCCCGGGGTTATTTGAAATGCCTGCATCCTTTGATTCTCTCCTCAGTAATACCGTCCGCTGCGCCAGGGATATGTGGCTCAACGGGTGGGCCGAGGACGGCGCCGGAAATCTGAGTGTCCGCATGGAACCCGGGCTGCTCAAAGGGGTCGAGGGTGTGCGCGAAGACTCCAGGTGGTTTGATACGGGCTGGAAGGCGCCGGAACTGGGGGGAGCGGCCTTTCTCATGAGCGCCAGGGGCAGCCTGTTCCGGTGTCTTCGGGACAGGCCGTCCGAGGGGTGCGGGGTGATTCGGCTTGACGGCGAGGGGGAGCGGTACAAAGTCGTGTGGGGATTTGAACGTGAAGGGGCCCCTTCTTCGGAGATTCAATCACACATGGCCGTTCAAGCGGCGGGGACCCTGAGTGGCGCACCGGCGGTGGTGCACGTACATGCCCCGAACGTCATTGCCTTGACCTGCTCCAATGTCCCGGATACTGTTTCCCTGACAAGGCTTTTGTGGTCCCTGCATTCGGAGTGCATCGCCCTTTTCCCGGAAGGGATAGAGGTTGCGCCGTGGAGTCTTCCCGGCTCGGAGGCCCTTTCCAGGGCCACGGCCCGCGGGTTTTTGAAGCGACGCCTGATGGTGTGGCCTTTTCACGGCGTGGTTGCCGCCGGCCGGTCCCTGGACGACGCCATAGGCCTGATCGAGACCGTTGAGAAGGCGTCCGAAATTTACCTTAAGGCGGCCGCGGCGGGCGGCCCGAATGCGTGGTTGACTGAAGATGATTTACGGGCCGTTGCCGCACGCTTCGGTGTGGCGCCGGACGAAGAGATCCTTTGCTCACCGTCCCCCCGCTCCGACAGGACCAGAGGGCGAAAAAGAACGGAAAGGAAGGGTTGGTGATGAAGAAATCCATAGGCCCAAAGGCCTTGCTTTATCCGGCTCCCGTCCTCATCGTGGGCACTTACGACAAGGTCGGCAAACCGAACGGCATGACCGCGGCCTGGGTCGGCATTTGCTGTTCCAAGCCGCCCTGCGTGGGCGTTTCACTCAGGAAAGCGACATACACCTACGGGCATATCCTGGAGCACAAGGCCTTTACCCTGAGCATCCCTTCCGAAGACATGGTCGAGAAGCTGGACTACCTGGGTATGGCCTCGGGCCGTGACGAGGACAAGTTCATAGCGATCGGCCTGACACCGGTCCGCAGTGATATCGTGGATGCCCCCTATGTGGGTGAGTGCTCGTTGGTGCTCGAGTGCCGGCTTTTTAAGACCGTGGAACTCGGCCTTCACACACAGTTCGTCGGGGAGATCATGGACGTCAAGGCCGATGAGAGCGTGCTCGGGGATGACGGCATCCCGGACATGGGCAAGGTAAGACCGGTGGTATTGGCGCCGGAGAGCCGGGCCTACTACGGAGTGGGAGACTTTCTGGGGAATGCGTTTTCCATTGGAAAGAGGGGGTGAAAAGGGCCGTGTCCGTGGCTCGTGATTCGTGGGTTTTGGCTCTTTTACCCCTCAACACCTATTACCTTAACGCCTATAAGGTTCATCCAGTGAGCAGAACTCGGAAAAAAACAGAAAAAGGCCGGCGGGACGGCCCCAAAATCGCCCTGGTGACAGGCGGGGGCAGGGGGATCGGCTCTGCCGTCGCCCTGGCCCTTGCAGTAGACGGGTTCGACATATGGCTCAACTACCGGCGTGATCACGAGGCCGCGGAGCGGACGGCCCGGAGAGTGCAGGAATCAGGCAGGACCTGCCGGCTCCTGCCCTTTGACGTGACCGACCCTGATGGGGCGCTGGAGCAGCTGGATCCGCTTCTTGACCGGGAAACACCCTTTGTCCTGGTCAACAACGCCGGGCTGACCCGGGACGCCCTCATGGTCTGGATGAGTCAAGAGGAATGGAAAGACGTCCTGGCCGTGAGCCTCGACGGGTTTTTCCACGTGACCAAGGTCGTGCTGCGGCCCATGCTGGGCAACCGGGAAGGCCGTATCGTCAACATTGCATCCACATCCGGGCTCATGGGCCTGCCGGGGCAGGTGAACTATTCCGCTGCCAAGGCCGGGCTCATCGGTGCCACCAAAACCCTGGCCCGGGAAGTGGCCGGCCGCAACATACTGGTGAACGCTGTGGCCCCAGGATTTATTGAGACCGGGATGACCGGGGACCTTCCCATGGATACCATCCTTCCCATGATTCCCGCAGGAAGGCTCGGGAAACCCGAAGAGGTGGCCGAGGCGGTGCGCTTCCTTTGCTCCGACGCCGCCTCCTACATCACCGGCCAGGTCCTGTCCGTGAACGGCGGAATCTATATGGGGTGACGGCCGAAGAATACCCAGTTCCAGGGAAGCTCGCTTTATGCATCGTGTAGCCATCACGGGAATCGGCATTGTTTCCTGCCTTGGGTGCGACCCGCTCAGCGTCGGGGAGGCGCTGCGGGCCGGGAAATCCGGCATCGTAGTGGACGAACGTCGCAGGGAACTAGGCTTCAGAAGCCCTCTCACCGGGGCCGTCAGGGGGTTTGATCCTTCGACCCGTCTTTCCAGAAAACAGCGCAAGAGCATGCCTGATTTCGCCCAGCAGGCCTATGCAGCGGTCCTGGACGCCCTTGACCTGTCCGGGCTTTCGCCCGAAAACATAGCGAACCCTGAGACCGGGCTGATCTTCGGGTGTGATTCGAGTTGCACCGCAAACGTTGAACAGGTGGAGAGGCTCATCCGCTACGGGGACACAGGATCCATCGGAAGCGGTCTTACCTTCCAGTGCATCACATCTACTATCACCATCAACCTCAATACCCTTCTCAAGACGCGGGGCGCCTGCTGGACGGTCAGCGCGGCATGTGCCAGCGGCGGGCACGCCGTGGGGCAGGCCGCCGACCTGATCGCCCTCGGGAAGCAGGACCGCGTCATATGCGGCGGGGCCCAGGAAATCAACTGGGAATCCATGTGCAGTTTCGACGGTCTGGGGGCCTTTTCCCTCAGGGTGGATGAACCCGAAGCCGCATGCCGGCCGTTCGACCGGCACCGCGACGGGCTGGTTCCCAGCGGCGGGGCGGCTGCGCTTATTCTGGAGCGGTACGACCTGGCCCTTGACCGGGGTGCTCGAGTCCTGGGCGAGGTAAAGGCCTACGCCTTCTCCTCGGACGGGGAGCACATATCGGTACCCGGTGGGGACGGCATCTCGAGGGCTATGCAAGGTGCCTTGAAAACAGCCGGGTTGACGCCGTTCGACATCGATTACATCTGTGCACACGCCACCTCCACTCCGGCCGGTGACCGGGCCGAAGCGGAAAGCATCACCGGCCTTTTCGGCGACCATGCGCCGCCGGTCTCTTCCACAAAGTCCATGACCGGGCACGAGCTCTGGATGTCCGGGGCTTCCCAGGCTGTTTACTGCTCCATCATGGCCGATCAGGGATTCATCGCTCCCAACATCAACTTCGAGGAGCCGGATGAAGGCTCCCGCGGTCTCAATGTCCTGAGTGAGGCCCTGGAAAGGCCCCCGGGGATCGTGCTGTGCAACGCCGCCGGGTTCGGAGGGACGAATTCCTGCTTGATATTGGAATTCCTGGAATCTAGAATGTTCTGATTTTCCGCAAATCAGGCCGGAGGAAAGAGCTAGGTGGAAAGAAGGCGGGTGGTCATTACGGGCATGGGCGCCGTTTCCCCTTTCGGGGTGGGGGCGGGGACCCTGGCGGACTCCGTTGTCGGCGGAAAGAGCGGAGTCCGTCGTGTGCCCGAACTTGAACTTTACGAGGGCCTGGGAAGCCTTGTAGCGGCCCCTGTGGAGGGGGTCGACCCGAAGATCATTCCCAGAAAACACCGCCGGACCATGTCCCCCATGTCCATATACGCCACCCTCGCTGCAGAGGAAGCACTGCTTCAGGCCCGTCTGGACAGAGGACAATGCGCCGGCGGCGACATGGGGGTTGCAATCGGTTCCAGCGTGGGCAGCACAATAAGCACGCAGCAGTCCTACTCGGATTTTTTCAACTTCAACAGCCTGGAAAAGATGCGTTCAACAGGCTTTTTCAAGATCATGAATCACTCCTGTGCGGCCAATGTGTGCCATGCCCTGGGGATCACCGGACGGGTCCTTGCCGCGTCTTCGGCATGCTCCACGAGTTGCCAGACCATAGGTTACGGGGCCGAGATGGTCGCCTTCGGCAGGCAGGAGATCATGGTCTGCGGCGGAGCCGAGGAGTATCATCCCCTGATCACCGCTACTTTCGATATCATGAACGCCTCGTCCAGGGGATTCAACCGCCACCCCGAAAGGACCCCGCGCCCCTTTGACCGGGACCGGGACGGGGTGGTGTGCGCGGACGGCTGCGGCATTGTAATTCTGGAATCGCTGGATTCAGCCAGGCGGCGCGGCGTCCCTGTGCTGGCCGAAGTGGCGGGGTTCGCAACCGTGTCCGATATCACCAACATGGTGAACCCCGATGCGGATTTCATGGAGATCTGCATGCGGAAGGCCCTGGACGACGCCGGGGTGATGCCTGACCGGATCGATTACATCAACGCCCATGCAACCGGGACGGACCAGGGGGACCGGGCTGAGAGCGAGGCCGTTGGGCGGGTGTTCGGCCCTCGAACGGCGGTGAGCAGCCTGAAAGGACACATGGGACACACCATGGCCGCAAGCGGGGCACTCGAGATCGTGGCCGTGATCGAGCTTATTAACCGGGGCTGTATCCCCCCGACCCTGAATCTCGAAAATGTCGCCCCGGACTGTGCAGGCATTCGGCACATAACCGCCGTGGAGTTTCAGGAGACGACATGGGCCCTAAAGAACAGCTTTGCTTTCGGCGGGGTGAACTCATCGATCGTGTTACGGAGAATGGAGCATGACTGAGCAGGAGATCATTGAACGTATCGATGCGTCACTGGCTGAGGAATTCGAGCTGGATCCGGACGACATGGTGCCCGAGGCCACGCTGTTCGACGACCTGGGCCTCGACAGCCTGGACATGGTGGACATGGTCATCGCCCTCGAACATGCCTTCAAGATAAAGATCAGGGACGAAGAAGAAATTCGGAAGATCAGGACTCTGGGGGATATTCATCGGTTTGTGATCAACAAGGCGAAGGAGTTGGAGATGATGTGATGATCGACTTCACCCTTCCAATTTCGGCGGACAAGATCATACCCCACCGTCCGCCCATGCAGCTCGTGGACCGTCTCATGGAGTGCGACCCTGCGGCGGGAAGCGGGGTTGTGGAGGCGTTGGTTCATGAGGACGGCTTTATCCTGGCAGACAAGGGCGGGGTGTATCCGCCGGCCTTCTTCGAGATGATAGCCCAGGCCTACGCCGCCGTGAAAGGCTATGAGAACCTCATAAACGGCCGGCCCGTACGCGGTGGGTACCTGGTGGGGATTAGAAAGGGGAGGGCGCCTGGAAGTGCCTTTCCCGGTGACCGCCTGGTCGTCGGTGTTCGGACGGAGAAGTCGTTAGGAGACTTTTCCGTTGCACAGGGGACAGTGGCACTGTCCGGAAAGGACATTGCATGGGCCGTTATAAAGGTCTGGAGCCCGGCATGACCCCGAGCGTTTCCGTAAAAACCCTTGGCTCGGCTCTCCTTGCCGCGGTGGTTTTGCTCGCCGCCGCCCCTTTGTGGGTCCAGGTACCTTTCTGTGCAGCGGAATCCGAGTCAGGATCAGGCGAAGAGGTCCTCGAGCGCATTACCGAGGCCTTCAGCGGAATCGTGTCCATTGAGAGCGAGTTCATACAGGAGAGCCATACGGCCATGCTGGAGGAACCGCTTCGATCCAGCGGGCTGTTCCGCTACGAGGCCCCGGATTTTGTGCGTTGGGAGGTCCTTTCGCCGGAGCGGGCCGGGTTCTCGGCGGACGGGGACCGGCTAAAGACCTGGAAGGGCTCCAGTAATGAAAAGGAGGGCGCACCACCCGGGGCGGAGGCGGGCATCAGGCACTTCATGGAACAGCTCCTGGCATGGGTTAGGGCGGACTTTGATTGGCTCGGGGAGCGGTTTGACATATCCGTCCTGAAAGACTCGCCCGTCGAATTGGTACTGGAACCTATGTCCGAGGCCGTTGCTGAACGCCTGGACCGGATTCGAGTGACCTTTTCCCAGGATCTGAGCCACCTGAAAGCGATCGAGATCCGCGAAACCGGCGGCGACCGCATGGTCATTACCTTTTTGAATGTCCGGGTAACGAGACGGTGACGGTGTGGCTGTGTCTGTGATCTGTGTCGGTGACGGTGAAAAAATCCGTGTCCGTGGTCCGTGACTCGTGGCGGAGCCGGCAACACCTTAACAACTAATTCCCTGGTTTCTTGTCTTGGCTCAACAGCTCAGCAGCTCAGCGGCTCAACAGCCGCGACCCAAAGGGTCGCCATCACCTCCGGCCCGGAGGGCCGGCAACACGTCATCCCTTATTTCTTCGATCTTCAAGTTTTTTTCCACGCACCGCCGGGTGTTAGCGGCCCTTGTCGTGCTCCTCTGGGTTGTGTCCTTCGCCGCCCTTCAGGCCATGCGGGTCGATGAGGACATCCGCTCCATGATCCCCGGGGAACCGTCAGAGGCGGCCCGGCATTTCCGGTTCCTGCAGGAATCGCCTCTTTCAGGCAAGCTCCTCATTCAGGTGAGCGCTGAACAGGAAGTTTCGACCGGGGCCCTTGTGCGGGCCGCGGACAGCCTGGCCGGGAGCATGGGGCCCCCCCTGTTCACCCGGGTTATGACCGGTCCTCCGCTGGATCGGGGAAAAGGGCTGCCTGATTTTTTGCTCGACGTCCTGCCCAGCCTTTTCACGGAGAAAGACCGGTTGCGGGCGCTCGAGTTTCTGGACCCGGACCGGGTGAGGGGCCGGCTCGAGGAAATCCTGCGCGGCCTCGGCTCTCTGGAAGGGTGGGGGGGCAGGGGGATGGAGAGCCGGGACCCGCTCGGATTGAGACTCCTTGCCCTCGAGAAAATGAGGTCCGTGAGCCCGATACCGGATATGCGCATCGCGGACGGGCACTTTGTCAGCAACGACGGCCGCCACGCGCTGATCATCGCCGGGACGCCGGTCCCCATGACCGATCCGGAAGGAGGGAAGGCCCTGATCGAAGGCTTCAGCCGGCTGGCGCGGGACCTGCCGCCCTCAATGGAGGCCACCCTCTACAGCGGGCACCTCTACAGCGTGGCCAACGCCGAGACAGTGCGCCGGGACCTGTTCCTGGTCCTTTCCCTCTCCTCGGGGGCCCTGATCCTCCTTTTTCTGGTGTTCATCCGGTCCATGAACGGGCTCTTCATCCTGCTGGTCCCCGCTTCCACGCTTCTTGCAGCCGTGGCAGGCACTTCCCTGGTCTACGACCCGGTTTCCGCCGTCACCCTGGGTTTCGGGGCCGTGCTCCTGGGTATTTCCATCGATTTCGGGATCCACGTCTACTTTGCCCTTCGCCGGTCCGGGAAGAACCGCGCCGCTGAAGTCACGGGCCGGGTAGGGGTCCCGGTCCTTTTCGCAGGGATGACCAGCATGGCCGCGTTCAGCGTGCTCCTGCTCAGTACGATTCCGGCCCAGCGGCAGCTCGGTGTTTTTTCCCTGATCGGCATGGCCTGCGCCCTGGTCATCTCATTGGTCGTGCTGCCACAAGGGATCCGTCCCCTTCAAGGTGAGCCTGCCCGGACTTCCATGCCCGATGGGCATCGGCCCCGGTGGATCGTCTGGGTCTGGACGGTGTTCCTTGTGTTTATGGGGTGGCAGGCCGTCGGCCTCCAATTCGAAGGGGACCTTCGCAAGATGAGCAAGGCCCCGCCTGAAATCCGGGAGCTGGAAGAGCGCCTGACCCGAACCTGGGGAGGGCTCCTTGGAAGGGCGCTCATCGTGATTGAGGGAGAAGAGCTGGCATCCGTACTTCCGGTCAATGACCTGGTATTTGAACGGCTCGAGACCATGGTGCCCGGGACAGACATCATGAGCTTGGCCCCTCTCATGCCTTCCCCGGCCAAGCAAGAGGAGAACCAACTGCGCTGGCGTGCGTTCTGGTCGGAATCCCGCTTACAACAGGCCCGGGCGGTCCTGCAGGAGGCGGGCCGGGGCCTGGGGTTTTCCAGGGGCGCGTTTGCCCCGTTCTTCCAGTGGGTCGGCTCTGAAGCGCATTCGGTCGGCCCGGAAGACCTGGCTGCGGCGGGACTGGAGGAGATCATGAGAAGCTTTGTGCTCCAGTCTGTCGACGGGGTCCGGGTCCTGAGCATGGTACCCGACTCGCCTGAGCTGAGACCTGATCTGGCCGAGGCGTTCCGCGATATGCACCAGGTGAGTGTGATCTCCCCGGCCGCGTTCGGGGACATGATAAGCCTCGCCCTGGGGCGGGACTTCCTCTTTTTCATCCTGGGCGCCGCCGGCATGGTGCTCATACTGCTCGGGTTGCTTCTCCGCAGCGCGGTCCGAATGGGGGCGGCCCTTGTTCCGGTTTGTTCGGGTCTTGTCGTCGCCATGGGCGGAATGGCCCTCCTGGGAATCCAGCTGAATGTCTTCAGCATGGTGGCGGCGGTCTTGATTATAGGTCTCGGTGTGGACTATGGTGTCTTCATGGTGATGCGCAAGAGCGGCGAAGAGGGGCCGGCCACGGAAAAGGCGGTCCTGGTGTCCGGGCTGACGACCCTGGCCGCATTCGGCGCTCTGGCCCTTGCCTCGCACCCGGCCCTCCACACCATTGGAGTCACCGTACTCCTTGGCATCGGGGCGGCGGTTCCATCTGCCCTGCTGGTGATCCCGGCCCTTCAGGGCGGGCTCAGGAAGTGAACTCATGGAGCAGCTGAGACAGGCCGTTCGATCGGCGGCCGTGTCAAAACCCTTTCTGGACGAAACAGGCGCCGCTGTGGGACGCTATCGCTTTGATGAGGAGTTTGCCGGATTCAGGGGACACTTTCCGGAGCGGCCCCTTCTGCCTGCAGTGGTCCAGATAATGGCGGCCCTGCACGTGGCCGAGGAGGTGTGGAAAGGCGTGACCGATGCGACCGTGTCCGTGGACAAGGCCAAGTTCACTCTTCCCATCGTGCCCGGCGATGAGGTCGAGGTCCGGTGTGTGATGAAGAGGCTCGAGGGCGGATCGGGTGTGGAGGCCAGGGTGTTTGCACGGGGGGAACCGGCCTCTTCATTCATCTTGTCCCCTGTTTTCGAGGAGTGAGTTCCATGATGAAGCCTTACTTCCATGCACGTGAAGGGGACCCTCCGCCCCTTAAGGCCGAGATTCGGCGAAAGGTGCGATTCGAAGAGGTCGATTCCATCGGCATCGTGTGGCACGGCCGGTACGCCGGCTATTTCGAGGAAGCCCGGGACGCCCTGGGAGAGCGCTACGGCATAGGGTACATGGATTTCTACAAAAACGGCATCCTTGTCCCTGTAAAGAGGCTGCACACGGATTTCCACAGGCCGCTTCAGCTTAAAGAGGAATTTGTTGTCGAGGCGTCCCTGCACTACTCGGATGCCGCGCGCATCAACCATTCCTTTGTCATACGCGACCATGAGGGCACGGTGGCCACAACCGGATACACCGTCCAGATGATGCTGGACATGGACCGGAATCTGTGCATGTTTCCTCCGCCGTTTTTCGAGGACATTCTGAGGCGGTGGAAGGAAGGGGACTTAAACAAGAGGTGTTGAGGGGTAAAAAACACAAAACCCACGGCCCACGAGCCACGGGCACGGCCCTTTTCACCGTCACGACTCACTGTCACTGATCACAGACACAACCCCTGGGTGAAGGGAAATGGAATTATGAAGAGAATGCATCTGATATATCCGAGCTGGCCGAAGCTCGAGAGGCAGCACGAGTTCCACCTGCCCCCGCACGGGCCCGTGGTCTTCGCCGCTGAGGTGCCGGATGACGTGGAGATCGTGTTTACCGACGAGAACCTCCAGGAGATGACCTTTGACGCCTCATTCGATCTGGCGGCCTTTTCCGTGATGCTTACATGCCAGCTTCCAAGGGCCTTTGAGCTGGCCGGCACATACCGGTCCATGGGGGTGCCCGTGATCTTCGGAGGGATCGCCACCATGCTGCATGCCGAGGAAGTCGCCCGGCACGCCGACTCCGTGTTTTTGGGCGAGGTGGAAGGCAGGTTTCAGGAGGTCCTGGACGACCTGGAGGCGGGACGGCTGAAGCCGGTCTATGACTACCCGGCGGAGATGCCCGACATCCGGCTGGTTGGAACGGCCCGCCGGGATATCCTGGACCGGGAGCTCTACAACTACCGGGGCGTCCAGATGCTCGACCTGGTGCATGCGTCCAGGGGATGCAGGTTCAACTGCGATCCCTGTTGCGTGGCATTCCTGGGCGGCCGGAAGTTCCGGCCTCGCCCCATTGACAAGGTCATCGAGGAGATGGAGTCCATTCCCAACAACCGGCTCTTCATTGTGGACAACTCCCTGGCCAATGACAAGCGTTGGCTCAGGGAGCTCTTCAAGGCCATGATCCCCCTCAAGAAAAAGTGGGTGTCCCATCCCCTGCTCTCCAACGACGAGATACTCAGGCTGGCCGCGGATGCGGGTTGCTGGTACGTGTACCAGGCCATCTTCGAGATGACCGACGCCATGCGGCGGCGGATTCAAAGGCTCAAGGATCACGGGATCTCAGTAGAGGGGACCATCCTGATGGGTCTGGATCATCACGATGAGGACTACCTCAAGCGTCTCATCGACTTCCTGTTTGAAATCGATCTGGATGTCGCGGAGTTCACGATCCTGACGCCGTTTCCCCACTCCCCGATTCGCGAGAGATTGTTGCAGGAGGGGCGCATTTTCAGCAACAACTGGCTGGATTACACAGCGGACAAGGTGGTGTACCGGCCCAAGCACATGAGCCCGCAGAAGCTGGAAGAGCTGTTTCATTATGCCTGGGACACCTTTTACGCGGAGCGGCCTCACGAGGTGCGGATGGGGGATCTCTTCATGAAGGTTATCGAGAAGGAGATGCTGGATGGGACCTATCGCCGTCACAATCCCAGGGCCAAGAGGGTATTCAGGAAGAAGACCGCCTCAGAGGATCAGGCCGGTTCCAACGCTTCCCGGTAGCGCTGCTCCAGGCTGCGGGCGAATGAGCGTTCCCCACCCTTTTCCGGGGGAGGCAAGGGGTCCCAGAATTCCAGCTCCAGCAATGATGTCCGCCGGGGAGGCAGGTACCAGGGGTCTTCCTTGGGCATGAAGGGCGGGGTGTTTCGAATGAGCACGGGCTGGATCGGGGCCCCGGTCATGCGGGCGATCTTGAAGGCCCCGGCCCGGAAAGGCCGCAGGGACCCCGAGGGCGACCGCGTGCCTTCCGGAAAGAGGAGCACCTTTCGGCCCTTTTGAATCTTATCGAGGGTCTCCTCGGCTGTGTCCAGGGGGTTGACGCGGTCATAATCGGGGACCAGCACGTACTCCAGCGCCCTCAACACCGGGCCCAGCGGAAGCTTTCGGGCCAGGCCGGCCTTTACCAGGACCGAGAGTGACGGTATGTCCCTGATGAGGAACAGGACGTCGAAGAGTCCCGGGTGATTGGCCACAACAACGCAGGGTCCCGGGAAGACATTTCCGCGGTGCGGGGCGCTGCGAACCAGGCCCAGCACGCCCATGAATCCCAGCCACCACCCGAAACCCACCCTCGCGGCCCGCTCCACCCGGGGCTTCTCTCCTGCAAAGCGGTTCAACACCCACGACAGGGGGATAATCCCGAACAGGAATACGAAGATTCCCAGGCCGAAGGTCCCGAACATAAAGGCCATGCCCAGGCCCTTTAACGCCCTGATGGTCTTGTCCATCACGGGAAAAACGGCTCCATTTGCTCCAGTTCGGGCAGTTGTAGAAAAGCGAGCCCCCACGAGCCGGGTCCCATGTGGGCGGCCGAGGTGAGCGAGATCTGCTGTGCAAAGATATAAGCGATAGGAAATTGTTGCTGAATCAGGGGGATCAGCCCGGATTCGACCCAGTCACGGTTGTCCGTATGCTCCACCATGACGACGGCCTTTTCGTCCGGATCAAGGTCCCGGCCCAAAGTCTTCATGGCCAGGGCGATCTGGTCCTTGAGGTTCCTCAGGACAGCCACCTTTTCGGCCCCTGCCGGCGTAGGCTTGAACGCGGGCTTCAGATGGAGCATGTCCCCGAAAAAGGCGCTCGTCCTGGACATCCTTCCGCCGGCGGCCAAGAACTGGAGCTTGTCCAGGAACAGGATCTCACCGCACGCGTCCAGGGCCTTGCGGGCGAACTCCACGACCTCTTCGGGTGCTCCCGCGGCCATGGAAAACCTTGCCGCGGCCATGGCGGACAGGCCCAGGTGCCCCGAGGCCACCCCTGAATCCAGCAGAAGGAGGCGGTTCTCCGGGTCATGGGCCGCTTTCCAGTCCAACGCGGCCTCGTGATTGCCCGTGTAAAAGGAGCCCACGGTCATGTAGAGTGCCCGAGAATGGAGATCCAGGATCTTTCCATAGGCCCGTCCCCGCTCCCAGGTCGAGGCCTGGGATGTCGAGACTCTGGTCCCGGACTTCATGGCCGGGAAGAGACGCTCCGGGTCCACGCATGTCTCCGGCAGGCTCTCTTCGCCTATCAGGATGTAGCTGTCCAGCAGGGTGATCCCCAGATCCAGCGCTTGAGGGCGCTGAATGGATCCGGCCGCATCGGTGACGATGTGAAGGGCCTGGTGAACCACGGGCCGTGTGAACCGGCGGGTCTGCAGGGCCAGGTCGTCCGAGGCCCAGCCCACGACCTCGCCGATCTTTTCGAGCTCCTCCCTTGCCTTTCCTCGATCACTCGTGTGCAAGTGGATCTTGAGGACCTCCCCGCGGGTCGTGGCAATGGCGCTATCCCCCCCCAAGCCGGCCAAGGCGTCGACAGTCTCCCCGCCGCGATCGTCGGGTCTTATAACGGCATCCAGGCAGTATCCCTCGCTCATATCGGCCTGCCAGGTCTCGACGGGACGCAAAAATGGCCTGAGCGGCGCGGGCAGGGTCTCGGGATCATTTTCACAGCCGGTCATGGCCATAAAACAGGTCCGGAAAAAGAGGAACATGCCCAGGGCGCCTGCATCCACCACGCCTGCGGACTCGAGCTCGGGCAGTTGATTCCGGGTGGCAACGGTTGCGGATTCCAGCCCTCGGGTCACCACGAACGCCCAGTCCTTGGTTTGTTCCGGAGAGGTCTTCTCCATGGCCCCCACCAGGGCGTCGAACAGGCTCAGGATGGTGCCCTGTTTCGGGTGCTTCAAGGCCGCATAGGCAAGGTCCCGTCCTTTTCGGCAAGCCTCGGGAAGGTCCCGGGGGGCCTCGGCCTCCAAAAAACCGCAGAAAAAGCGGGCGGCGATGTTGCCCGAGTTGCCGCGGGCAGACGCGAGGATGCGGGTCTTCAGTTCTTCGCGGTCGGTTATGTCACGCTGAAGGGGAGCCAGGCTGACGGCAAGGTTCCTCCCGGTGTCGCCGTCGGGCACTGGAAACACATTGATCCGGTCCAGGACATCGGCCCAGATCACGACGCTCCTGCAGCCCTCGGCCATCCCTTCCCGGAGGCCGCCGTCCGCATAGGGCGTGTTGCGCGTATCGCTTTTGATCGCACAAGTCACAGGGTTCCTCCTGAATTGAGCGTTCCCCAAGCGTTTCATGAGGAGCCGGGGACATTATTGTAGAACAGGTTCAAAGACATGCCATTGCCATGGGTGATTTTTCAAGGCCGTTTCCAGTTCCTGCGCGTACAGGTGAACAGATCGCTGAATCGCTTCCGCCCGTTCTTTTCGAGAGGGGGCCTCCACATAGCGTGGTTTCGAGACCACCACTTGATAGGCGGCCCTCCCTTTTCGAAATACCCACAGCGTGAAGAGAGGGACCCCTGTCACCAAGGCGAAGGCGTGCGGGGCCTCTGGAAGAAGGATCGTCTTTCCCAGAAACGGGGCCTCCACGAGCCGGGGCCTGGGCTGCCATGCAAGGTCCCCGGCCATTGCCAGAAATCCGCCGTCACGGAGGTGATAGAGGGCCTCCAGCCCGTCAAAGGGAGACCCTCCTTGGGGTGAGGACAGGAGGATGTTCAGGCCTTCCTTCTTCATGGCCTCACGTTGCTGCCTGGCCACCTGTCTCGGGTCCCTTTCCCCCATGAGCAGGAGAGCCGGGAGGCCCTTTCGCCTTAGCAGCCGGGCGGCGATTTCCAGGTTGCCGAAGTGAGAGACCAGCAGTATCCCTCCTCTCCCCTGCTCCGACGCCTCCTCGAGAAGGGGCCACCCCTCTTCCGTCCTGTGGATCTCCCTTCCCTGCTCCAGTTCCAGGCGATCGCAATATGAGGCGGTGAAGTCCACAAACTGCCGCCACACCGCATAAAGGTGATAAGCACGGCCCCGTTGCGGAAAAAGGGCTTTGTAGAGCCCCATGCCGGCTCTGACCCGGTTCGGCCTGAACAGGAAGTATCCGCCCGTAATCACATATGCGACAGTTCGAAGAAACCACCCTCCGGTAAGCCGGCTCGTGCTGAGCAGAAGATTCATCAAGAATGTCTTCATGGGCGGAAACCGTGAGTCGTGTAAGTGGTCAGTCTAGTGTCCATCCAGAAAGGGTGGATATTTTTTGCCTGTTTAAAGCCATCCGGAAACACAGATATTAACCTATTCGTTGTATCATCGTCAAACGGCATAACAGCGGTGTTTGGTGAGGCGGATGATAGCTGTTAAGTGTTCAGGTGTTTAAGGTAAGAGGTGTTGAGCTTTTGAGCTATGGTAAATCGTTTCTTCAATGGAAGTGCCGGTTTGCCGGGCCGGGAATTCGTGTTCTTCTTGTTGAGACAACTGATCTTCCGGTGAAGGCCTCGGATAAGGGAGTTGAAAAGACTCTTGCTTTTGGAGTAGGGAATAAGGACCGAGTGCATTGAGGCACGGTGAGAGGGTGCGGGGCTTTATGAAAGAAATCCTTATCGTAATCCCGGTTTACAACCACGCGGCAACCCTTCGCAAGGTTGTTGAGGGGGCCCTCGAGGTCCATGACCGGGTCCTGGTTGTGGATGACGGAAGCACGGACGGCGCAGAGGACGTGCTCGGCGGCATGCCGGTTCGCGTGGTGCGGCACGACAGAAACCGTGGAAAGGGGGCGGCCCTTATCACCGCGGCACGACAAGCGCACTCCATGGGAGTGACGCACATTATAACCCTGGATGCCGACGGCCAGCACAATCCGGCCGAAATCGACCGTTTTCTCCATGCCGTTGAGGAGCACCCGGAGGCCGTCCTGGTGGGAAAACGGGATTTTCAGACCGTCGGGGCCCCTTTGTCGAGGCGTTTTGGAAGGGGCTTTTCCAATTTCTGGTTTCGCGTCCACACCGGCCGTTCGATCGGGGACAGCCAGAGCGGCTTCAGGGCCTATCCCGTGGATGTGCTCCTGCACCTGCCGCTTCGGGAGAAGGGCTTTGCTTTTGAGATCGAGGTGCTGGTAAGGGCCGTATGGGCCGGGGTGGAGGTTAGAGATGTGGAGGTGTCCGTGATCTATCCCCCCGGGGACCTGTATGTCTCCCATTTCCATTTACTGCGGGACAACGCGCGCCTGGCCCTTCTCAACACCAGGCTCAGCATGCGCTCAATGCTGCCCCGGCCCCACTCCAGGCTCCCCGGGACCTCCGGGGAAGACGGCCCAAAGGCGTCTATTGTGCACCCTGTTCGCTCCATGCGTATGCTCATGAAGGGTGACGCCTCTCCGGGCAGGCTTGCCGCTGCGGCCGCCCTGGGGGTCTTTCTGGGCGCACTTCCCCTCATTGGATTCCACACAGTGACCATCCTCTTTTCAGCCGGGTTCATGCGCCTGAACCGGATTGCGGCGGTTGCGGCAAGCCAGTTGTGCATGCCTCCATTTGTTCCGGCCCTCTGCATTGAAGCGGGTTACTTCATGAGGCATGGCCGGTTCCTTACAGAGGTATCTCTTCAGACCCTCGGGTACCAGGCACTGGAGAGGCTCTACGAGTGGCTCATAGGATCCCTGTTTGTGGGGCCGGTGCTGGGGTTGGCTGTCGGCGGGATGGTCTATGGAACGGCCTTTGTGATAACGCGGGAGGGTCGAGCCCGCTCCTCAGGGTCGTAAAAATATCGAGATCTTGTTACATTACTCTAAAATGACGGGCAGGGAGAGATAGGCCTATGGATATACGGGACAGGATCAAGCGGATCATTTCGGAAGAGATGAACATCGAGGGAATCACACCGGAGGACATCTCCGATGATGCCCCCCTTTTCGGGGAGGGCCTGGGGCTCGATTCCCTCGATGCCATAGAACTGGTCCTGCTCGTCAAGATGCACTTCGGCGTGGAGATTCGGAACGCGGAAGAGGGCCGTATTGCATTCCAATCCGTGGCCGTCCTGGCCGATTACATAAGGAAGCGGGGCCGTCAATATTGATATTGTGAGATTCATGACCGGTGGTGAGGCTTTTTACTAATTCGTGCCCATCCAGAAACGCTTTTTGGGCACTGGGAAGTTTCCAATTCAGAAATGAGGATTTTTTGTCAATATCAAGGAGATCAAGAGGTTGCGCGGAGGCGTACTGAAGTACGCCGCACAAGCAACCTCGCAGATTGACGCCGAGATTGGCAAAAAAGACCATTTCTGGATGGAAACTAATTCGTGCCCATCCGGCGTCAGCAAACTTGCAGGGGGAGGACC
>JAWLEX010000032.1:0-12504 GCA_041685835.1 Desulfatiglandales bacterium
CTGGTGGAGATCGCCAACATCAGAGACCAGGACACCTGGGTCCATGGAAACCTCCCGGAAGAAGCGGCGTTCAAGGCCAAGGACCTGATCCGGATGGCGGTCTCGAGCGCCGCACTCTCGCGCCCGCTCACCGAGCATGTACTCCCCATGAACAAGGACATACTGGTGGTCGGCGGCGGCGTGACCGGCATGAACGCCGCCCTCAGGCTCGGCGACAAGGGGTACAAGGTCTTTCTGGTGGAACGATCCGAAGCGCTGGGCGGCGTGGCCGGCGGCATCAGGAAGACCCTGGAAGGCGAGGACGTCCAGGCATACATGCAGGGCCTCATCGAGCGGGTCAAGAACCACGACAACATACAGTTGCTCCTCAACGCCGTCATAGTGGACCACTCCGGCATGCCGGGCATGTTCAAGACGGGCCTTCAGTTCGGACCGAGGCTGGCCTACCGGCAGCTCACCCACGGGGCCGCCATCCTGGCTACAGGCGCCCCGCCACGCCGGCCCAAGGCCTATCTCCTGGACGAGCACAAGGCTGTGCTCACACAGCTGGACCTGGACGGACTGATCGAGGATCGCACCGACGATGTCCGTTCATGGAAAAACGTAGTCATGATCCAGTGTGTCGGGTCCCGCTGCGAAGACAACCCCAACTGCTCGCGCGTATGCTGCCAGTCGGCGGTGAAGAACGCTCTGCGCATTCTCGACGCCAACCCTGAGGCCAGGGTGTTCGTCCTCAACAGGGACATGAGGACCTACGGGTTCCAGGAGGACGCCTATCGCAGGGCCAGGGAGAGGGGAGTCGTGTTCGTCCACTACGAACCGGACGACGAACCCGAGGTGGAGGCCGCCGGGGACCGGGTGAAGGTCACCTTCACCGATCCGGTCCTGGGCCGAAGAATCCGTGTCGAGGCGGACTGCCTCGCCCTGAGCACCGGTTTTATGGCCGACGACGAGGCTACCGAGGACCTCGCCTCCATCTTTCACCTCAATCGGACGGTGGACGGGTATTTCCTGGAGGACCATATCAAGCTGCGGCCCGTGGACCTCGCAGCGCCGGGGTTTTTCGTTGCAGGCACGGCCCACTCCCCCAAGTCCATCAGTGAGAGCATCGCTCAGGCCCAGGCCGCTGCCGGAAGGGCCCAGACCCTCCTGGCCAGGGACGTGATCAACCTGGGCGCTTCGGTGGCGAAGGTCCAGGGAGAAAAGTGCGCGGCATGCCTGATCTGCGTGCGCATCTGCCCCTTTGATGTGCCTTTTATCAACGCGGACGGTTACTCGGAAATCGACCCCGCCAAGTGCCACGGATGCGGCCTGTGTGCGGCCGAGTGCCCGGCGGGCGCCATTCAGTTGATGCAGTACGAAGACGATCAGATCCTGGCCAAGTTGTACGGCCTGCTGGAAGGAACGTTCGCATGAAAGAGTTCGATCCTGTTATTGTCGCATTCTGTTGTCATTACTGTGCCTATACGGCGGCCGACATGGCCGGGACTATGCGACTTAGTTATCCCCCGAATGTCAAAATCATAAAAGTCCCCTGCTCCGGAAAGGTCGGGGCCATTCATATCATGCGGGCCCTGGAAAAGGGAGCGGACGGCGTGATCGTGGCCGGATGTCTCGAAGGGGACTGCCATTTCAAGGACGGCAACGTCAAGGCGGCCAAACGGGTCACGCATGTCAAAGCCATGCTGGACGAAGTCGGAATCGGGCCGGACCGGGTGGAAATGGTCATGCTTTCCGCCGGCATGGGGGAACGGTTCGCCCGAATCGCCGGCGAGTTCACGGACAAGATCCGCAACCTGGGACCCAACCCTGTCAAGGAAACCCTGGCCGGGCAGGCCCGGGCCGCCGTGGCTTCATAGTAACGACCAAGGAGACAAAAGGACATGATTACAGCTGAGCGGAAACCCCTTGAAGAAATCCTCGCGTACATCGAGCCCTACGACCGCATCATTCTCGTGGGCTGCAATGAGTGCGTGACCGTGTGTGCGGCCGGCGGGCGCAAGGAGGTGGCCCTGCTCTCCTCCGCGCTCCAGATGGCCCGCATGAAGGAAGGAAGGACCCTGGACCTGATCGAGATGACCCTGGAGAGGCAGTGCGATCCGGAGTATGTGGAGGAGCTGGTTACATCCATCGATCGGGCTGACGCGGTTCTCTCCATGGCCTGCGGGTGCGGGGTCCAGGAAGTGGCCAAACGCTTCAGGGAAACACCTGTTTTTCCCGCGGTGAACACCAAGTTCATGGGGGCCTCGGAACGCCAGGGTGTCTGGGCGGAGCGTTGCCAGGGTTGCGGAGACTGCCTGCTCGGCTTGACCGGGGGGATCTGTCCCATCGCCCGGTGTTCCAAGCGGCTGCTCAACGGTCCCTGCGGGGGTTCCACCAACGGCAAATGCGAGATCAGCCCGGACGTGGATTGTGCGTGGCAGTTGATCTGGGACCGCCTGAAGGCCCTGGGACTGGAAAGCCGTTACGAGGACATCACCCCTCCCAAGGATTGGCGAACAAGCCGGGACGGCGGTCCCCGAAGAATAATCAGAGAGGATCTGGCCTCATGAAAACCGAAAGCAAACTGGAAAAGGTTCTGACATCCGGCAACCTGGCGGTCACCTCGGAGTGCGGCCCCCCCAGGGGCGCCGTGCCGGAGAAAGTTAAAGAGAAAGCTGAGCTGCTCAGGGGGGTCGTGGACGGAATCAACGTAACTGACAACCAGACGGCCGTCGTGCGCATGAGCAGCCTTGCGGCCTGCATCCTGATCGCCCAGATGGGCCTGGATCCGATCCTGCAGATGGTCACCCGGGACCGCAACCGCCTGGCCATGCAGAGCGATATCCTCGGGGCCTATGCACACGGCATCAACACCATGCTCTGCCTGTCCGGGGACCACCCCCAGTTCGGGGACCACCCCACGGCCGCCAACGTGTACGACATGGACTCCATCCAGCTCATCCAGACGGTCCGAACCATGCGGGACGACGGCAAGTTCCAGGGGGGAGACGACATCCTGAACCCCCCGAAGATGTTCATCGGCGCGGCCGCCAATCCTTTTGCCGACCCCTTCGAGCTGCGGGTCCCCCGACTGGCCAAAAAGGTGAAGGCCGGCGTGGATTTCATCCAGACCCAGTGCATCTACAATCTGGACAAGTTCGAAAAGTGGATGGAAGGGGTCCGGGACAGGGGACTCCACGAACAGGTCTACATCCTGGCGGGCATCACCCCTATGAAATCGGCGGGTATGGCCAAGTACATGAAGAACCGGGTGCCCGGTATGGACGTTCCCGATGACGTAGTGAAACGCATGGCCGGGGTCCCCAAGGAGAAGCAGGCCGAGGAGGGGATCAAGATCGCTGTGGAGGACATGCAGCGGTTGAAAGAGGTCGAGGGTGTGAGCGGTTTTCACATCATGGCCATCGAGTGGGAGCAGAAGGTCCCGGAGATCGTGGAGAAGGCGGGGCTTCTTCCCAGGCCCGAGGTGTGATATAATAATTTTGAAGGAGACAAACAATGACGGACAAGCAGCTCATTCTCGTGGTGGACGACGATCCGGACCTGGTGGAGGCCGTGTCCATGAAGCTGGAGAGCAAGGGGTTCCGGATTGCCAAGGCCTATGACGGTGTCCAGGCGTGGGACAAGATCAAGGAAGAACGGCCGAAACTTGTGATACTCGATGTGATGATGCCGAACAAGAACGGGTATCAGTTGTGCGATGAAATCAAGAATGACCCCGACTACAAGGACATTACCGTAGTCCTTCTGACAGCGGTGGGGGAGGCCGTAACCACGACACGATACATGCACCGGGATGGAATCACCACCCTGGCGGATGATTTCATACCCAAGCCCATCGACCTGGACAAGCTGATGGACATCGTCGATTCCTACACCTCGTAGCCGGCGCATCTGTCCTGCGGTATGCCGGTCGGCGATCGCGGAAGGTGGAAAAGATTCGGATCGAGGGAATCAAGTTAATCGGGGAGTTCGCCCTGGTGAACCTGGCGAACCACCCCCGACATCAATACGCCCTGTCCAGGACGTGCAGTATTCTGGCGTTGAACCGCATCAACTTGCCCTTTATCTCCGCGATCTGCGGCAGCGGCCGCTCCCAGGCGTCCTGCTGCGTTGGGGTGGAGGAGCAGGCCCGGGTGAAGGCCCTTCTCGAGGAAGACCCGGAGCTGACCGGGTATGTAGAAATCGTTCCCTCCGTGGGCCTCCTATCGGTCTTCCCCCATCAGTCCAGCCTGCGGATTCTCGGGTTGTCCCTACATGCACTGGGGAAGGCCGGGCTTACCGTCCATGGGCTGACATCATCCCTGGCCCCACTCACCTTTGTCCTGGATCACGCTGTTCTAGACGAGGCCGCGGCCGCCCTGGAAGTGTTCCTCGAGCTGCCGCCCAACCAGAGACCGATTCGTACACATTTCCATGTTACCCAAAGCCCGATCAGGCGCAAGGAGGAGCCTCCGAATAATCGGTAGTGCGGCCGGAAACCGGACAGGACGAATGAGCCGCAGCAGGAACACAGCGGGGGTAAGGGATGGAAACCATCGCCGTCTACTGGGAAGACCGGATCAAGACCTATGGGTTCAGCGAGGTCACCGGGCTCGCCCTGGTCCAGTGGAGCGCATCCCCTGAAGCGCTTTCGGGTTTGGGGTCCGGCATACGGGACATGGGTGAATCCGATATGGGAATGCTTCTGGTCCTGGGCCAGGGCCTCGCAAGCCGGCCCACGGAGTTCGGTCTTCTTGTCAAGCAGCGATGTGAGGATCAAACGATCCGTCGCCTGAGGAATATTTTGGGGGAAGGGGCGTCCGAAAACGTCTCCAGCCGGTCCCCCGCCGGCCTGATACATTTTTACGGACCTCATTTCGGGGACCGGTACGGCATCGCCGACGCGGCCTTGAGGGCGCTTACGGACTGTGGCGTGCCGATTCTTGCGATCAGTTGCTCGGCCTCCTCCATTTACCTTGCGCTGTCCGAGGCCTGGATGGGCAAAGCCAGGGAAGCCTTGTCAAAGGCCTTTCTGCGGCCCGAGCGCTGATGCCCGAAGGTCCCACGGAGACCTGAGGCGACACGCTCAGAGGAGCAAATAAGAATGACCGGGAATCACGACAAGATCGCCGAGGAGAAGGACTGGAGAATGCGGGTCTTTGACTCACTCTCCTTCCCTACCCTCATCCTCCATCCCGACAAGACCATCATGAATGTCAACCAGGTCTTTATTGAGAAGTTCGGCCCTCTTGAAGGCATCGTCGGCAAGAAGTGCTACGAGCTGTTTTACGAATCCGACGAACCCTGCATCGTGCACCGATGCCCGCTCACCCAGGTGATAGAGGACGGCAAACCACGGAGCCTCGTCATGCGGTCGACGTTCGGCGGAGACGGAGAGCGCTGGGAAGACCGCGTCTTCTCACCCATCCTGGACGAGGAGGGGCGGGTCCTCTACATCATGGAGAGCATTCGGGATGTCACCCGGCTCAAGATCCTGGAGAGGGAGCTCCGGGAGACCAAGGAGTTCTTCGAAGGTGTGCTCCAGAGCTCACCCAGCGCGATCGTGGCGGCAAATCGGACCGGGGAGATCCTGTTCATGAACTGGGCCGCGGAAGACCTGTTCGGTTATCGCATGGAGGAGGTCCTGGGCAAGAAGAACGTTGAGCAGGTGTATACGCAGGGGAAGGCCCGTGAGATCATGCGGATGCTCCGGGACGAATCGATCGGGGGAAAAGGGAAGATGCCCCCCACCAAGGTCGATATCATCGATGCGTCCGGCGAATTGATTCCAGTGGAGATGACGGCGGCCATCATTTATGAGGGCGAGGAAGAGGTCGCCACCATGGGGATCTACAACGACCTCAGGGAGCGACTTGCCGTTGAGCGGAAGCTGAAGGACACCCAGAACCGCTTGATGCATTCCGAGAAGATGGCTTCCCTGGGACAGCTTGCGGCAGGTGTGGCCCACGAACTCAACAATCCCCTGACAGGCATACTTCTCTACCTCAACATGGTTCTCGAGCGGCTCGATTCGGAAAACGACTACCGGGAGGACCTGGAGTGCGTTCTCGAGGATGCCAACCGGTGCAAGAACATCATCAAGGACCTGCTGGCTTACAGCCGCCAGGCGGCCCCCGAAAAGGAGGTGTTTCAGGTCAACTCCCTTGTGGAGCAGGGTCTGGGCCTCATTCGCGACCAAAAGCTGTTCATCAACATGGCTGTCAATAAAGAGCTTTCCGAGGATATGATGCTGATTCATGCAGACAGAAATCAGCTAAGTCAGGTGATCATAAATGTGGTTATAAATGCTATTGACGCAATGGAAAGAAGAGGAACGCTGACCTTTCGTACCTATCGAAACAAACCGGCCAGGAAGGTATATGTGGAGATCTCGGACACCGGGTGCGGCATTCCAGAAGAAAACATCTCCAAGGTCTTTGACCCGTTTTATACAACAAAGGGAGCGGGAAAGGGAACGGGCCTCGGATTGAGCACGGCATACGGGATCGTGAAAGAGAACGGTGGTGAAATCTCCATCAAGAAGACGGGTCCGGAAGGAACGACGTTTTTGATCGAGCTCCCCCTCTTTGTTCCTGAAAACGCCGATACGTAATTTTGAGTTCAAATCAGCCTTAGCGCCGGCCTTATAACCGCCCGGCTTGCTCAAGAAAAAACTTGAAGCTTCACCACGAACATCAGGAAGAAAGTCAAAGAGTAGACGAGGAAGACAGGGGCGCTTCACGAGTCCTGCTCATTCATGAGTTACTTATCGGAAAAGGAACAGCACGGTGAAAGAAAATACCATGACGCAACATCCCTTCAATCCACGGATTCTCGTTATCGACGACGAAAAGCGGATCCGGGACGGATGTTACAAGGTCCTGACCGGGGAAGGGTTCGAAGTGGCCCGTGCCGAAGACGGCAAGCGCGGCATCGAGATTATCGAGGATGCCCATTACGATATCATCCTGTTGGACCTGATGATGCCCGGCCTGTCCGGTTTCGATGTCCTGGGGCACGTCAAGGCCCTCCATCCGGACACCGTGATAATTGTGATCTCCGGGTATGCCACGGTCGAGCACTCCATCGAGTCGATGAAGAAAGGCGCCTTCGATTTCATCCCCAAACCGTTCGCACCGGACCAGCTCCGGCTGGTGGTCTACAAGGCCATCGAGTACACTCGAACGCTGCAGGATATCGCCCACGAAAAGTCACGGATACGGGTCCTCGTCAATCAGCTGGACAGCGGGGTCATGGCAACGGATGTCGACAAGCGGGTGGCCTTGGCCAACCCGGCTTTCCTGAAAATGATGCGCTACCATGGAGAGGCCGTGATCGGCCGGAGCGCGGCCTCTTGCGTCCGCGACGAAAGGTTGATGGAAATGATTGATCAGGCCCTCGCCATGCCGGAAGACCGTTTCGTAGAGCTGACCGAAGAGCTCAGCTTCGAGGCTGATGGAGACGACCAGGAAATCGTTCTGGGGGCCCGTTGCGTCCCTTTTCGCGACCGCCTCGGCCGTAATCTGGGCGCCCTCACGCTGCTGCACGACATAACGACCCTCAAGCAAATGGACCGCATCAAATCCGACTTCGTGTCCATGGTGGCCCATGAGATCCGGAGTCCCATGAACTCTGTCCTGGCCCAGCTCAAGGTGCTTCAAGACGGCCTGGCCGGAGAGGTCACCGAAAAGCAGAAAGAGATCCTGGATCGGGCCTCCCAGAGGATCACCGCTCTCACCGATCTATCATCGGAGCTCCTTGACCTTGCAAGGATCGAGTCCGGACTGATCACACAGGAAAAGGAGACCCTTGACATGGCTGCGCTTCTGGCGGACCAGACGGCCTTTCACGAGGCCGCGGCACAAAAGAAGCAGGTCCGCCTGGAGTTGGAGCCCCTGCCGGACCTGCCGCCGGTGGTGGCGAACCGGCCCAACATGGAGGAGGTTCTCTCCAACCTCATCACCAATGCCATCCACTATACACCGGAAGGGGGCCAGGTCACGGTTTCAGCCCGGACCGAGGGGCACTACCTGCGCATCAGCGTCCAGGACACGGGCATCGGCATTGCGAAGGAGGAAATCGACAAAATCTTCAATCGCTTTTACCGGGTCAAGAACGAGAAGACCATGTTCATTACGGGCACGGGCCTGGGGCTGCCCATCGTCAAAAGCATTCTCGAGGCCCACAACGGGCAGATCCGAGTCGAAAGCGAACCCGACCAAGGAAGCACCTTCCATTGCTACCTGCCTCTGACCGGGGAGGAAGGGTGAGAGGAATGACGATTCTCGATTTTGAAAAGACGGATCCATTTTTTAGAAATGAACTCCTCCAGCAGCCGGAAGGCAGATTGTTTACGGCCTGTTTGGCCTGCCGGACCTGTTCTGCCGGTTGCCCCATCAGGGCTGTAGACAACCGTTTCGATCCCGCCAGAATCATTCGCATGGGTGTCTATGGATTCAGGGACGAGATCCTGGAAAGCGATTTTCTCTGGCTCTGCTCCGGCTGCTACACATGCCAGGAGAGTTGCCCCCAGGGTGTACGTATTACCGAACTCATGACGCTCTTGAAAAACACGGCGGTCCAGGCAGGGCACATGCCCACAGGGATTCGGGCACAGCAGGACGTCGTGAGGAAGGAGGGGCGCATCTACCCCTTGGACGATTTTGACAGCAAGAAACGGAAAAAAGCCGGCCTGCCGGTACTGCCCACCCACTGCGATATAGCCGAACAGCTCTTTCCGTGACAGGGATAAACGAACCAGTCCTGTGAGCGAGGGTTTTATTGAAGGCTCCATTGCGTTACGCCCTTTTTCTGGGGTGCACCATACCGGCACGGTCCCGGAACTACGAAATGTCCGCGAGAAAGGTGGCCGGGCAACTGGGCATCGAACTGGTGGATCTGGACCGGTTCATATGTTGCGGTTTTCCCATCAAGAGTTCGGACCGGGAGACCGCCCTGGTCCTGGCCGCCTATAACCTGGCCCTGGCCCAACAAGAAGGGCTGGATGTCTGCGCTCTGTGCAGCTCCTGTGCATCATCATTGACGGAGACGGCCCATTATCTGGCCGAAAACAATGAGGCACGGCTGGCCGTAAACAAACGGCTGGCAAAGGTCGGAGTTCAATTTGAGGGGGACATCACGGTCCGGCACTTTGCCCGCATTCTCTACGAAGACATCGGGCCGGAGCATATCAGGCCCCATTTGACCAAGGACCTGAAAGGGCTCCGAATCGCCAACCATTACGGGTGTCATTACCTGAAGCCTTCGGAGATATACGACCACTTTGACGATGTGGATAATCCACGAAGCCTGGACGCCCTTGTGGCGTTGGCCGGAGCGGAACCCGTGGATTATCTCGGGAAAAACAGGTGTTGCGGAGGCCCGGTGCTTCCGGTGGACGAACAGACGGCCCTCAGCGTAGCCAAGGAAAAACTGGACGACATTTCTCTGGCAAGGGCCGATGCCATCTGCCTTGTCTGCCCCTTTTGCTCAGTGATGTTTGACAGCAACCAAAAGAGTATCGGAGCGGCCTTTAATAAAAACTATGATCTCCCGGTCCTCTATCTCTCCCAGGTTTTAGGCCTGGCAATGGGTTTTGACCGGAAGGAGTTGGGCCTCAACATGAATGTCGTCAAGACCCGGAAACTGCTCGCATCATACTTTGATGAAGAATAGCCGCGTTTCCTTTTCACCACCGGCGGATCAGCAGCGAAAAGGATCGCCGGCGCGAAGCATGAGTGTTTTCCCAACGCCTCACTGAAGCGTGTAATAAGGAATCCTGTCCCTGTAGATCCTCGAAATCATGCCCTCTTCCGAGAGGTCCTTTAGGCAGTTCAGTACGCTTTGCTTCTCTTCCCGGATCGAGTCCACAATGTCACTCAGGTGGAGAGTCCTGGATTCGCGTTTGAGGAAATTGAACACCCGCGTTCGCAGAAATTCTTCTTTTACTACATCCGTCAAGGTCTCATCATAGGCGAGGGCGTTACGCTGGTCCGTGGGATATGTGGTCTCCCAGGGCCGTCTCAGGCTGGCGCCCAGCACCCAGCGCACACGCGGGGTCCTGAGCGTATCGTACAGATCGCTCAGCTTGGCTTTGGTCTCCGCATCGTCCGGAACGGGACCCAGTTCATCGATCATGGCCGTGAACCGGTCCACGGTTCTGGCCAGTTGTTCGGGGTTATTCAGATCCATGTGGGCCAAGGCTATACGGTCACGATCCAGGCCGATAAGCGATAACAGCTTTTTCACCAGCAGCACACGGCTCCACGTGTGGTCCAGCCCGTAACTGTGGTGGCACTCCTCAGGAGGACATCCCAGGAGCAACAGGCCGTTGGCCCCGTCCTTGAACGCCCTGCCCATGACCGTGGCGTCCAGTTGGCCGATGCAGTCCACTTCCAGAAGGTGGAATCTCGTGTTGTACTGAATCCCGCGCACCCCGGCATTGTCCGCTGCGGCACCCCCGCCCCATCGGCAGCCGAAACCCATGACCTCGTTTTCGGCCAACTGCCGAGCCAATACGGATATGCGGGCCTCCCTCTGCGAGGTCGTGTTGTTCTGCAACACAAGGGCATGGTAAGGACAGGCGGCGGCGCATGTGCCCCCGCCCGTGCAGGTCATGGGGTCGACCACGCGGGGGATGCCGCCCCCCTTGCCTTCCACGGGCGCAATCCCGCCGCAATCACAGATCTCCTTGCACAGTCCGCACCCTATGCATTTCTCCGGATCCACCAGACAGACCATTCTGGGGGCGAAAAGCTCGCCGGATTTGGCTTTCAGTATTATCTCCGCGGTCTTGTGGGCGGCCCGACGCCCCTGGCGAAGGGTTTCCCGCAGGTCGCACGGCTGCCTGGCGGAACCTGCCAGGAATTTCTCTTCCATGCCCACCTGTTCCGGACGCACCATCTGCGGGTTGCGCTCCAGGAAGTCCTCTCCGTGCACATGAAGCCCCAGAATCCGGGCCAGCTTGAGCTGCTCCAGACCCGGGTGGCGCCGCGGAGAAAGCACCAGCTGCTTCCAGGCCAGCTCCCTCTCCAATTGGCTTCCGGGCTCACTGTAGGTGATGTAGCCGTCCTGCACCGTCGGACGTACGGTCCCGTCATAAGGGACCCATTGAATGTTCTCCCGGCGGGCCCGGGCCCTCTCCTCGGCATTCAAGGGCGGGGCGATCCGTTCATTGTAAAGGATTGTCAGCTCACACTTCCTGTTGTTCTCCCGAATGTAGACGGCCATGTTCCATGCTGTTCGCGCGGACAGTGAGGCGTAGTCGGGCTGATCGGTCTCCTGGTCGTTAATCCAGAAGACGACCGGATGGGCCGGAACGCCGTGGAGCCAGATGTGCTCCTCCATTTCCGTGTGGCAGAGCACCCGCTTGCCGTCATGACCGAAATCAGTCCCCTGGTTGAGCATTTCACCGTCCAGGGCCGCGATAATGGCCCCGGCCTTGTAAATCCGCGGGGGTTGATTCCCCTCAGCGCTGAAGGTCACGGTGTAGTTTCCCACCGTCCCCATCACCTCCTCCAGTTCACCTACCGAGATCCTCCTGATGTGAGGGCTCTCCTCGACCTCGGTCATGAGCTTCATCAGGCGATCGTGGTAACGGCGCTCCCCCGGGTATCTCTCGTGAAGGATCCGTATCTCGTCCTCGATGTCCTCTGTATACACGGCCATCACCACATCGATCCCCGCGTGTGCGAGTTCTTGGGCGGCGGAATAGGTCGCAATGCCCCCGCCCAGGATCATGACAGGCCCGTCGATATTGACCTTCTGCTTGGGAGAGGGGACCAGGGCCTTGAGCCCGGCGGCCGAGGCCTGAACGAGCTTGGCCCCCTTGACTGCCAGATCACCGGGTTCGCCCTCATTGACGGAAGCTACGTGATCCCTGAGGTTGATCATGTCTATCTGCCCTTCCTGCAGGCCTAAGTCCGCCAGGCTTCTCTCGAACTTCTTGAGAAGGATGCGCCTGGCACAACCGGCCACTATCAACCGGGATATGCCGTTGCGCTCCACCGCCTCCCGGATCTCGGAGAGCCCGGGCCGCTCGCAGGAGTAAGGCACTATCTGTATGTAATCCACCAGTGGAGAGTCTTCGAGGATTTCCTGCAGGCGGGAAAGGTCCACCTTGCCCTCGATCCGGTTCCCGCATTCACACAGGAAAACCCCGACCGCGTCCTCTTTGATGGATTTAACTTTCGAACTCTTTTGCTTTTTCATTTGATACCTCCCTAGTGGGCGAAGCCACGACCGGTTCGCTCTGCGACATCGCCCCTCACCTTGTCCAGGCGTTCCTGCATGGCGCCGGTGGGACATACCGTGACACAGGAACCGCATGCTATACATGCCTGGTTGGGAACCATGTAGGGGGTGGCCACGTGCTTGTGGACACCTCTCGAGCCAAAGGAAATGGCGCGAACACCCACCACTTCATCGCATACGCGCACGCACAATCCGCACAGAAGGCACTGCTCATTCGGGTCCTTTACCCTGAATCTGCTTTCCCGGATTCCATACTCCGCAGCCAGAGCT
>JAWLEX010000032.1:12604-26965 GCA_041685835.1 Desulfatiglandales bacterium
GTCTGATCAATAATGTGAGGCTCTTTCTTTTCTCCTGTGATGCACTGCTGGGGGCAGGCGCGGGCGCAGGTTCCGCATCCGGTGCATGCCTCGGGATCTATCCGATAGGTGATCAGGTCCTTGCAGACGCCGGCCGGACACTTGTGGTCCCGGATGTGGGCCTCGTACTCCTCGGTGAAATACCGGATCGTGGTCAGGACCGGGTTGGGCGCACTGCCTCCCAGGGCGCACAGCGATCCGTCCTGGACCGCCCTGGCGAGGCTTTTCACCTCTTCCAGGTCTTCGATCCGCCCCTTTCCGGACGCAAAATCGTCCAGGAACTGGAGCATGGCCTTGAGGCCCAGGCGGCAGGGGAGGCACTTTCCGCATGACTCATCCTCCAGGAACCGCAGGAAGTAGCGGGCCACGTCCACCACACAGTCCTTGTCGTCCATGACGATCATGCCGCCCGACCCCATCATGGATCCGGCCTTTGTCAGGGAATCGTAGTCGACGGGTGTGCCGGCCAGTTCGTAGGGAATGCAGCCGCCGGACGGGCCGCCCGTCTGAACGGCCTTGAAGTGGTCCTGCCCGGGGACACCGCCCCCTATCTTTTCGATCAGGTCCCCGAGAGGCATGCCCATTGGTATCTCGACCAGGCCCACGTTGTTCACCTTGCCCACCAGGGAAAACACCTTGGTGCCCGTGCTGTGCGGGACGCCCAGCTTGGCGTACCAGTCCGACCCTTTTTCAATGATGAGCGGGATGTTGCACCAGGTCTCCACATTGTTCAGGACCGTGGGTTTTCCCCACAGCCCCTCTTCGGCGGAACGGACATATTTCGGCCTGGGTTCGCCGGCCCGCCCCTCAATGGAGGTGAACAAGGCCGTGGACTCCCCGCACACGAAAGCCCCCGCTCCCCGGTTGATCTGTACATCGAAGGAAAATCCGCTTCCGAGGATGTTTTCTCCCAGAAGGCCCAGCTCCCGGGCCTGTTCCATGGCGATGTTCAAGTGCTCGATGGCCAGGGGATACTCGGTCCGGACGTACATGAACCCCTGGTGGGATCCCATGGCATAGGCCCCGATGATGACCCCTTCGAGCAGAGCATGGGGATCTCCTTCCATCAGCGCACAATCCATGAACGCGCCAGGGTCGCCCTCATCGCCGTTCACTACCACATAGATGGGTTCGTTTTTCTTCTTCGCCGCCTTGATGGCGGTCTGCCACTTGCGGCCTGTAGGGAACCCTGCCCCTCCTCGTCCACGAAGGCCCGAGGCATCCACCTCGGCAACCACCTCCTCCGGCTTCATGCCTGTCAAGACCTTGGCCAGGCCCTTGTACCCACCGGCCGTGATGCTGTCCCGAATATCCCGGGGATCGATGGTCCCGATGCGACGCATGACGATCTTTTGCTGGTGTCTGTAAAAGGGTATATCGTCCTGATGAGCGACAGGCTCCTCCGTTTTCGGGTCCTTGTAGAGCAGACGCTCCACCGGTTTTCCTTCCACCAGGCTGGTCTGCACTATCTCTTCTGCGTCTTCGGGTTTTACATGCTGGTAGAAAATCCCAGACGGCTTCAGGATGACCAGTGGTCCGCGGGAACAGAAGCCCGGGCATCCCGTGGCCTTGATCTCCGGAACCACCGTTGCATCCAGTTTCGCCGCCGCAATGGCCTCGCGCAGGGCCTCGGCCACCTTGGGGCTGCCGTTGGCGCGGCACCCGGTACCATGACAGACGGTTATGTAAGGCCGATCAGGATCCTTGTCGGCCAACAGTTTTTCGCGATAGGATTCCAGGGCTTCCATCGATTCCAGTCGATCACTCCACGCTTCAGCCGTACTGATACGGGCCATATTCTTCTTCCTCCTTATTCCGCGGCAAGCCTCTTGACAGTCTTTTTCAGTTTACTGGAGGTCGCCCTGGTCAGGTATTCACCGTCAACCACAGCCACCGGCGAGATGGCGCAGGCGCCCAGGCAGTTGACGATGTCCAATGAAAATTTGAGGTCCGGTGTGGTCTCCTCGGGCCCGATGCCCAGCTCCCGCGTCAAGCTCTCCACCAGGCGATGCCCTCCCTTGAGGTGGCACGCCGTACCCAGGCACACCTTTATCTCGTGCTCTCCCCGCGGTTCGAGGCTGAAGGACTTGTAAAACGTGGCCACGGCCCAGGCCTGTGTGATGGGGACTCCAAGGTGGTCGCAGATCAGCCTCAGGTTTTCCTCGGAGATGTAATTGTACTCGGCCTGCACGTCCTGAAGCAGGCCGATGAGATAACGGGGTTCCTCCGGATACCTTTCCAGGATCGTGTCAATGTCTTTCCCTTGCGGTTTCACGAATTTGATCCTTTCTATGCAATGAAGGGTTTCATAATCCATGTTCAGGTGGTAAAGCAGCCTTCGCGCCGGATTTAGAGCAACAGGCGTGCCACACAGACAACACTTTGATATTGTTGTTTTTTCAACAAACAGGCCATTGAACGCGCGGGAACTTTTTGTTTCAACACTGAAACGTTCAGCCCCCGTGAAACATTCAATTACTTGAATATATTAATTTTATGTGGATTAACCCAGGAATTTGTTTCAACCAGCATGTCTCAAGCAAAACGAAACGCGAAGAATGACAGTCCAGTTTGGTTTCTTCGGGATCGAAATCGATTTCATCCAATTTATGGACCCTGGAGTCTTCCTTAACACAGCGTTAGAGAGCAAGCTTTTCGTGTTTTTTCTGACAGCTTTTCAGGAGTACGGCCCTAAAAAGGGAACGGCTTGAAACTACGCGGGGAAAAACGGTCTTCGGGAAGGGAGTTGATACCCGGGCCTGTTTCACACAAGCCCGTGTGTTTTCATCTTCCTCCAAAGGGTGCTTCGGCTGATGCCCAACTGGTGTGCAGCGGTTGAACGGCGCCCGCCGGCCTTTTCCAGGGCACGCTGGATGGTGATACTTTCATCCTCCCAGCCGTCGGCCGCAGGGGCTTGAACCGCCTCATTCTTTGTGGGCTCCTGGGACGCATCCAGCTCAGGCAGGTGTGAGAGTGTTATGATCGGCCCTTTCACAAAGACAAAGGCGTATTCTATGGCATGTTTCAGCTCTCGAACATTTCCGGGCCAGGCATACCGGCGCATGAGCCGCAGGGCCTTCGGATCCACACCACGCACGCCCTTGCCGTACATGTTGTTGAAGACCTCCAGGAAATGCTCAATCAGGATCGGGATGTCCGAAACCCTTTCCCTTAAAGGAGGTATGGACATAGGCACCGTGCGCAACCGGTAAAACAGGTCCTCTCGGAACCGCCCCTTGTTGACAAGTTCAGACAGGCTCTTGTTTGAGGCGGCGATGATGCGCGAATCCAGGCGGATGGGTCTTGTTCCGCCTACCCTCTCAAAAACCCGCTCTTCGAGCACGCGAAGGAGCTTGATCTGGATCTCGGGTTTGATTTCTCCGATCTCATCGAGAAACAGGGTCCCGCCCTTTGCCAGCTCGAAACGACCTACTTTGTTATTCGCCGCCCCGGTAAAGGCCGCCTTCACGTGACCGAACAGCTCGGATTCCAGAAGAGTCTCGGCCAGGGCCGAGCAGTTTACCGCGACAAAAGGACCCTGGGATCGAGGCCCCCTGGCATGGATGGCCTTGGCGATCAACTCCTTTCCGGTGCCCGATTCCCCTTCTATCATAACAGTGGCCTCCGAGGCGGCCACGTCGGGAATCATGTTCAGCACCTTTTGCAGCTCCGGGCTCCGGCCCACGATGTGTGCATGTTCCTCCCCGACCGAGGTCCCTTCGGCCCGCGGGTCTGAGAGGCGGGCAATCGGACGAAAGGTCTCCACGGCCCCGATTACCAGACCGTGCTTGTTCTTCAAGACCGATGTGTTGACCAGGATGGATCGGTGTTCTCCTTCGCGGTCCACGATACGGACGTCCTGGTCCATGCGCACCACACCGGTTTCCATGGTGAGCTTGAGGGGGCAATTGCTCTTGCACAGATCGCTGCGGAATATGTCCCAGCAGTTCCGGCCCAGGACCTCTTCCCGCTTGTATCCGGTTATCTCCTGCGCCCTCCGGTTGAAGCTCGTAATGCGCCACCGGTCGCTGATGGTGAAGACACCTTCAGCAAGGTTTTCGAACAGGGTGTCATACTCCCACACCGGGCTCCTGGGCCCTTCCGGTGTAACATCTCTGGACGGTGTGTGTTCCCTGAGCGTGATCAAGACACCGATCACCTTCTCCCGCTCACCGTACAATGGGTCCATTGAAAAGGTCACGGAGACCGGAAACCCGGACTCCAGGTAGACCTTGGCAACAAGATTCGACCAGGAATGCCCCTGAAGCGCCTCCTCCCAGGCCCGGAGGGCCTCATCACGATACTCACCCGAGATGACCTCGTCGATTCTAAAGACAACACCCCTGCGCAGCCTGCGCCGCAGCAACCGCTCGGCCTGAAGATTGGAGGACATGACCCGGCCGTCCGGAAAAAGGACAACCACGCCGTCTCCTTCGGGCAGGTCGTCAAACGATGAGCCTTCAAAGGTCTCGTTATCGTCCGGCATGTCATGCGCCGACTTGTCGGCCTGGATCACTTCATCGGATTCCAAGTTCGATACCCCGGGACTGGAAATCATCGTCTGTCAAGAGTGAGGAGATGTTCCAGCAAAGGGCGCGCAAGGCCGAGGGGTCCAATCCGGCCTGAAGCACCCTTTTCCCTTCCATGTATCCACGATCGGCGGCAAGGGACACCAGGGCCTTCAGGGCCTTTCGGGCCTCCCGGTCACCGCCTTTGAATCCCTGTTCGTGCAAACGGCAAAGCGTGTTTACACGAACCACGGAACAACGCCTGCAGAAAGAAGTGGTATTCATAACCATTTCAAAAGGCTTAAGTAACCATTTTCGCAACACATTCAGGATAACGTGCCGGCGGAAACAAGTCAAGAAAGACAACTTCCGTTTTTCCCTTTCCGCTCGCGGGAGCTTCTTCCCTCAACACCTCATCCCCCGCTTTTTGGGTCCGAGGTTCGGCCTTTCCGCGTCATACGCGGTCTCCATCCACTCGCAAAGCAGGGGGCGGGTCTCCCTGGGGTCGATGATGTCCTCGATGCCGAAGGCCTCGGCCGTTCGAAAGGGAGATGCGATGGCTCCGTATTGATCGTGAAGCTCCCGAAGCCTGGCCTCGGGATCGGTCGACGACTCGATCTCCTCCCGGTGGGCCGCGTAGACTCCGCCCTCCACCGGGATGTTTCCCCAACGGGCCGAAGGCCATGCCATCTGCCAGCAGAATCCCTGCGCCGGCCTCTGTGCCGCCCCGGCCACGCCGAAACACTTCCGGATATAGACCACGGCCACAGGCACTGTGGCCTGCACCATGGCAAAGCTCGCCCGGACGCCTTTTCGGATGGTCCCGTGAAGCTCGCTCACGCGGCCGATGCTGAAGCCCGGCTGGTCGCAGAAGTTCACCAGAGGCAGGTGAAATGTGTCGCACATGTCGATAAACCGCTGATATTTCTCGGCCGCATCGTAGGTGAATGAACCGCCCCAGAAACGCGGGTCATTGGCCAGGATCCCTACAGGATAGCCGTTCAGCCGGGCCAGGGCCGTGATCTGGGAAGGACCCTGGTGGCGCCCGATCTCAAAGATCGACCCGCGGTCCAGCACCATGCCGAGGATTCTCCGCATGTCATAGGGCTTTCTCCGGCTCTTCGGAACAGCCGCGGCCAGGGCCTCGTCCATGCGCTGCGGGTCGTCCGAGGGAGAGGTCCTCGCGGGCATCTCCCAGACGTTCCCGGGGAGGTATGAGAGGAATGCCTTCACCTGGGAAAGGGCATCGGCCTCGTCCCCGGCCTCGTTATCCACCACACCGGATTGCCGCGCATGTACGCGATACCCGCCCAGATCCTCCTTGGTTATCTCTTCTCCAAAGGCCGACTTCACCAGGGGCGGGCCGCCGACGAAGATCTGTGCCTGCTCCCGCACCATAACGGAGAAGTGGCTCTTCACCATGAACAGGGCCCCGAGTCCGGCCATGGGCCCCATGCCGACCGCCGCCACGGGCACCTCGGACAGGGCCTCGGCCTCATTCTGCGTGCCTCCCGGGTTTCCAGACGGCAATTCCGTGTAACCGATCTGGAGGATCTCGCGTATGGAACCGCCCGCCCCTTCCACGAGACGCACCACGGGCATTCGCAGGGATCGGGCCATGTGGGCGAAATACTCGCGCTTGGCCTTGTACATCCGGCCCACTGAAGCACCACGGACCGTGAAATCATCGGCATGGATCGCCACCCGCCGGCCCTGAATCATTCCCATCCCCATAATGAAGGGGCACGGGGTGAAGTCCTTGATTCGTTCGGGATCCGCCTCTTCGTGGGTCGCCACGCCGCTCAGGATTCCCCGTTCATAAAAGGAGCCGGGGTCGCACAGGGCGTCGATGCGCTCCCGCGCGGTCAGTCGGCCCCGGGCGCGCTGCCGGGCCACGTTCTCCTCCCCGCCCATGTTTAGTGCCAGGCGCCTTCGTCGCTTTAGTTCTTCGATCTCTGAAGTGCTCATGGTGGTTCCCGTCTCATTACTTCCCGGTTGTCTTGAGCGGCGACTGCCGCTTGGATTTTTCCACAATCCGCCGGCTCACCCCTTGAATATGCTCCCGGCACAAGGACCCCGCCTCATCGAACCGTCCATGTTTGAGCAGGGAGACTATCTTCCTGTGCCCGTCGATCGTGTTCTCGATCATGGCCGGTGTAGGCTTCACACTCTCGAAAAAGGCGAAAGAGAGGTCTACGATGAGCTTGTGCATGAGGACCAGGATAGGATTCCGGGTCATCTCCACGATCCGGGTGTGGAACTGGAAGTTCGTCAGGAGCCGTTCCTTTTGTTCCCCTTTTCGATAGTGGGCCTCCGCCTTATCCACGAAACTACCGGATAATATGTCTGACATATATGTTTATATTTATTAATGTCAAAACTATTTTCTCTTGAAACACGGCTGAGTTGTTCTCACCAAAGCAAGAAGCGCAATGGACAACCAGGCCTCTTGCATGTAGAATCGTTTCGCCTCGAAGCGCACGAACTCCCTGTGGCGGTAACGCTTTTACCCCCGCACCCTATCGAGAGGGAAGTCCTTGGGGCACTTAAAACGCATCCGGAGCAATTACGAATGATACGGGAAACCAATGAAGAGATCAGGTTTCAACAGGCGGACGGGTGCGGCAGGAACACCGGGATATGCGGAGACACCGTGGAGATGTCCCTTTTCGTTTCCGGCGGCCGCATCAAAAGGGCATCCTTTCGGATCAACGGCTGCGCGAGCACCCTGGCCTGCGCCGATGCGGTGGCGCGGTTCGCCGAAGGGAAAACCATAAAGACGGCCTGGGAAATCACGCCTGAAATCGTGATGGAAGCCGTCGGCCCCCTGCCGCCGGAGTCCGAGCACTGCGCCGAACTGGCTGTAGGGGCCTTCTACCTGGCCCTCTCCGATTACCTGCAGAAGGAAAGGGCCCCCTGGAAAAAAATCTACGGGAAATAATCGTTTCCAGGGCAGGGAGCAGCCGGTCGCTTAAGCCCCCCGCCCCCATGTTCAAATTACTGGTAAATATCCACCAGTTGCATTTTGGTGATCTGGAGACGTTTTTCGATGATATTGGCGATACGCCGCATGATCAGAAACCCCATCTCGTAGTCCTTGATAAAGAGCTTCTCCATCTCCACGCCCTTCCAGGCGAAAAGCTTCGTGTCGGTGAGCGCCTTTGCAAACCCCAGGTATTTACGGTACTCAGTGTCCAGGAGGGCGGAGAACCCCAGGGTCATGCCGCAGGTGATCTTGGTGACGAGGATCCGCTTCGAAGGATTCTTTTCGGTTTCCAGGCCGACATCCCCCTCCAGGATCGAGTATAGGTACTCCGCATAGTCTCCTTCGCGGAAAATGTACTCCCCTGCCTTGAAATCCATGATGGTGGTGATGGGCTGAAGCTTTTGGAGCATCTCGTCCGTGAGATAGCTGAGCATGCGAATGCTTTTGAACTGGGAGATCTCGATCATAAAGCACTCCTTTCCCTTGGGCGGACCGGAATGTCCATTGGGAACGCCGGAAGCAGGCGACAGGAGATCGCAGCCCCATAGCCCCCGTTACTATATGTGATTCCATGGGATACTCTTCCTTTTCCAGTATAGCAAACCATCCGCCTCTTGTATATAACGATGCTGCACGGCAAGACCGTTTTGAGGTGTGCAGGTGCCGGTGTCGGTGAAAAGCGAAAAATACGTGATTCGTGCCCGTGTTAAGCCTGACACCTCGAGGCCGAAGGCATTTCAGGCATAATCGATCATGGAGAGGACCTGAGAGTCGTCAAAACCGTCAAGCCGGATCGCCCCGGACCGGCAGGAGGAGACGCACAGGCCGCAGCCCTTGCACAGGGTGGGCCGAATTCTCATCTTTCCGGTTTTCTCGTCTACAACCGGTGCGGAGTAAGGGCAGATCGAGGCACAGACGCTGCACATGCTGCAAAAGTCCGGATCCACGGCGGCAACGGTTCCACTCACCGGGATTCGTTCGGCTGCGAGGAGGGTCGAGGCCCGTGCCGCCGAGGCCTGGGCCTGTGCAATGCTTTCGTCCACCGGTTTGGGGGAGTGGGCCAGCCCGCAGACAAACACCCCCTCGGTGGCAAAGTCGACCGGTCGAAGCTTTACGTGGGCCTCGGCAAAAAAGCCGTCGTCGTTCCGGGAGATCTTGTAGAGCTGCGCCAGCTGCCACTGGTTTGCCGGCACTACGGCGGAAGCCAGCACGAGCAGATCCGGCTGGACGGCCATTCGCCGGTTCAACCCGCTATCCGTGAAGACCGCCCGCAGACAACCGTCTTCGGAGGTCACGTGGAACCCCTCCTGGCTACGGTAGCGAACAAAGACGATTCCCGCCTCCCTGGCCTTCCTGTACAGGTCTTCACGCAGGCCGTAGGGCCGCATGTCCCGGTAAACGATGAGGATCCTCATGGAAGGCTTGATCGCCTTCAGGGCCAAAGCACTCTTGATGGATTGCGTGCAGCACACCTTGGAACAGTAAGGGCGCTCCGGAATGCGGGATCCTACGCATTGCAGGAACACCGCTGTTTGGGTTTCCTCGAAGTTGTAATCCCTCTTGACCAGCCGTTGCTCCAGCTCCAGTCCCGTGAGGATATCCGGATGTTCTCCGTAGATATGCTCCGAGGGGGAATACTCAAGGGCGCCGGTGGCCATAATGGTCACGCCGTGCTCGATCATCCGGCTCTGCCGGCCCTGGCGGACCATGGATCGGAAACGGCCGACAAACCCGTCCACTTCCTCGACCTGGGCCTTCAAGAGGACCTGAATCCCCGGATGGCGCTGGACGTCCTCAATCAGCTCGGAAAGATAGGCCTGTATGGATTCCCCTTTCCATGTCTCGTGAAGGGAGAGGCCGTGTCCTCCGAGCCGGCCGCTTCGCTCTACCAGGTATGCGGGATAACCCTGATTGGCCAGGGTCCTTGCCGCCTCCATGCCGGCGATGCCGCCCCCGATTACAAGGGCCGTAGGGATGATCTCCAGGACGGGCTCGGTCAGGGGCCTGAGCCTGCGTGCCTTGGCCACGGACATGGCAACCAGGTCCTTGGCCTTCTGCGTGGCGCCTTCAGGATCTCCGCGGTGGACCCAGGAGCACTGGTTTCGAATGTTGGCCATTTCGAACAGGTACTTGTTCAGCCCCGCGTCGGTGAGGGTCTCCTGAAACAGCGGTTCATGGGTCTTGGGCGTGCACGCGGCGACCACTACCCGGTTGAGCCCTTTCTCACGAATCAGACCGCTTATATTTTCCTGGGTGTCCTGGGAACAGCTGAAGAGATTCTGTTCCGCATAGGCTACACCCGGCAAAGTCCGCGCGAACTCCACAACCTGAGGCACATCCACGGTGCCGGCAATATTGGTGCCGCAGCAGCACACGAATACCCCGATTCGAGGCGGGGTCCCCCGCACGTCCTGCTCTTCGGGCAGCTCTGGGGTTTTAGTGAGGGTCCAGCGCACGTCGGCAAGGTCGCATGCCACCTCGGCCACGGCGGCGCCGGCATCCACTACGGAAGACGGGATGTCCTTCGGGGCCTGGTGGGCGCCGGCGACATAGATTCCCGGCCTCGAGGTCCGGACCGGGAGAAAGCTGCTCGTGCGCACAAAACGGTAGGGATCGATTTCCACGCTCAGGCTCTTTGCCAGCTCGGCACTCTTCCGGCTCGGCCCAAGGCCGACGGAGAGGACCACAATGTCGAAATCTTCTTCGACCCGTTTTCCTGCTTCGTTCACGTACCGGATCCGGTTCGTGCCGTTCGACTTGGCGATATGCGAAATCCTTGCCTTGACAAAGCGTACCCCCTGCTCCGTTTTGGCCTGCTCGTAGTATCGCTCAAAGTCCTTGCCGGTGGTGCGGATATCCATATAAAAGACGGCGGCGTCCAGGTCGCCGCCGCAGTGCTCCTTTGCCAGAACGGCCTCCTTGACGGCGTAGGTGCAGCACACGCTGGAGCAGTAACCCCGGCCGTCCAGATTTGTTTCTCTCGAGCCCACGCACTGGAGCCAGGCGATACTTTTAGGCTCCTTTCCATCCGAGGATCGGACCAGGTGCCCCCCGGTGGGCCCTGAGGCGGCGAGCATGCGCTCTAATTCGATGCTGGTGACGATATCGGGGTTGCTCCGGTAACCGTAGGTGTCATGCCCGCTCGGATCATAAGTCTCGCTTCCGTCGGCGAGAACCACCGCTCCGACCTGCAGGGTGACCTCTTCGGCCTTGTCCTCGTAGTTCACGGCCCCTGCCGGACAGACCTTGGCGCAGTTCCCGCATTTTCCCTTGGTCAGCTTGATGCAGTATTCAGGATCGATGGCATACTTCAGGGGAACGGCCTGCGCGTATTTCAGATAGATGGCCTTTCTGGGAACCAGGTCCTCGTTGTACTCGTCGGGGATTTTTTTGGGGCACTTTTCAGTGCAGGCTCCGCAGGCGATGCACTTGTTCACATCGACGTATCTGGGGTGCTTAACGACCCGTACCTCGAAGTTCCCCTGCTCGCCGGAGATTTCCTGAATCTCGGTGAGTGTGAGAAGCTCAATGTTGATGTGCCGGCCGACCTCGACCAGTTTGGGCGAAATAATTCACATGGCACAGTCGTTGGTGGGGAAGGTCTTGTCCAGCTGGGACATCATCCCGCCGATTGAACTCGACCGTTCCACCAGGTAGACAAAGAAGCCGGAATTCGCCAGATCCAGGGCCGACTGCATCCCGGTGATGCCTCCTCCGACAACCATTACTGCGCCTGTTTCCTTGAATATCATGGCACTAGCTCCGGATTGACCGCACGGACCCGCCACTTTGCGGGGCCGGGAGGATATGGATCCATTCAAGCCACCCGTCAGTGTCCGCTAGGATTTGCCCGCGGCGGCCTTCAATAAGTTCGCGTCCAGTTCCAGACGTTTGTTTTCAATACCCATGCCGTACCCCAGCAGCTGGGGGTAAAGCAAGGAGGCAACGGTTGTCGACCCTTCGCCGTTGCCTGCGATTCCTCTGTGCCGGGCCGTTTCGAACTGAAGCTGGCAGTAAGGGCAGGCCGTGCAGAGGAAATCCACGCCGGCCTCAACGGCTTTGGTCATTTTGTTACGCGTCAGGTCCAGGGAAAGGTCGTCGTTTATCCCCAGCAAAGGCGCCCCACAGCAGTCCAGCTTGGTGTCCCATTCCACGCTTTGTGCGCCGGTGATTTCGACGAGATCCTCGAAAATCCTGGGCGCCACGGGGTCGTCGAACGCGGTTACATGGCTCGGCCGCAGGGCATGACAGCCGTAGTGGGCGGCGATTTTGAGACTTGTAAAAGGGCGGTTGATCAGCCTCTTCAGGGTCTCCGCACCGATATCGTGGTAGAGGGCGCTCAGGAAATGCTTGATGCGAACGCCGCCGTCGTAGTGCAGTCCCTCCTTCCGCAGTGCATGTTCAACGTTCCTGCGGGCGGCCTCGTCGCGACCCAGCATGTACTGTGCAGCCTTGAGAGAACCAAAGCAGCAGCTGCAGAGAACCAGCATATCGTATCCCATACGGTTTGCCAGAGCCAGATTTCGTGCGGCTGAAAGGAGAAAAGCCCCTTGGTCCACATTCCTCAGCGGGTAGCCGCAACAGGTGAATTCACGTGAATCGACAAGTCCCACCCCGAGCCTCTCCAAGACCGCACGGGACGCGCTTTCATAGGACCGGACCCTCGCTGGAATGTTGCAGCCGATAAACAACGAATAGGTTTTCATATCTTTTCCTGTCTCACATACAAGGCCTTCATAAACGGCCTTAGTCATACCGGGATGGGAAAAGCGGGCTTTTCCCGGCGCCCGGGCGCGCTGTTCAAAGCAGTCGGTTTTGAATGCTCCGGTTCTTCAGGGTGTATAAGATGTCCGTGATCCGCACGCCCTGGGGGCAATGCTCTTCACATTGATAGCAGGTGACGCAGTCCCACAGCATTCGAGACCGGCAGGCCGTGTCCGGCAGGCCGAGGCCCAGGCTGAACATGATCTGATGAGGCAGGAGCCCGAGGGTGTTTACGGGATCCTCGTAATTGCCCACCACGGGGCAGACCGTCGTACAGGTTCTGCAACCGAAGCAGTCAGTAAAGTGTCCGGCTTCCAGAACAGGGTCCTCGACCGATTCCCGGGGCCTTGTCAGGTCCAGAGGTTCGCTGTCCGGCGAATGCACCTTTCCGTTCCCATTGGCGGTGACACTGTGCATGGCCCGCTGAAGAGGGTCGTTGTAGTCCACGATGTCGTAGTCCACGATGTCATCCAGGGTTGCTTTCTGGAGCCCGCGAAAGAAGGAAAAGGGCGAGAGCATGGCCGGTTCCGGTTCTCCCTGCTGGACCAGGTCCTCTCGCACGCACATCCAGAATTCCCTCAGGTTGATCCCCGAGGGACAGACCACCGTGCAGCGGTCGCAGTTCGAGCAGATGCAGGCCCCCTGCCGGAGCGCTTCCCGGTCGGAGGGGCCGGGAAGGCCGTCCCGCCCCAATCGCCGCAGATACGCCATCCGCTCCGAGGGGAGGATGTAAGGGTTGCCGAATGGTGCAACCGCAGGCGCCACGGAACATCTCAGGCTGCACGTGCCGCACTGGGTGCAGGCGTCCAGCTCGATGGCCTGTCTCGTGGCCACATTCGCGGGGTCGGCTCGTTTCCTGTCCGTGACCGCACTGACCGCGAGGCCCACCGGGGTCGCGATGATGTGGAACATCTTGCTGAAGGGCAGGTAGGCGAGCCCCGCAAAACAGGCCAGGATGTGAATGTACCAGAGAACGGTGACTGCATGGATCCGCTCCAGGAAGGAGCCGGCCGGGGCCATGGCCCGGTTGACGCCATAGCTTGCAAAGGCCCACTGGGCCGGGGCATGGCAGAACTCGCAGCTCATCTCGTGAATTTCCCGTCCCTCGGAGAGAATTTCTTCGGAAAACGGGGGGGAGAGACTCGGCGAGTGGAGGCCGAACGCGTCAACCCAGTAGCTTTCAAGGGCCTGGACCTCGGCCGGGTCACCCGCGTCCGACCAGTCCTCGACCATGCGCATGAATTCCCCGTGGGAGAGCATCTTGGCACCCTCCAGGAAAAAGCCGGAGCCTATGATCACCGTCAGGATGATGATGGCGAAAATGTCCGGGGCACGCGTCTTGAGGCGGGGAACCTTCAGGATGAACCGTCTGAAAAGGGCCAGGCACACGCCTATGAGGACCAGGACCCCGAACAGTTCCCTCAGAAAAAAGAAGGGATTGGCGGTGGAATAGTAGTCCTTGAAAAGCTTCACCGTGATGTGGCTTTCCAGGGCGTGCATCAGCAGGAGGAGTAAAAAGCCGGCGAATATGCACATGTGCATGACCCAGCGGAGGGCATCTTCCTTGAGAATCCTCCACTGTAAAAGCCCATCCACAAAGAACACCCGCAGGGCGGTCAAGATAGATCCGCTGAAGAGGGTTCGGACTATGCCCTTGAGCGCGGCACTGACCCTTCGGGAGGAAGGAATCGATCGAGATGCCGGGCCGATTTTGCGGGTGAACCACCTGGAGACCCTCCAGGCCGTTCCCAGCAGTAAGATGCTGAGTGAGCCGTATAAAAGCACGGAAAAGAGCATGAATACAGACCTCCTGATGATCAGGCGGCGGAACTAAAACCCTGTTCGAATGGGAGAACAAACGGTTCAAAGATCTGTTGGCAACGCGCGAAAAGAGGTCAGTATACTGGAGACCCTCATTTGTCAAGGCCTGTTTCCCCGGACATTGCAAGTCTGTTTCACATCCCATTAGTTAGTTTCCATCCAGAAATGGTCTTTTTTGCCAATCTCGGCGTCAATCTGCGAGGTTGCTTGTGCGGCGTACTTCAGTACGCCTCCGCGCAACCT
>JAWLEX010000033.1:0-26933 GCA_041685835.1 Desulfatiglandales bacterium
ACCTTTTTCGGTGACCGTCTGAGCCGTCATCCGGAAGTCCTGGTCACTCCTGAATCCAATGTTGCCCCGAGATTGGTTGAATATTTTAAGGAAAGCCCTGGAAAAGATTGCAGCAAAGACAAGCTTGTTGAATACATCTATGAAGAACAAAAATTCAGAGAATGGGAGCTGCCCAGAGAAATGCTGGGAAGCGAACTTGACCAGTGTGAAGAGCTTGATTGGGCAATTGTTTTTTATACTTGCTGCAAGGCTTATCGGGACTGGCAAAAGCCTGAGGCCAAGGTCGTGGTCTTTAAAAAATCAGGCTGGTATTATAAAAATATTGATCTTCTTTTGGAAACCTATCCCGGCTCCATGTCAATCTGGATGGTTCGTGATCCACGTGCTGTTTACAGCTCCGCCAGAAAGGCCTTGCATAGCAAAAGACAACAACCGATGGAGGACAATATATTGAAAAACGCCTTTGGTTGGCGAAATTATATTAAGCTGCTTTCACATGCAAGTCAGAAATGGCCTGTCCATGTCTTTCAAGTTCATTATGAGTCTTTCTTGTTTGACTTATCTAATACGCTCACTATAATTTGGCAGAAATTAGGAGTAAAGGAGCTTACTGACAAAGAAATTAATAAAATAATGGAACGATATGTTGAATCTCATTTAATCACCCACTCGACAAAACATTTGCATGAAAATGTTTTTCAAAAGCCAATTGTTGAACGTGCGGAAAAATGGCGACAGGAGTTGCCCAAATGGCGTACAGCATTTATTGGTTTAGTTTGTAGGAATGGGATGAAAAAATTTAGTTATTTTTGAGCTACCGAAAATGGCTCCATGATAAATTAGTTTAATTCAAGTTAGTTATCAAATTGATCAGACTCATTAGAAGTATTCCCAATGAACCCTGAAACTGTTTTTCTATCTGCCTTGGTGCATAATGATCGCCCTAGCTATATTTGTGCAGGATATGGCGGTCGGCCGATACCAGAGTGGCCGTTTTACGACTTCATTATTTTGTATATACGTGGATACGATCAACAATGTATAGATCGATGGACTGAGTGGCTTGTGGAACAATTCAGGAATTTTCAGACTTCCTCAAAAAAACAAGGGGGCATGTTTCAAGGATCTGTGCATCGCTACGCCGCTGAACAATCAAGTGTTGATACGGCCGAAGCTCTTCAGGCCCCTGAACTCTTATCAGATGATGACGTACGCAAGGGGGCTAAAACTCTTATATATGAACGTTTGAACATGGTGGAATCGATTAAGGAGCAAGGATATCGTATTGAAAATGGTGACCCGATATTAGCAGTCCGTAAAAGGGGCAAAATTGTGCTATGGGGCGGTCATCACCGTGCAGCCACTTTGTATGCCTTGGGCTATCAGAAACTGCCCGGGGTATTTATATGTTCCAGATACCAATGGAGATTAAGGCAATGCCTGACAACAACCAAGAAGATCTTAAATTCAGTACAAAGCAAGATTATGCAAACTGGGTAAAAGCAACAGATTGGTATCAAACAATTCATTTATCATTCGGAATTACCACTCCAGGGAAAGTGCGTACGGATAAACGCATTTCTGAGCTTGAAAAGCTGGATTTCATTGGCAAGTCCGTTCTAGATGTGGGCTGTAATTCCGGGCAGTACTCTTTATTGGCTAAAAAGAAAGGGGCATTAAGGGTTGTGGGCGTGGATATCGACTCACACCGGATCCATCAGGCCAAAGTTTTGGCGGCCAACGAAAATTTGTCAGTTGACTTCCAGTTAGGTGGGATAGAGATGGTGCCTAGCTTGGGTCAGTTTGATATAGTTATTTGCATCGCTGTGTTAACTGAGATTGAAAATGTTCTGGGAGGGCTAAGAATATTACGGGAGTCTACAGGCGGACAGACAATTATCGAAATGGGACTTGCAAGACCCATTCTTTATTTATCGTACAATAGGCGATGGTTTCATCGGGACGAACAAGTTTCAAGGTTCGGAAAAGTGGGTGAGTTGCAGCGCCACAAACACGCCGGGTGGGTGCTTTATCCCTCTATCGAAATAGTTCAGGATATATTTGGCCCAAATTTTCGTGTTGATTATAAAGGACGTAGATTGCGTTATGATCTGCTTCATGTCCAAAAACTACCTTCCAGCTAATCATGAAAATCACCTACCTCTCCTCCTCCACCATTCCATCTCGTACAGCCAACAGCATTCATGTGATGAAGATGTGTCAGGCTTTTGCCAAAAACGGACATGAGGTGGTGTTGATTGCACCGGATAAAAAAAATGGCCTTGAGCAAGGTGTGGAGGACGTGTATGATTTTTATGGGGTGGACAAATGCTTTAAGATTATTAAGATACCTCATCCTTCAATCCGAGGAAAACGCTTTATTTACGGTTATCTTGCCGCTCGCAAAGCAAAGAAGAATCAAAGTCATATTGTCTACGGCCGCAATTCAATCGCTTGTGCATTTGCGGCACGTATGGGTCTAACCACTATATTTGAATCCCATCTCCCCATACCTGCTGAGGAATCTTTTTTTGACAGGCTCTTCAAGACCAAACCCTGGAAGGTTGACCTAGCAGGAATCGTGGTGATTACCAGGGCCCTGAAAGATTATTATGCCACTCATTATCCCTGGATGAAGGATAGGATAAGGGTCGTACCCGATGCTGCTGACCCTCCTAGCTGCTCCCCGGTAAAAGAAACGAATCCGTATGGTTCAAAGAACCGGCTTCAAGTGGGCTACGCCGGCAACCTATACAGGGGCAAAGCCATGGAGATTATCTCTGATCTGGCAAGGCAATGTCCCTGGGCTTGTTTTCATGTAATAGGAGGTACAGAAGCTGATAAGGCTTTCTGGCAAGAGAGGCTGGGAAGCCTTGACAACATTATATTTCTCGGGTTTCTGCCTCCCGGGGAAGTAGCCGGCACATTAATGCATATGGATGTACTGCTTGCCCCTTTTCAAGCAAAAGTCTTGTCACACGGCTCCAACCAGACAGATATCGGGGCCTGGTTTTCCCCGCTGAAAATCTTTGAATATATGTCAGTAGGCAGGCCCATTGTCTGTTCTGATTTGCCGGTCCTGAGGGAGGTGCTCGCCCATGAAAAGAACGCCCTGCTTTGTTCTCCTGATGATGCCAGTGCCTGGACGCATGCCCTAATGCGTCTCAGAGATGAGGAGGCCCTGAGGAAAAGGTTGGCACAAACGGCATATTTTGAATTCCTTGAACAATATACTTGGTCTGCAAGAGCAAAGAAGGTGATTGAGGCGATTGGGAGCCGATAGGCCGAGGACGGAGCTAAGAATATTGGTATGAAGGGTGTGCCAATCTTTGCTTTTTTTATTCTGGATATTTGATCAGCAATATGCAAAAAGCCCTTTTCGTAATCTCATCCCTGCAGGGAGGCGGGGCGCAGCGGGTCATGACCACCATGGCCAACGGCCTGGTCGGACGTGGCCGGGACGTCACCCTGGTGACAATAGATGATCAGGAGTCCAGCTTTTTTCCTTTGGACGAGCGAGTCAAAAGGATCGACCTGGCCGGGAATACCAGGCTGCCGCCTGTATTGTCCCGGCTTGGCCCTGTGGGCCGCTTTATCAACCGTATGCAAAGGCTTCGCCGGGTTTTGCTCCAGGTTGGCCCGGATGTGGCAGTAAGCTTTCTGACCAGGACCAATATCCAGCTTGTCCTGGCTGCAAAGGGTATTGTACCCAGGGTGGTTATATCCGAGCGTAATGACCCAGGGATACAGGACCACGGGCTGCACTGGAGGATCCTTCGCCGGCTGTGTTACCGCCAGGCCCATGTCATCACCGCCAATTCCAGGGGGGTAATCCAGGCCTTGCAGGGATATGTTCCCGAAGATAAACTTGTATACACCCCCAATCCCTTGCAGATGCCGGATGAAACGGCGGTTCCGGACCAGGAAGAGCCATTTGTGCTCATCGTGGGCCGATTGCATCATCAAAAGGCCCATGACGTGCTACTCAGGGCCTTTTCCATGCTTGGTCCGGACCTGGGCAAGTGGAGGTTGCGCATTGTTGGTGATGGAGAGTTGCGCAAAGATCTGGTGAGCCACGCTGAAAAGCTGGGAATAAGCGAGAGGGTGGACTGGATCGGCCAAACCGAGGACGTTAACGCGCATTATAAAAAAGCTGCTATATTCGTTATGCCCTCCAGGTACGAAGGAACGCCCAATGCCCTGTTGGAGGCCATGTCTTATGGCCTGCCCGTGATTGTTTCCAACGCATCCTCTGGTCCTCTGGAGTTAGTGGGCCATGATCAAACCGGTCTGGTAATCCCGGCTGCCGATCCTCACTCCCTGGCTCAGGCCCTGGAAAGGCTCATGAGTGATCCCGGCCTGCGACAAAGGCTTGGACTTGCGGCCAGACAAAGGGTGTTTCAATTTGATGAAGAAGAGATTCTTGATTTGTGGGAGGTTATCTTTAACAAAGGGTGTTGCAAGGATTAGTGTGTTTTTCGAAAAATCAGCTTGTTAAAAAGCATAAAGCCTCTATAATGGCGGAAAAAAGCTCACAACTTTTCACCCAACCGAAAGTTGCTTTTCAACACCCTTCGAATCCCGCGAAAAGCGCTTCCCGTCCCGCGTACGCCGAGGCTTTCCCATGGATAATCTCAAGCAGCTGCTCATGGAGTTGATCCCTTTCAAGACAATGCATTCAAGGCCCGAAGAGATTCACAGATGCATTGAATACATAGAATCCTATCTGAAGGCGCGTGAAATAGAGTACCGGAAGATCGAATCCCAAGGCATACCGTCCATAATGGCCCTTCCCGGTCCCGGCAGGACCCCGGTCATACTGATGAGCCATATCGACGTGGTGGACGCCCCGGAAGGGCAGTTCACGCCTTTTGAACAAGACGGGGCGGTTTACGGCAGAGGCAGCCTGGATGACAAGTATGCGGCGGCCCTTTCCCTGGACCTGCTTTCCCGGCATCTGGAGCGGGTAAGAGGGGCCGGCGGAAGCCAAAAGGACCTGCCCTTCGGCGTGCTCATCACCGGAGACGAGGAGGTCGGCGGTGAAAACGGCGCCAGGAAAGCGCTTTCGGAAATCGAGGCCGATTTCTGCATTGCGCTGGACGGCGGGAGACTGCAAAAGATCGTAGTCAAGGAAAAGGGGGTCCTCAGGCTCAGGGCCTGCGCAAAAGGGAAGGCGGCTCACGGCGCTCGCCCATGGCTCGGTGAAAACGCAATAGACATCCTTACGCAGGATTGTATGACAGTGCAGTCGTTTTTCACTGAGAGCACCCCGGATCACTGGCACAAGACAGCAGTGTTGAGCCGCATACAGGGCGGAGGCGCCTCCGTCAACCAGGTACCCGACTCGGCCCAAGCACACTTTGACGTGCGTTTCACAGAAAACGACGATATCGATGGAATCGTCGAACGAATCCGCCCGCTTGTTCGAAGTGAGCTTGTGGTGGACTCAAGGGGGGATGTCTTTACCGGCGGAGACTCTCCCTATCTGGACCTGCTCCTCGAAATCGCTCCGGAAACCCGGCCGGGCTTCGAGCACGGTGCCAGCGACGCGCGGTTCCTGTCGGAGCATGGGATAAAGGGAATCGTATGGGGCGCAGACGGCGATGAGACCGCACACGCCCCTGACGAACACGTCAATCTGGAAAGCGTACGTGCCCTCCGCCGGATCCTTGACGAATTTTTCATACGGTTGGAAGGTCGCAACCTATCCTGAGCTTTGGGATTATGGTGGAAGATTATCTGCTGCATGTGGAAGACCTCAAGACTTACTTCTACACGTTCGAAGGGATAGCCAAGGCGGTTGACGACGTATCCTTTTCGCTCAGAAAGAGCGATGTCCTGGGGATAGTCGGAGAATCGGGCTGTGGAAAGAGCGTCACGGCCCAGACCGTCATGCGCCTGATTCCGCAGCCGCCCGGAAGGGTCGTGCAGGGCCGCATTCTGTTCGACGGAATCGACCTCCTCCGAATCCCCATAGACCGCATGAGGGACATCCGGGGGAAACGCATCTCCATGATCTTCCAGGAGCCCATGACTTCCCTGAATCCGGTGTACACCATAGGCGACCAGATCTCTGAAATGTTTATCCGGCACGAAAACGCATCCCGCCGGGAAGGTTTGGAGCGCTCCGTCGAGATGCTCAAGAAAGTCCAGATCCCCGCGCCTGAACGCCGAATCCACGAATATCCACATCAGCTCTCCGGTGGGATGAGACAGAGGGCCATGATCGCCATGGCTCTTGCCTGCAACCCGGAAATCCTCATTGCGGACGAGCCCACAACCGCCCTGGATGTGACCATACAGGCCCAGATCCTTGATCTCATCATGAAGTTGAGGGAAGATTTTGAAACGGCGGTGATCATGATCACCCACGACCTCGGGGTCATAGCGGAGCTGGCCGAGAAAGTGGTCGTAATGTACGCCGGCAAGGTGGCCGAGCAGGGAACCACCACCGATATCTTCGACAACCCGCTTCACCCGTACACCCGCGGGCTGCTGGGGTCCATACCCATTCTGGGCGCCAGGGCCGAGAGCGGGCGGATGCGCCTCAAGGAGATACCGGGTATCGTTCCCAGCCTTTATGAACTCGCCTCCGGTTGCAGCTTCGCACCGCGTTGCCCGAGCAGGAAACCCGGGTGCGGGGAAACACTTCCCCCGCTGGTGGAACACGAACCGGGGCATCTTGTAAGGTGCGTGCTTTATCGCTAAGACACCCGGTAGGCGGCGGCAGTCCGGCTGCGGGCGGCACAGAAGGCCCGGGCTTTCCGGAGCGGACATCAGCGGGAGGCCCTCATTATTTCACGTGTGGATCACGGTTTAGAATGGAACCACTGCTGAGCGTAACAGACCTGAAGGTCCACTTCCCCATCAAGAAAGGGTTTTTCGCCAAGACCACAGGCCATGTGTTCGCAGTGGACGGGGTGAGTTTCACCCTGAAAAGGGGGCGGACCCTGGGCCTGGTCGGGGAGAGCGGTTGCGGCAAGACCACCGCCGGCCTTGCGGTACTGAAACTCATTGAGCCCACCGGCGGAAGGGTGGTTTTCGAAGGCGAGGATATAACCCATAAATCCGGCAAGGCGCTCAGGGGGCTCAAGAGGAGGATGCAGATCATCTTTCAGGATCCATACTCCTCCCTCAACCCCCGGATGACCGTGAATCAGATCCTGGCCGATCCCCTGGAGACCCACGGCTTGTACCGGGGAGCCGAGAGGTTGGAGAGGATCGCGTTCCTCCTGGAGAGAGTCGGGCTTTCCCCGGAACAGGGAAGGAGGTATCCCCACGAATTCAGCGGCGGCCAGAGGCAGCGCATCGGCATCGCCAGGGCACTGGCTCTGAACCCGGAACTGATCATCGGCGACGAACCCGTCTCAGCGCTGGACGTCTCCATCCAGGCCCAGATCATCAACCTGCTCCTCGAACTTCAAGAGGAATTTGATCTATCCTATGTGGTTATCGCACACGACCTGGCCGTGGTGGAGCACCTGTGCGACAGTATCGCGGTCATGTATCTGGGAAAGATCGTGGAATTCGCACGCTTCGACGAGCTTTACATGAACCCCAAACACCCGTACACAAAGGCCCTGCTGTCAGCTATCCCCGCCCCGAACCCCCACGGCAGAGCCAAGAGGATAATCCTGGCCGGCGATGTGCCCAGCCCCATCAATCCGCCGCCGGGATGTCACTTTCACCCGAGGTGCCCCAAGCGGATGGATGTGTGCAGCGAAGTGAGACCGGAACTAAAGGACCTGGGAGGCGGTCATTCGGTGAGCTGTTTTCTTTACCAATAGAACGGAATCCATCCGGGGCGGCGCCCCCGGATGTAGGCCGCGCCGGGAAAAGGCTCCTCCTGCCGCGGCCTTGGAAAACGGTGGAGCGGATCACAATCAAAAGGGAGGTTTATTATGGTAGGGATACCAAGAAAGCTCTTAACATCGGTTTTGTGTGCCGGGTTGATCCTGTGCCTGTGGGGCCCGGCGCAGGCCCAGACATCTCTTGTGGTGGCGGTGGATTCGGCGCCGCGCATGATGAACCCTCACGGGGACGACTCGGATGCGGGCCTCTCCTTCATGGCCAATTTCTTCGACGGCCTGCTCCAGAGGAAAGGCCCTGAAGGCGAGTTGTTGCCTGCGTTGGCTGAGCGCTGGGAACATCCGGATGAATTCACCTGGAAGTTTTACCTGCGAAAAGGGGTGACCTTCCACAACGGCAATCCGTTTACATCAGAGGACGTGAAATTCACCTTTGAAAGGCTCTCCGACCCCGAGGTCTCGGAATTCATCAACACCGGTAAGACCATAGAGTCCATAGAATGCCCTGATGATCACACGGTGATAATCAAAACCAAGACCCATATCCCGTGGTTTGCCAACAACATGCACCAGATCTTCATTATGGACAAGGAATCCACCGAGGCGAGGGACCCCGGCGAGGTCATGGTGCGGCCGATCGGGACCGGGGCCTATAAGCTGGTGGAATGGGTCAAAGGCTCCTATGTGACCATGGAGGCCAACGAAGACTATTGGGAAGGGGCCCCGCAGATCAAGAAAGTCGACGTCAGGCCGATAACCGAATCCTCCACGCGCTTTGCGGCCCTGGCCTCCGGCCAGGTGGATATAGTCACCGGCGTGCCGGTGGAACTCTTCGACAAGGTCGAGAAAAACCCCAAGCTGGAAGTGTCACGGCGGCCGGCCCGGCGGTCGATCTTCCTGGCCATGGGAAACAAGGAAGGCTCGCCCCTTGCGGACGTCAGGGTCCGTAAGGCGATCTATATGGCCATTAATGAAGACGAGATCATGGAAAAGGTGATGAGGGGCCATGCCTTCCCTGCGGCCCAGATACCCGACCCCCCGACGATAGGCTATCGCAAAGACCTCAAACGCCTTCCTTTTGACCCCGAACAGGCCAAGAAGCTCCTCGAAGAGGCCGGGTACCCCCAGGGCTTCGAAGTCACCCTGACCGGGCCGAACGACCGGTATGTCCAGGACAAGCAGATCGTCGAAGCGGTGGCCAAGTACCTGGCCAAAGTGGGCATCAAGGCCAAACTGGATGTGAAACCCAAATCGATCTTCTTCCCCGAAGTGGCCGAGGGCAAGCTGGAGTTCTATCTGATCGGGTGGTTCGACGGTACCTTCGACATGGGTCGCACGTATTCCAAACTTGGACACACCCGCGATGAGGAAGAGGGCTATGGTGGTCTGAACGGGGCGAATTACTCGGACCCCGACATTGACGCCTTGCTCGAATCCACCTTTGACATGGTGGATGTAGACGAGCGGGAAAAGGCCCTGCAGGAACTGAACCGGATGGCCATGGTGGACAAAATCGTGTGGATTCCCCTCCATTATCAGGAAGACCTCTATGCCGTGCAAAAGGACAAGGGGATTTCCTTCACGCCGAGACCGGATCAGTGGATGGTCTACAAGGAGATCACCAGGCAATAGCAGGTAGGGTCTCCCCGTATTCAACTCAACCCTTCGGGGCCGCACCCGCGGCCCCGAACAGGGGTCAAAATGGGGACTTACATCGCTCGAAGACTGGTCCAGGGCATAATCGTGCTGCTGGCGGTCTCGATGATCTGCTTTTTCATCTTTCGTTACACGGGCGATCCGGTCGTGACCATGGCGGGGCTGTACGCCACGCAGCAGGAACGGGAAGAAGTGCGGAGGATGCTGGGTCTCGACAAACCCATGATCGAGCAGTACGGGCTGTTTTTGTGGAATGCGCTGCACGGGAATTTCGGAAAATCCTACGTGACCCGGGTGCCGGCCCTGGGTCTGATTCTGGAACGGTTCCCGGCCACCTTCGAGCTGGCCTTCACCGCGGTCTTGATAGCCTTTTGCACCGGTGTGGGCCTGGGGATCCTGGTCTCCATCAAGCCTTATGCGCTTCAAAACCGCATCATCATGGCCGCGTCGCTGGGCGGCATCTCTATCCCGACATTTCTGATCGGTATCCTATTGATTATGGTTTTTTCGGTGTTTCTGGGGTGGCTCCCGCCCTTCGGAAGGGGGGAAACCGTCCAGGTGGGGTTCTGGCGGACCGGGCTGCTCACGTGGAGCGGCCTCAAACACCTCCTGCTGCCTGCTCTCACCCTCGCCCTTTACCAGTTGGCGGTCATCCTCCGGCTCACCAGAGCCGGCATGCGGGAAGTGCTTGCCGAGGAATACATCAAGACCGCCTGGTCAAAGGGACTTTACCCGTTTTCGGTTATCTTCAAGCACGCCTTAAGAAACGCAATGATACCGGTGGTCACCATATCGGGTCTTCAATTCGGGGAGATCATCGCCTTTTCCATAGTCACAGAGACTATCTTTCAATGGCCCGGCATGGGGAACCTGTTGCTTACATCCATTTATGAGACGGACCAGCCGGTGATAGTGACCTACATCATGATTGCGGCGGTGATCATAATCACGATGAACACCCTAGTGGACATCCTTTACGCGATCATCAACCCGAAGATACGCTATGACTAGACGACGTATCAAATCCAGATTACTGTCGAACTATCTGCACGATCCTCCTGCCGTGGCCGGGAGCCTGATCATCCTCATCTTCGTGGCGGGGTCCCTTGCGGCCCCGCTGATCGCCCCGGAAAACCCATATGATCTAGAAAAACTTACCCTGGACCATTTTCTGACGCCTCCGGTGTGGATGGACGGGGGAACCATGCCCTACGTACTGGGAACCGACGATCAGGGCAGGGATATCTTCAGCACCATCGTCTATGGGTGCAGGACATCCCTGATCGTGGGCTTCGGGGTCGTGCTGATTGCAGGAACCTTCGGGGTCCTGGTCGGGCTGCTGGCCGGTTATTACGGAGGATGGCTGGACAGCCTCACCATGAGGCTCGCCGACACGTTCTTTTCTTTTTCAACCACCCTGATGGCGTTTCTGCTTCTCGGCATTTTCCGGCAGGGAGGGATCCTGGTGGTGATAATAGCCATCTGCATGGCCGACTGGGTCCGCTACGCCAGGACCATGCGGGGGAGCGTCCTGGAGGTGAAGCAGGAGGCCTATATCATGGCCGCCAAAGCCACCGGCGCGGGAGACTTCAGGCTGCTTCTCAAACACCTCCTGCCCAACGCGCTCCCGCCCATCTTCGTTGTGGTTGCCGTGGACCTGGCCGTGGTGATAATGCTCGAAGCCACACTGAGCTTTCTGGGAGTAGGCGTCCCGATCACGGAACCGTCCCTCGGCATGATGATCGCCATCGGCAAGAACTACATCTATGCCGGCATGTGGTGGATGATCGTGTTCCCGGGAGCGACCCTGGTCCTGCTGGTCGTGGGCATAAACCTGTTCGCGGACTGGTTGAGGGAAGAGCTGAACCCCAAGATCGAGCGCCGTGCATGATCGGGCGGACACCTGATTAATAGGGCGTTGACGTGATCCAGGTGCCGGACCTGCGGCGTCAGAACCCGGACTTCGCAAGCCTCCAGGTCATGAGCACCATCCTGGGCGGGGGCTTTTCCGGCCGGCCTATTCCGTGTTCTGCAAGAACATCGAACATAGAAGGATCAGCACCAAACCCTCAGTGCCCACTGATATACTCACTCCCGCCTGGGACCGGACATTTCATTGCTTATACCAATCGGACATTTCATTCGCTTACCGCACGCCCGCTTTTTTTGACTTGACAAACCGCCATTCCTAAGGTAGCTTTTTCCCAGCCTACCGTATGGTTGGTAGGCAGCTATCAAAAAAATAAGTAAATTAGCTGGTTATATCAAGAGTTGACGGTATGCTATATTTGGCCTACCGATCGTACGGACGGGGCCGCCTGCATTTTCGTACAGTTTGCTCTCAAAAGCCCCTGGGTTCGCAATCTCAATGTATATAGAAAGATTTCTAGAAAATGATTCATATGAAAAAAAGAATTAAAGAAAAGGCCATCGATTTGTTTTATAAAAAGGGCTATTTCGCCACTTCAATGAGCAATATAGCCTTAGGAAGCGGAATTCAAAAGGCAAGTATCTATCATCATTATTCAAGAAAAGAGGATATTTTATTTGATATATTGATCACTACTTTAGATGATTTGATCGAATATCTGGATGATTCTTTATACGGGGTTAAAGAGGTTGAGAACAGACTTCGCGTCGCAATACGGTCCCACATCAAATTTCACTGTGATAGGCAAAAGGAGGTGCTAATTGCCGATAGTGAACTCCGTGGATTGACCGCGAAAAATTACAAGAGCATTGTCGCCCGGCGTGATGCATATGAAGCGAAGTTTCAGGAGATCATTCAAGAAGGCATACATCAGGGCATCTTTCTTGAGACCGACGTCAAGGTGATCTCTTATGCGGTCTTGACTATGTGTACTACTGTAGCCACCTGGTTCAATCCATCAGGGCGTTTGCCCAAAGAAGATATCATGCACATATATGAAGAGTTCGTTCTCAACGGGTTGAAGGTGGAGAGAGGGAGGAGGGAAAATGGACAATGAGCCGCTGTTGAGCCAGGAACAAAACGGGATCATGGTCCTGACGCTGAACAGGCCCGAGGTCATGAATTCCTTCAATTTCGCCTTGGTCCACGCCCTCTCTGACCGAATCGGCTCCTTGCGTTTCCGCCCGGACATAAGGGTGATCATCCTGACCGGCGCAGGAGACAAGGCCTTTTGTGCAGGTGCTGATCTCAAAGAAAGGGTTACCTATACAGACATACAGGTCAAGGAATTCATCACGACCATCCGTGACCTGTTCTCGGAGATTGAGAATCTGAACCAACCGGTAATCGCCGCAATCAACGGCGTAGCCCTGGGAGGCGGCACTGAATTGGCGTTGGCGAGTGATATCCGTATCGCCTCGGAGGATGCAAGCATGGGGCTCACCGAAACCAGGCTGGCCATAATTCCCGGGGGCGGCGGTACCCAGAGGCTCCCGCGGCTGGTGGGCCGGAGCAAGGCCAAGGAGATGATCTTCACCGGCCGCAGGGTGAGTGCGAAGGAGGCCCTGGATATGGGACTGGTCAACAAGGTCAGTCCAAAGAAGGACCTGCTTGCAAAGGCGCAAGCCATGGCCACCCTGATCTGCGAAAGCGGTCCAATTGCCGTGGCCCAGGCAAAATACGCCATCAACAAAGGCCTTGAGACCGATCTCAACACCGGCCTGGCCATTGAATCCAACGCCTACTGGCTCACCATCCCCACTCAAGACAGGTTGGAGGGCCTGGCCGCCTTCAGAGAAAAACGAAAGCCGGTCTATAAAGGAAGGTAATCGTCTGTGCCTCACAATTACAAACCTTTTGCCGAAATTGAATGGAGTTGAATACACCTCAATACACCCTCTGAATCAGATCGTTGTGCTTTGGGAATGTGAGTCGGCTATCGGTCTTAGCACCTATAGATTAATATAAACCTGACCAACATAAACCTAAAACAAAGGAGATATCCAATGAATTTCCAAAGCAAAAACGACAAAAGAGGAATGATATGTGTATTTAAAGGATCACAACTCATCCGCCGCCTGCTTTATTCAAGCCTCATAGTGGCCATGCTGGTGCTGACGGTTACACCCGCCTTGGGTGGAGACAAATACGACTGGAAGATAAGCCAGGGAATCGCAGAAGATCATCCCGCGGCTGAGAGGTGCAAGCAGTTCGCGGCTCTGGTCAAAGAAAAATCAGGCGGAAACATCAAGTTGACCTATTATCCCTCCGGCGCCCTGGGCGACTGGATGGAACAGATCGAATCCAACCGGATGGGTACGCTGGAGATCGGACTCAACGCAGGGTCAACCTCGTATGACCCGCGTTCCAATCTGATGTTCATGCCGTATATGTTCTCCTCCTGGGAAGAGACCCGGGCGGCTATCGGCTCCACAGGGTGGCTGACCCCCGTATTCAATGAAATCTATTCCAGTATCGGACTCCACGTGCTCGGGATTTTTCTGAATGCCTGGGATGGAATGGCGTTTACCAAGCGCGTGGACGGGGTGGTAGTGCCGCCGGTGGAAAAGGGTATCAAGATGCGTGTGCCCCCCATCAGGATATTCGAGGTCTACATCCCGACCCTGGGATTCATTTCCACTCCCATTGCCTTTTCAGAGACCTTCTCTGCGCTCCAGACCGGTATCGTGGATGCCAGGTCGGCCTGCCCGGCCGTAGAGGCGTTTGTCATGAGGGATGCCTTGAAAAGCTGGGTGCTCACCAAGGATGCCTTTGAATACTGGTTTCTCACCATCAACAAAGATCTGTGGGACAGCCTCTCCAAGGAAGACCAGGCCCTGCTGACAGCGGCCGCCGACAAGGTCATGGCGGATCAGGCCGTGGCCGCCGAGAAGGATGAGCAGGACTTCATGAAAAAACTGGACGCCGCGGGTGTCGAGGTCTATGAGGTCACCGATCAGGAATGGAAGAAAGCCGCCAAGGTGGTGCGGGAAAAGGCATGGCCGGTAATTCAGGAGGAATTGATCGGTTCACTGCTCATGGAAAAGGTCAAGAAACACTCCACACCCATTGATTGAACCAAAAAGACGCTCAGCCGTGAGCCTTTCACTCTAGACGGCATCCGAACTGCCGGGGAAGAAATAACCTTCTTCCCCGGCGGGGAGTATGGAGAATTATGAGCCTGGATACGATTAAAAGGTGCTTCAATCGGCTTGATAAGTTTTTGGATACCGGCTTCACCACGCTGATCATCATCGGCGGGGCCCTGATACCCGTGACCGTCCTGATCCAGGTACTTCTGCGGTATGTTTTCAAACAACCCTTGTTCGGCCTGGAGGAGCTCTCCCGGCTGGTGGCCATCTGGGTGTACTTTTTTGGGGCTATCTTGAGCACCCGGATGGACAACCATGTCCAAGGGGATGTTGTGGAGCAGTTCTTCTCGAATCCCAGGGCAAAATTAGCGATCAAGTCCGTTGTGTGGTGCCTGTGCCTGCTCACCTGCTGTCTTTTCCTGTATCATTCCGGCGTATATTCGCTCTGGTTATTCAAGACGGGAGAAAGAACAACCGGACTCTGGTGGCCGAGGATCACCAGTGTGGGGAGCATGTTCTTCGGGGCGATCTTCATGACCCTGTACAGCCTGGTGAACCTGGTCAAATATCTGAACAGGGCGTTTTCAGTGGACGACAAAGACAGGAGGACTTGATTGTGACCCTTGTCTTGATTGTAATCATATGTATTGTCATTATGATGCTGATCGGTGTTCCGGTAGGGTTTTCGTTTGGCCTTGGGGGATTTTGTATTCTTATTCTAACCGGGATCGATCCTCGTTTTGCAATACCGGCCGCCTTCAGAGCTATTGAGTCCTATACACTCTTAGCACTCCCTCTCTTCATCCTTGCGGGAGGTTTGATCACCGAATCCGACATCTCCAAGCGCCTCCTGGATTTCACGATGTCCATAGTGGGCCGCATTAAAGGAGGCCTGGGGGTGGTCTGTGTTGTCACCTGCACCATATTCGGGGCCATTTCCGGTTGTGCCTCCGGCGCCATAGCGGCTATAGGCTCGGTGCTCATCCCGGAGATGGAAAGACAGGGCTATCCCAGGGGGTACGCAACCGGACTGGTGGCCACCTCCTCCATGATAGCCCTGCTGATTCCGCCCAGCATCCCCATGATCGCCTTTGCCATGACGGCCCAGATCTCCATACTGTCCGCTTTTCTAAGCACCCTGATTCCGGGACTGCTGATGATGACCAGCTACAGCACCATCAACATCATCCTGAGCCGAAAGATGAGAAACCTGACCGTGGCACCCAAACGGAGCGGGAAAGAGTCTTTCCTGGAGATCGGACGATCCACGAAAAAGGGTTTTTTCGCGCTTTTTATGCCGGTGCTCGTTTTGGGGGGTATTTACGGCGGGATCTTCACCCCCACCGAGGCGGCGGCGATCTCGGCAATATATGCCGTTTTTGTGGGTTTTGTGATCTACCGCAAGATGACCGTCAGGAAGATGGGAACAGCCGTCAAAGAGTCGATGATCACCTCCGGAGCCATCATGTTTCTGCTCTTTTTCATCCTGATGGTCAGCCGGATAATGGTGTTTCAGCAGGTTCCACAACACCTGAGCGAGGCCCTGTTCGCCCTCACCAGCAACAGATGGCTCCAGTTGATGATGCTGAATGTCATCCTGCTTCTGATGGGCATGCTGGTTGATGATGTCTCCGGAAACATACTCTCGGCTGCTATCCTGCTTCCTGTTGCCGTATCAATCGGAATCGATCCGGTCCACTTTGCGGCGATTTCAGTAACCAATCTGGCCCTCGGTAATGTGACCCCCCCATGCGCGCCCATGCTCTATCTTGCCGGGATGATAGGTGGGAACCTGCCGTTGGCCGAGTTTGTCAAACCGGCCGCATACTTTATGATATTCGGCGCTCTTCCGGTGATTTGTCTTGTTACATATGTTCCTGGTTTTGCCTTATTTCTGGTCAATCTACTCTTGGACTAACCAATGCTACGGAGAAGACATGAACGACACAGCGGTACTATACAGACGTGAAGCTAACGTGGGGATCATCACCATGAATCGCCCCCGGCGTTTGAATGCGATCAACCTGGAGCTGTTAAGGGGCATTATGGCCCATCTGGAAGAGGCCCGCGAGGACACTTCCGTGAAGACGGTCATCCTGACCGGGGGAGGAGGCGCCTTCTGTGCCGGAGAAGACCTCAAGGAGACCGCCGGCGGTAAGGGCCTCGAGCAGTGGATTGAAGAGACCGAGAGGCTTCAGAACATCCAGAGAATGATCATGAAGATCGGAAAACCCGTCATTGCAGCTGTTTCCGGTTATGCCCTGGGCGGAGGCTGTGAATTCGCCATGGGCTGTGATCTTCGCATAGCTGACGAAAGCGCCCGCTTCGGCTTTCCGGAAACCGGGGTCGGTTTGACCGTGACCAACGCGGGCACCAAGCTCCTGACCCACCTGGTAGGGTTGGGCAAGGCCAAGGAACTGATTCTGTGCGGGGACTTCATAGACGCACGAGAAGCTGAGCGCATAGGCCTGGTGAACAAGGTGGTCGCTCCGGAGGAGCTCATGCCCGAGGCCGTGGCGCTGGCGGAAAAGATGGGGAAACGCTCTCCTTTGGCCCTTCGTTTGTCGCGCATCGCAATCGACCAGGGAATGGAGACGAGTTTCGATCAGACCCTGGAACTCGAGTTGAGTCATTTGCTTATCTGTGCTCAGCAGGATCAGACCTATGTCAGGAGGCGTCTCGAGGAAATGAGCAAAGCAGGCGCGTCCGCCAAAAAGCCGGTTTGATCCTTAAACAAACTTGAGGTCTCATACGAGAGGATTTGCTATGGATAGGAAAATATTCAATCCGGAAATGGAGGCTGTCACTCCTCATGACCAGCAGGTCCTGGAGCAAGACCTCCTGTTGGAGCAGATCCGGTATGTCTCTGACAGGAGTGAGATGTATCAAGAAAAATTCAAGGCGGTAAACCTTAAAGGGAGAGATATCAAAACAGTGGATGACCTGTCCTTGCTGCCCTTTACTGACAAGAAGGAGCTGCGCCAGTCCCAGAAGCGCAAGCCGCCGTTCGGTGATTTTCTGGCCGCTCCATCGGATTCACTGTGCCGCATTCACAGAACGTCCGGAACAACAGGCAGTTTCGTGTACACGGCCCTGACGGAGAACGACGCGGATCTGACACACGATTGCGGGGCAAGGTCATTCTGGGCCGCCGGTCTCAGGCCTCATCACCGGGTCGTGCACTGCCTGAACTACTGCATGTGGATGGGGGGTTACAGCGATCATGCTAACCTGGAAAGGACCGGGGCGACGGTGCTTCCCTTCGGCGTGGGCAACTCCCGCCTGCTGGTTCGTGTCATCAAGGAGGCCGGCATTTCCGTGATCTCCTCGACCCCTTCCTATCCCAAGTATCTGGAATCGGTGGTCCGTGAAGAGCTGGGAATCGAACCGTCGGAGCTCGGGCTCAGGCTCGGTCTTTTCGGCGGCGAGCCCGGGCTGGACAACCCCACGTATCGCAGCAGGATTGAAAACACCTGGGGCATGCGAGCGCAAAACGCCAACTATGGGGTATCGGACGTGCTGTGCAACTTCGCCTCGGTCTGCGAAGAAAACGACCACCTCCATTTCCTGGGTCAGGGTGCCTTGCTTGTACAGCTGATCGACCCGGTGAGCCTGGAGGACGTCCCGCTCCAGGACGGGGCTGTGGGCGAGCTGGTCCTGACCCATCTCAAAAAGGAGGCCCAGCCCCTGGTCAGATACCGCACGTCCGATCTGATGGAAATCCTTGAGACCGGCCCCTGTGTGTGCGGAAGGACGGGCTTCCGCTTCAGGATAGCAGGCAGGGCGGACGACATGCTCCATGTAAAAGGCATCAATGTGTTTCCCAATGGAGTGGCCAAGGTATTGGAGGAGCTGTTTCCGGATGTGACAGGCGAGTTCCAGATCATCGTGTCCCATCCCCCTCCGCATACCTACCTGGACATAAAGGTCGAGCACGGCAAGGCGGTCAAGAAGATGGAAATGGCTGCGCTCAAGCAAAGAGTCAAAGAGGAGATAAAAGAGTCCCTCAACTTTACGGCCAACATAGAGCTCGTTCCTCCGGACAGCATTGAAAGGACCAAAATGGGCAAGGCAATCCGGGTGGTTAGGACCTATTGATGCAATGGGCGAAAGAGCGGCCGGGTCTTCAGGAGGATGAAATGTCGGGAGCGCCCCGGAACAAAGAACAAGAGCAGGAGGCCAACAAGGCTCACTGGATGCCCGAAGAGGAAAAGCTGGCGGCCTTATGGGAGAAGGCGTACAACCCCGGGGGCCGGAAGCAGCTCGACCGCCTGGCGGCCCAGGGCAAGAAGCCGGTAAGAGAGCTTATCAAACAGCTCGTGGATCCGGGAGAGACCTTTTTCGAGCTCAGCCGTGGCGCGGGGTTCGGGATCAACTACGAGTCCGTCGAGGATGTCCCGTCGGCCGGGGTTGTCACCGGCTTGGGAAAAGTTCACGGCAACTGGGTTATGATCATCGCCAATGACAGCCGGGTCAAGGCCGGCGCTTACTACCCCATCACCTGCAAGAAGCATCTGAGGGCCCAGGACATTGCTGATCAGTGCGGGCTCCCGTGTATCTATATCGGGGACTCGGCAGGGGGCTTTCTCCCGATGCAGGACAGGGTCTTCCCTGGACAGGGCCAGTTCGGGCGGTTCTTCTACAACATGAGCCGCATGTCGGCCAGGGGCTTGAAACAGTACACACTCAGCACCGGAGGCAACACCGCCGGCGGGGCCTACACGGTGTACCTCGCCTGCGAGTCGATCATGATCGACAAGATGTCCTATTCCTTTCTGGGAGGGCCTCCAATGGTCAAGTCCGCAATCGGTGAGGAGGTGAGCATGGAGGACCTCGGCGGGGCCCGCGTGCATACCTTCCTGTCAGGCGGAGCGGACCATTTCGTCCGTTCACAAGACGAGGGCATACGGAAGCTCCGAGAACTCATGGCACATGACCCGCCCCAGAGACTGCACATACACAGGCGCCCGGAGATCCCGCCGAAGGCTCCGGAAGACCATATCTACAAGGTCCTGCCTGCGGATCCCTACCGCGCCATACAAATAAGGGAGTTGATCGCCTGTATCGCCGACGATTCGGAGTTTCATGAGTATAAGCGCGACTATCGCCCGGGTCGGGGGGACAACATCGTCTGCGGCAGGATCCACCTCAAAGGGATACCTGTGGGCGTTGTGGCCGGAAATCACATAGGTGTGATTTTCGTGGAGGCCGCCCGGAAAGCGACCGAATGGGTGATCCGCTGCTGCTCGCACAAGATACCCATCCTCTATATCCAGAACTCGCCAGGGTACATGGTGGGATCCGAGGAGGAGTACGCCGGAATCGGGAAGTACGGATCCAACATGGTCAGAGCCGCGGCCTGCGCCAGGGTCCCCAAGATCCAGTGGGTGGTCGGCCCGGATCACGGCGCGGCCAACTACGGGATGTGCGGCCGGGCCTATGACCCGCACTTCATCTTCAACACTATGCGCGGCAGGACATCGGTCATGTCAGGCAGGACCGCCGGCCACATATTGACAACCCTCGAGAAAGCCAACGCCGAAAAGAGGGGGGAGGGGATGGATGCGGATGAGGCCGAACGGTTCAGACGGAAAATGATCGAAAAGTATTCAAAAGAGGCCCACCCATTTTACACCGAGGCCCGCCTCTACCATGACGGGACCTTGCCCCTCAGCCAATGCCGGGACGTCCTGGCTACAGCCTTTGAAGTCTCGTTGCTCAAGCCCGTCCAGGAGTCCATGTTTGGGAACTTCAAGTTTTGACGCACAAGATTGCAGGGAAAGGGCCGGCATGAATTTTGAGAAGGGCCGGACATACCAAGAGCTCCAAATCGGGGACAGTGCCTCCTTCAGCAAGACCGTCTCAGAGACGGATATTTATCTGTTTGCAGGTATCAGCGGGGACTTCAACCCGGTCCACGTGAACGAGGCCTATGCGGCCCGGACGTCCTTCAAGACCAGGATAGCCCACGGGCCTTTGATCCTGAGCCTCATCGCCCCTGTCCTGGGGACCCGCCTGCCCGGTTTGGGGACCATTGCACTGGAACTGTCCTGCCGATTCCGGGCACCGGTGCATATCGGAGATACTGTAACCGCCACGGCGGTGGTTCACGAAAAGCTTGAAGCCAAGAAGTGGGTCCGCCTGGCACTGAGCTGGGAGAACCAGGACGGCAGATTGGTGGCTGAAGGAGAGGCGCTGGTCATGCCGCCCCGATAATTATTAAGGCCCGTAAAGGAACCCGCTGTAGCGCCGGGTCGCTGAGACCGGCTCCTAAAGCCCCTGGTAAATCCTGCCATTTATTCCCCTTTCAATCGTAACACATACCTGGCGTTCTTTTCGACAAGCTCTCGGCTGAAATGGTCCGGGTGGTATTCGTTGTCGAGATAGATTTCTGTCTGATCGCAATAATAATTGCTGGCCGGGACACCGGACGTACCGGTAGGAATCACGGAAAGGGATTCATCCCAGTCAGCAAGGGAATATATATGCCGATGAGAAGCGCCGTGGTTAACCTTAAAGGGATTGGACAGCTTATATTGGTATGGGCAGACGGTGTGGTATGATCCGCTGACAGGATAAGGGCCCCGGTTTAATTTGAAAATTTGATCGAGTATCTTTACCGATCCCAGGGGGTGCTCAAGGGTGAGCTGGTGGATCTCTCCCCACTGCCATTTGGAAGGATCTTCGCCTAACTCGTCAGTCAACCATTTAACCGATTCCCTGAAACCCGCGAACACTATATCATCGAAGCCTTCTTTTTTATCAGTTGTCGCAACATCATCAAACCAGACAGAAGATTTATTTTTCAATAACTGCTTTATTGAATGATTAACGATGTAGTTCTTGGACAAAAACTGTTGTAATAGATCATCACCCAGTTCATCTCCAAAAATTTTTTCCACAAATTTCAGATAGAAAACATCAAAAATAGCAGGCGCCGCTTCGTCCTTGTTCATTATGCCGTCCCATGACTTAAGAATATCGAAGCACCTGGTTTCAAGGCTGCTGAAATCCATCGCCTTACCGAGGCTGTCAACCAGATCGCTTTGCAGGTCCTGGACAAGTTTTGATTTAAAATCAGCATGCATATTCTTGATGTCATCAATGGCAATTTTTTCTTTTTTCTCGAGCATTTCGTTGATTCTTCTAAACCGATAATCCGGCGCGAACCAGGTACTGATATAGTGCGGATAGGCATTGTCAACGGTTTTATTATTCGCCGAAGAGAGGTAATTTTTTGCAGGGTTAAAGCTGTGAGGCTGCTCTTCAAAAGGGACGCGCCCCTTCCAGTCATATTCGTCGGTCCACCCCGGCATAATGGAAATACCGTCCCCCTTTTCCCTGATCGGGATTCCGGCTGCGCAGTACAGGCCGATGTTTCCTTCTGTGTCAGCGTAAAGCGTGTTCTGACTGACAGACCTGAATGTGCTCATCGCATTTTTAAAGTCATCCCAGTTCAGGGCGCGATTGAGCAGGAATATGGATCGGACCTCGTTGCTGTCTTCATTGCCTATCCAGCGCATGGAGATGACCTTGTCCTGTATCTTCTTGATTTCAGAGACAACCGGTCCCCGGTGGGTGTACCGGATCTCTTTTTCAATTTCCCGTCCGTCTTTTAATTTGATCGCCTCTCGGGTGACCTTCATTTTTCGCCATTGACCGTTGAACTCATACTCATCACGATTGTCGGGATTGATTCTTTCGAGATAAAAATCCATATCATCAAGCATGACATTCGTGAACCCCCAGGCAATATGGTCGTTGTGCCCGGCCACGATAAAGGGCTGCCCGGGAGCCACTACCCCCGTGACATTGAATTCGCCTTCAACAACATGGTGCATCTGATACCAGATGCCAGGATTGTTTAAGGCTAAATGCATGTCGTTCGCAAAAAAAGGTTTTCCCGTAACACTCTTTTCTCCGGCTACCGCCCAGTTATTACTGCCATGAAATATAGTAAGCCCCATTTGCTCAATCAATTTGCAGGCCGAGGCCAGCGCATCTCTCAACTCAAATTCAGTTGCCTCTTCGGCGAATTGGGGAAAAATAACCTCTTTATCAGCGGGAATATCCGGTAAAAGTTCCCTCAACCTTTCTTCCCCCACTTTTTGCAGAACCTTATGAAAAAAGATCTCAGTGCTCCAGGCCGTGGATAGATCGAATGAAAAATAACCGATCACATTGAAGGAATGTTCAGGAAGCCACTCTTCGGGTTTGTAGCCGAGAATGGTAAACTCTACGGGAAGACTGTCCTTATTTTTCTCTATGTATTGATTAACACCTTCACAAAAAGCATCTACGGTTTGGGTGACTTTTTTATCAGTTTTTTTGTATATTTTCTGAGATTTTTCAGTTATTTTGAGCGCTCGCATAAGATAATCAATGTCAACCGCTTTTTCACCTACTATCTCCGATAGCCTTCCGGATGTAAGCCGCCTGATCATATCCATTTGAAAAAGGCGATCCTGGGCCATGCAATATCCTACAGCGCGATAAAGATCAGGCTCATTTTTTGCGTAAATGTGCGGAATAGCGTACTGGTCACGATAAACAATTGCCTCACCGGTTAACCCTTTCATCGTAATATGGCCGTCGTAATCAGGAATCCCTCGATGTGAGAGATAATAAACGAAGCCATAGGCGGCGATTAAAACAACTATTATTGTTATAAAAATCCCAATTATGATTTTCTTGAACATTGATTTCCTGCCTCCCGGCTTTTTCCATAACCTGCCATCAACCAGCGGCGGGTGTCAATATGGTTGCCAGTGTGCCATGAAGCAGGCACCTGTAATAGTGGTGTCGGCATGCGACTGCCCTATATACTCCCCGGTCTTGGCATAAGAGTGGAGTTTTTCAACTTTTGAAACTTCATCACCTTGGAACGCAGGGCTTTAATATCTTTAATTATTTGGGCGTAGTCCTGGTACCGGTCCTCAGGGTTTTTTGCCATCATCCTTTCTATGATCTCTCCAAGGGTTTTAGAAACCTTCGGGTTCTTTACATTAAGTGGAACGCAGGGCTCGTTCAAGTGTTTCAACAGGACCTCGTCCGCATCTTTGCCCTCAAAGGGGGGAGTCCCCGTGAAGGCGTGATAGAATGAAGCCCCAAGGGAATAGATGTCGCTTCTATGATCCATGGCCCGCCCCACAATGCAATCAGGCGACATATATAGTGGAGAGCCGACAATCCCTTCCTGTTTGGCCGGGTTGTCGGCATCGATCGTTTTGGCCACGCCGAAATCCACGATCTTAACGGAACCCTTTTGGTCAATCAGGATATTTTCAGGCTTTATGTCTCGGTGTATAATGTGCTTGTTGCTGACAAAGTCCAGGGCCTGGCAGATCGTGATCAGGTACTCAATTCCCTTCAGGTTATTAAGGTTTATGCGCCTGTCAATCATATTCTTGAGAGTTTGCCCGGTTATGAACTCCATGACAAAGTACAAAATATTATCCGTTATTCCGATGTAGTAGATATGGGCTATGTTTGGGTGGTCCAGTTTGGAAATGGTGCGGGCCTCTTTGATGAACATGTCCCTAAATGTCTCTTTTGACGCCAGCTCATATGAAATGACTTTTAGTGCGACCTCCCGTTCCAGAGCAATATCCCATCCCTTGAAGACCCCTCCCATGGCACCGGCCCCGATGAAAGAAACAGCCTTGTAATTATCAAGCTGTTTGCCTATAAGGCTTTGATAAAAACGGATGTTAAAGGATTCTGCTTCGCTTTTCCGGGGATTGTCGGTGAGCAAGGCATCGGGGGGATGCTGTTCTTTTTGATTGCAGACCATGATGGTTTTGGCCGGTGCCTGCGCTGCTGATTTCCATGGATCGCCGCTGTTTCCCCCCCGGCTCGGCATTTCACTGACCTTGAGCGATTCAAGGTGGCCTTGGACCCGATTCCATTCCTGGTCCTGTTCCATCTTGATGCCCATCCCTGCCTGCTGGTGAGAGCTGTTGAAAACGATATGCCGGATTTCACCGCTCACGATGGATACTCCGGCAGGCAGCAAAAACTTGATTTTCAGGGTAAGGCCCTGTTTCCCCAGCAAGGGGGTCCTCACGAAGACGCCGCCTTTGTTGAAGTTCATAACTTGCCCAGGGAGCCATACAATGCCGTCGCGTGAAACCTCGATTTTGAAAGAGGGTGCTATTCGCACCCTTTCGGTCTTGCGCCGTTCCTTGGATTCCTGGTGTTCAGCTGGGGGAGTCGGAGACGAAGGCGGCGAGCCTGGCGGCGGTGTCTTGGAAGGTTGCAAGGGGTCAATTTTCCTCACTCGCATTATGAAATCCTTGACCTCCAGAGGATACACCCAGAAATCAATGGCCCCCATCTCAAAGGCCTTGAAGGCGCTGCCCTGATCCTTCAAAGGAACAAGGAAGACAAATGGTATGCAGTCACGAAGGGGGTCGCTCTTGAGATAGTAGAGAAAGTCATAACCGTTCACGTCCTCCAAGGCATGGTCGCAGATGATCAACCCCAAGGGGTGCGAAGTAATTGTAGTTAAGGCCTCTCGCATGTCCATGGCCGTATGCACCGCATAACCCGCCTGCCTGAGCTGGGTCTCCAGGCTCTCCAGGAGTTCCTCGTCACGGTTGATCAGCAGGATGTCTGTTTTGTCGTTCATCAGTCCTCAAAATCAGAGGGAGGAAAACTATGAGGTCCCTTTCATGGGTTTGAGGCATACGTGGACGGCGAATGAGCTGTTGTCCATGTCGAATATGAGAATAGCAATGCTCGCGCCTTCAGGATGTCCGATCTGATGTCCGGAACCAACCACGACCGTGGGCAGAGAAAGCTCGTAATGATAATGGGTGCCCACAAAATTCTTTTTTGTGGATCCGCTGATCATATTGATGAGTTCTCCTACCCCGTCATGAATGAGTTCGGCATTTATGGCTTCCTCCTGCACTTGCATCATTTTTGAGATGATCCTCCATGCTAGCGCCCAATAGAATGTCAGGACCACCGTACCTTCCGCATCACCGGAAAGCCCGATGATTCCGGAAATGTCGCCGAAGATCCGAAAGGCATTGGAGAAGTACATCTCTCTAAATTCCGCCGTACCCGATGTCATGGTCTGGATAACACTGACGGTATTTTCGATAAAGGGTTTCAGGTACTCCATTTCCTGATCCAAGGGCCTTCTGTCGGGAATCAGGTATCCCTGGAGAATCTGACGGCATGCAGCCGGTGGGTCGGTCAGGGACAGGACCTCGGTTGCTCCGGCCATGATGTAGTGTTGGACGGGGAAATGGTCTTCTCTTCCCCTCATGACTATGATCGGAATGTTTCTGAAGTTGCAGGCATATCGCATCTTGCTGATCTGGTTCAGGACCCGCTTCTGGTCACTGCGGGTTTCCAGAACGATCATCCTGTAGTCATCCAGCCTTTTGTGATTTTCGAAACGTTCGTTGAGGAGGAGGGCCTTTTCGTCCAAAAGGTCGGCAAGAAGAAGGCTTACTTCCCGGCTGCAGTCATTGAGAAGGATAGGCTTCATTTCAAACTCCTCTCTTTTCCTGAGCCTTCGAAATTACGGCAGCCAGTGTTTCCGATGTAAAAGGCTTTGAGATATACCCGCTTGCTCCGGCATCAAGGGCCTGGCGGATCTTGTCGTCCTCGGATTCGGTTGAAACCATCAACACGGGGATACTGCTGAATTGATTGCTCTTTCTGATCAGATTCAGTGCCTCCAGTCCATTCAAAACCGGCATATTCCAGTCCATGAGTATGAGGTCGATGCCCTCACATCCCTTTTCCAGGAGGGATAAGACCTCCTGCCCGTTGCAGGCGTGCATGGCCTCATAACCAAGAGGCCTGACGACTTTCTCTATGATTGTCCGCATGACCTGCGAGTCGTCTGCAATAATTACCTTCATGTTTGCCCCCCTTGTCCTATGTCCACCGCTGCCGTGCCATTTCCCCTAAGCACTCGCCCGGGCCGATTGTTTCAAACGCAAATGGCAATCCGTTGCCACCCCCGCGCATGAAAATCCGGTCAGGCTCCGAGGGCCGGGGACTTCCGTAGTGCACTCCGCTCCCGGCCACCTCCGCCACGAGGCCTTGTTTACAGGCCATTACACGGTATACCAGCCTGGGAGGCGACACTTCGATAGGCGTCAACGTCTGTCCTCTGAAATCCGGTGTCTTTGTTTTATTGTTGGCGAAATCAGCGTTTTTTCGCAAAGTATTTTCACGGTAAAAAACTCATGGCCTCCTAGTCCAATTCGATCCATCGGTGATTCGAACCAGACAGCAGGCGCTTGCAGTGATTTTGAGCAATAAATGTGCCAGAAGGGAAAGACGGGGTTTTCCATAAATTTCAAAAGATTGGGGTAGCTGGTGCTGAAGTACGCCGCACAAGCAACCTCGCAGATTGACGCCGAGATTGGCAAAAAAGACCATTTCTGGATGGAAACTAGCTGGATTGTAGGGGGATGTGTC
>JAWLEX010000034.1:0-26667 GCA_041685835.1 Desulfatiglandales bacterium
CGAACTGCATGAGCACCTCGTACAGGAAAAAGCCCAGCCAAACGCTTTCGCCTCTGCCGTGCTCGCCCACCAGATTCATGCCGTCGTTCCAGTCGCAGGAGCCGATGAGCGGCAGGCCGTGTTCACCGAATTTCAGGCTGTTCAAAACGGCTCGGACACAGTGTTCGTAAAGACTCGACGCCTCTTCAGAGCGCTCGGGCAGATCGAAATATGAGTCTTCATCGCTTTTTACCGGGCGGCCCCGGATGAAGTGGACGGGTTCGTCCAGCACCCCGGTGTCCCCGGTACTAAGGACATAGCGGCAGGTCGCGAGCGGCAGCCAGAGGTAATCGTCTGAACAGTGAGTCCGCACGCCCCGACCCGTTGGAGGATGCCACCAATGCTGAACATCTCCTTCCGAAAATTGGCGGCTCGCGCACAGCAGCAGGTGCTCGCGTACGATATGCGGCCTGGCGTGGATGAGCGCCATCACGTCCTGCAATTGATCCCGGAAACCGAAGGCGCCCGCCGACTGGTAGGTTGCGCTTCGCCCCCAAAGGCGGCACGCCATGGTCTGGTAGAGCAGCCAGCCATTGGCCAGGACATCGAGGGACGGGTCCGGTGTTTCAACATTTACCGCCCCGAGGGTATGCACCCAGTGCTGCCATACCACATCAAGGGCGCCGCGCGCAGCGGTTGATCCTTGAAAGCGATTGATAATGCTTCCCGCATCGCCGGCATCTTGCCCCACGCCGAGCCTGAAGACGATCTCGCGCTCTTGCCCGGCGGCCAGATCAAAGCTCACCTGAATCGCGGCGCAGGGATTCAAGGCGGCCCCCACCCTACCGGAAAGGCGCGTTCGCATCATGGCGGCGGGAGCGCGCAGCGTGCCGTTACGTCCTATAAATTCAGTCCGATCGCCGGTTACGGTGCGAGACGTATCGTCCACGTGGAAGAAGGCGGTCCGATTGGGAAACTCGGTGTTGTAAGGGTTGCGCGCAAAGAGTGCGCCGCTGTCCGGATCAATTTCGGTGGTAACGTGCATGGTCGATTTCGGCTGCAGGTCGCCGAGCACCCATTCCGCATATCCGGTGGCCGAAAGCCGGCGGGATCGGTCCGACTCGTTTCGCACTTTGAGGACCGTGAACTTGACCGGTGCGTCCAGAGCCACATAAACCCACAGCTCCGACCGGATGCCGCGCTCGGTGTGCTCGAAGACGCTGTAGCCGAATCCGTGCCGGGTAACGTAAGGCGTTGACCCGGTACACGGCAACGGCGTGGGCGACCATACGTGGCCGCGCTCTTCATCGCGGAGGTAAAAGGCCTCTTTGCTCGAATCACTCACGGGATCGTTCTCCCAGGGAGTGAGGCGGAACTCGTGGGCGTTTTCGCTCCAGGTGCAGCCCGGGCCGCTCTCCGAGACGACGGTTCCGAAAGTCGGGTTTGCAAGCACATTAACCCATGGCGCCGGCGTTACTTGCCCGTGAGCGGTCGTAATAACGTACTCACGCCCATCAGGGGTGAACCCGCCCAACCCATTGAAGAAAAGAAGATCGTGGCGAGGTAAGGCGGCTGTCGGCGAGGGTTCGGCGCGGCGGGTTCGCGTCGGGGTAAGGAGGGGCACGGTTACCTTCGCGAGACCGCGACGACTGATCTGGTCCTCCAGCGTCCCCCGGCTGTCGGTGATTATGACGCGGGCCACCGTTTGGATCAGGATGCGGTCCTCAGCCGCTATCTGGTCGGCAGGTCGTACAAAAATGCCGCCGGGCCGATCTGTCACGTTGGCTTCGATGCCATCGCCGATCAGCCCCATAATCCGTTCGTGGATGAGTTGCCGGTAACCGGCATTGTCTTCGTTCCAGATGACCAGATCCACCGCCAACCCTTTAAGACGCCAGTACGCGTGGGCCTGCACCAGTTGGCGCGCCAGGCCGATATTGGCCGGGTCGCCGATCTGCAACAACACGATCGGCAAGTCGCCGGAAATGGAGTAGCTCCATAGACCGGATTGCCCGCGGCGGTTCTTGATAAGGAGACCCGGTTCGGCGCGAAGCGAGGAATTGGCGTAAAGGATTGAGCCGGCGAGTCGCACATAGAGTTGCGCGTCGGCCTCGGTGGCATTGATCTGCCGCAAAACCACCTGGCTGTGTGACCAGGCCAGGTAGAAGACGCGATCCGCGAGACGCCGGTCCTGGTATTTCCCGACCAGGCTTAAGGCTGCGTCACGGGTCTCGCCGATGCCGGAAACCATACTGACTGTAACCGTTTCTTCGGGATCGAGGGTGATCAGGTATCGGATGGCGACAATCGGATCCAGCACGGAGCCCTCGCTGCCCGAGAGCGCCCCGGGCCTGTTCATCGCCCGGGGATCGGCTGCGGTGTTGCCGCGGCCGATGAACCGGCTGCGGTCGGTCTCATAGGAAAATTCTCCGATGTCCGGCCCATGCACGGCCATCAAGTGAAACATCCAGGGCGTGAACTCATCCCTGGAGCGAGGTCGGCGGCTGCAGAGAATAGCCCGTTGCGTACCTAGAATTTCGGTTTGAACAAAAAGGTTGCTGAACGCCGGGTGCTGGGCATCCGCAGCCGGCGGGGCCAGAACGACTTCCGCATAACTCGTGACGTCGATCGTCCGGGGCATGCGAGAGCGGTTGGAGATCCGGATTCGGCGAACTTCGACGTCATCCTCGGGAGAGACGGCGATTTCCGTATGGGTCTCCACCTCATGGGCACGGCAACGGAACTCCGCCCTCGCCTCCGAGAAGACCGCTTCGTATAAATCCGATTCCTTGAGCGCCGGCTGATAGGCGGTGGACCAGAACTCCCCGCTCTTCACGTCGCGGAGGTAGCAGAAGGTGCCCCAGTTGTCGCAGGTGGTGTCTTCCCGCCAGCGCGTGACGGCCATGTCCTTCCAGCGACTGTATCCGCCGCCCGCGTTCGTGACCATCACGTGGTACCTGCCGTTCGACAGAAGGCGGACCTCCGGTAGCGGAGTGTCGGGACTGTTGAAAATGCGGAACGGCGTCTCCGAGACACTGGAAGCCGTATGTGCTTCGGAAAGTTCGGCGGTGTGCCAGTAAAATGCTGATGCCCTGGGAATCCGCTCCTGGAGTAAGAGCGTGGTCGCCTGGAACAACGGTTCCGACTTGAATCGCTTCTGCATAGGGCGGTCCAGTAGCAGACAGGCTAGAGAGAGAAGGCTCATGCCCTGGTGATGGGCCATATACGATCGGATCACTACTCTCGATTGCCCGCGCGGAAGTCGCGACTGGGTGTAGTCGACGGCTTCATACAGGCCGTATTCTCCTTCCAGCCCTTCAGAAGCAAGTCGTTGCAAGTTCAGGCATGCCTCTTCGGGCGCCACCATCACGGCAAGCGTCGAGGCATAGGGCGCAATGACCATATCCTCAGCGAGCCCGCGCTTGAGCCCCAGGCCGGGCACGCCGAACGAGCGATACTGATAGTTGTGATGAACGTCAATCGCGTTGTAGCCGGATTCCGAAATACCCCACGGCAACCCATGGCTCCTTGCGTAGTCCATCTGCCTGAGCACCGCGGCCTTACAGGTCTGGTCGAGGAGGGTGTCTTCGTAGGTCGGCATCACCAGAAGCGGCATCAGATACTCGAACATCGAACCGCCCCACGAAAGGAGGATCGGTTTTCCACCGGCGGTGGTGAGCAGGCGCCCCAGGGCGAACCAACTGTCCTGCGGCAATTTCCCCTGGGCAATCGCAACAAAAGTAGACAACCTCGCTTCCGAAGCCAGCAGATCATAGTAACTAGAGTCACGGCGCAGCTCCCCGACGTTGTAGCCGATCGTCAGCAAATGGCGCGCCTTGTCGAACAGGAAGTCATATTCCATGTCGGTCAGTTCGGCGGATTGCCTCGCCAGGCGGTCGATTGACGCAATCCTTTCTTCAGCACGGCGCCTTGCCTGGCTGATGAGCCCTCGAAGCCCGCTCAATCGTTCCTTTTCCTCAGGGGTAGCCTTCCCGCCGAGGCGTTCATCGATGGCCGGCAGCCACTTCCCCTCGAACCCGGTCAGTTCGCGCAGCGTGGGAATCTCGTCGAGGCCGTGAAAGTCTTTCAGTTGGCCGGAAGCGGCCGTCAGCAAGGTCCACGGCGCAAGGAAGGTCAGCTCATCAAGAGCGCCCCTGCATTGCCGGGCGAAGGCGCGGGCCCACCAACCCGCCCTGTCTGCAGGGTCCGTATCGAGGCAGTCCGCCAACTCCCCGGCGGATGTCTCCACCCGACTGAGGTACAGTCCCGCCCCTGCTAGCGTATCCGGCACGGAAACCGACGGGGACAGCACCTCCTTTTGGAGTTGCTCAAGCTGCACCGGAGCGTCTTTTCCCACAGCGTCCACTAGAATTCCCAGGGTGTCCCTGAGCCCGTCCAACCAGCGCGGTTCCAGGATCGGGCGATCGGGAAGGTTGAGCAGACCCTGCCGCAAGGTCATCAGGTGGCCTGCGAGGTTGCCGCTGTCCACTGTAGAAATGTACCTGGGAGGCAGCGGTTTCAGGGATTGCGTGTCGTACCAGTTGTAGAAGTGGCCTTGGTGGCGTTCCAGGGCTTCCATCGTGTGAAAGGCCTTCCTCGTGCGGTCAATGAGATGCCCGGCCGGGATGTAGCCGAAGTCATACGCGGACAAATTAGCCAGGAGCGCGAGTCCCATGTTGGTGGGCGATGTTCGATGCCCGAGTACTACTGCACGGTTTTCCTGATAGTTGTCCGGCGGCAGCCAATGATCTTGAGGGCCGACAAAAGTCTCGAAGAAGGCCCAGGTCTTTCGGGACAGTTTCCTGAGAAAGAGGATTTGATCAGCCGTCAACCTTGTTCGCCTTTGAGCAAGAGGGCGGCTGATCCACCAGGCGATGGCCGGAGAGGCTAACCAGAGGGCCAGGAATGGCCCGGCCACGCCTAGTACGGACGGGTTCGAAGCGGCCATATAAATCCCCGCAGCAGAGGCCAGGACGGGGCTGATCCACATTGCCCGCCAGGAAGCGGCGATGTCCGTGCGGCTTTGTTGATCCGCACTGTTCGAGGGGTTCCACTCCAGTAGCCGTCTGTGGGAGACACTCATTCGCCAGAGCGTGCGCACAACCGCATCCAGGCTGAAAAACGCCTCGTAGGGGAGGCAGGCGATCGTAAAGACCGCTTGAGCGGAATGCCGCCCGGCCGAGCTCATCGCTACGGCAAGATGCCGGCGCAGTCGCACATCATCCGGCTTGTTAAACAGGTCCAGAAAAGAGGCCGTTCCCGGGGGGATAAGGATGATCCCCATCACCGCCAGGGTCCACAGCCAGGGAGAGGATAAGACCGTCCAGCCTAAGAGCAGCAGCAAGGTCAATGCCGCCGGAACAAGGCTCCGGCGAAGATTGTCGAAAATCTTCCATCGCGACAGCGCACAGAGCGGGTTCTTCCGGCGGCCTCCTTCGAGGCCGGGAACACCCGGCAGCAGCCAGCGGGCAATTTGCCAATCCCCGCGGATCCAGCGGTGCCGGCGGCTGACGTCCGCGCCGTACCGGGAGGGATATTCCTCGTACAACATTACATCGCTGAGCAGCCCGGCTCGCGCATAGCATCCCTCCACAAGGTCGTGGCTGAGGATCCGGTTCTCGGGAAAGCGTCCCTTGAGCGCCCGCTCGAAGGCATCGACATCATAGATCCCCTTGCCGATGAATGAACCCTCACCGAAAACGTCCTGGTAAACATCGGAGACCACCCGGGTGTACGGGTCAATACCAGGCTCAGCCCCGAACAATCGCGCATATCGTGACCGTTTTATCCCCGGCAGGCTTGCGGCCACTCGCGGCTGAAGTATGCCGTACCCCTCATTGACCCGCTGCTTTTGTTCGTCGTATTGCGGGCGATTCAACGGGTGCTCCATAGCCCCCACGAATTGCCGTGCCGAATCGCGGGGAAGCTGCGTATCCGTGTCCAGGGTGATCACGTACTTCACGTTCGACAAGACGGCGGTATCGCCTACGATAAAGGAGAAGCGATCTTTTGAGCCGCCGCGCAGAATCGAATTCAAATCCGCCAGTTTTCCTCGCTTTCGCTCATAACCCATCCAGATTTTTTCAAACGGGTTCCAGCGGCGCGGACGATGAAAGAGGAAGAATGTCTCGGCGTGCGGGCTTCGATACTTTTCATTCAGCTCTTGAATTCTCTTCCGGGCCAGGCGCAACAGCGGTTCGTCCTCCGGAAGCGTTTCCTCAGGCGCATCCCGAAAGTCCGTCAGCAGGCCGAAGTGCAGATGCTTGTCTTGATTGGCCAGAAACCGAACTTCCAGCGCCTCGACCAGATCCTCGATGCCGTCCTCACTCGTGAGCATCGTCGGGATCACCGCCAGGGTACGCGATTCCGGGGGAATCCCTCCGGAAAAGTCCATTCGCGGCAGCATGCGCGGCCTGACCAGTAAGGTCGCCAGCCGGTTCGCCAGCCCTACCCCCAGATGGCTTGCTCCCAGCAGCAATGGGAAGCCTATCAGCGCAATCAGCCAGGCCTGGATTCCGCCGGCATGCGCCTTGGCCGACAAAGCCGCGCTGAAAACAGCGGTAATCACAATGATCGCGCCCAGATAAAAGAGAGAAGGGAACCGACCGCCTAATCGCCGAAGGGCCTCAGGGAGGGATCGGCGCACCTGCGCCGCACGTTCGAGCCGGGCCAATCCCCTGTCGACCAGGTAGAACCCGACGTGTGTTGTTCGATCGTCGCTGTTATCGCCGGCTGCGGCCTCTCGAGCCAATCGAATCGCTTCGCCGGCCACTTCGCTTTCGGATCGCCCGCTGCTCTTTGCGATCTTTTCCACGACGTGACGGTAGCGATCCCGGCCGGCAAAATCCATCATGCCGTAGACGTCTCCGGGGTCCGAACGCAGGGTTTTTTCCACAGCGCTCAATGTCTCTACGAACTCGCGCCAATCCATCGCTAACAGAAATCGGAGGCTGCCGATACTGTTGCTCAAGGAAACCTGATCTGCCGCCTGCTGCCGGTTCTCCTCCTGCACTACTTGTTCAATCGTCAAGCCTGACTCGGAGAGCCTCTGCTCAATCCAGGTGATCGGCAACGCCAAAGCGGGGCCTTGTCCCTGCAATCGCCGGGAAAATTCCGAGACAAATGAACCCACCAGCGACGGATTCGAACGGGCCATATCCGCAATCACGAGAATCAGGCTTTTCGGGTCTTTCTCCTCGGTCTCAATCATCCGGTCCGCCCAGTGGTCGGCGTGGTTGCGGGCCGTCAGATCAGCGGCAATCCGGGCGCTGACCCGCCGCAGATTCTCGATAAGGGCGAGACGCAGCATGATCGGGACGGCCCACAATTCGCCAAGCTTCAGGATGGTCACCGTTTGATAGGCGGCAACGAAATTGCTCAGGCTTTCCGGATCCGCCCGACCATCGCCATGCGAGATAATTTCCAAGGCAATGTCATACACGCGTGGAAGACCGGCCGATGGGCCGGTCTGCAAGCGTGGCAGTCCCCGGCTGTACCCCTTGGGCAAGTGTCGCCTGGCCATGCGAATCTGTTCTTCGATCAGATAGAAGTTGTCGAGCAGCCATTCCCCGGCCGGGACAATCCGGCGGTTGGCCTTAACGGCCTCCGTAAGCAGATTATAGGCCCCAATCAGGACCCCTTCGTTCTCCGCCAGCCGCGTCAAAAGCTGGACCGAAGCACGTCCCGAACCCAGGCTGTGCGAGTCCGCCAGGGCCTTGCCGTGCCGCCTCATCCGGTCGCTGCTGAACAGTTCCGATCGCAGCGGTGTCTCATCGCCGGCAAACTCTTGTGCCGGGCCGATCCCGCTGGGACTTCCCCTCAAACGGAGCAGGGTTCGGAGAATCGTCTTGACGCTCACCCTGACTCCTTATGGCTTTTTAATCACTGTCATGGCTGTATAATGGCTTTTTAGGTCCGTATATGGCAACCGACGATTAGCTTATGCCCATCCGGAAACGCTTTTCGGACACCGGCAAGTTTCCAATTCAGAAATGAGGATTTTTTGTCAAGATCAAGGACCATTCCGCAGGATAGCGGAATGGGACGCTCGTCAGGGCGCCCGAAGGGCGAGGGCCATGGATGGCCCGAGTCAAATCAAGAGGTTGCGCGGAGGCGTACTGGAGTACGCCGCACAAGCAACCTCGCAGATTGACGCCGAGATTGGCAAAAAAGACCATTTCTGGATGGAAACCAGCTTATCCAGACCCATCGCCGGGATGATGATATTTGCCCGTTCCGGCATGAAATACCGGCAACCCGGGCAACCCTCGCAATAACCAGCGGTACTTTAATCCGCGAACCTTTTTGCTGTCAGACATTCCCTGCCGGTGGCGAGTCTCCCCGTGATTACGGAGCCGATGGTATCCGTACCAGGCTTGGATTAGCGTTCTGTATATATGGCTTGTCTCCTTCATTTCTGAGCCTTTCGGCTTGATTGATTCTTCTTTGTTCGCGGCAGCCGCCTGCGGGTTTGAAAGTATCGTTTCCTACACCGCCTGAAAAAGATGGACCTCGTATATCTTCCGGTAATGGTGGCCGTAGATGGCCAGGGTGACCGCCAGTGGAAGCATCCGGGGCCTTCGCACAAGGGTCCATGTCAGCAGACGCCAGTACTGATACCGTTCTTTCCCCAGAACACCCAGCCGCAGGCAGGCGCGAAAAAACGCGAAATAACGCTGCCGATCGGAGGGAGTGCTCGCCACCGGCGCCTTGAGTTCCTCTAAAATGCACCGGATCCGCTGGTAATATTTGCGGGGAGAATAGATCTGTTTCATAATCGTGCGATAGCCTTCGATCAGCTTATCCAGGCCCATGGCCGGGATGATATTGGTCAGGCCGCCCACATTGTCCCCTGAGAATTCCGCGCATACCCGCTTTTCCAGGGCAAGGCGTTCAAACAACCGGGTTCCCGGGGGGGCCTGAAGCAGGCCTACCATGGCCGTTACAACGCCGCTTTTCTGAATGAAATCGATCTGGCGTTGAAAAATGGAGGGCGTATCGCTGTCAAAGCCGACGATGAACCCGCCCATGACCTGCAACCCGTAGCTGTGTATTTTTTTGATATCCTGAAGCAGGTCCCTGTTTTTATTTTGGGTCTTGGAGCACTCTGTAAGGCTGTTCTCATCTGGTGTCTCAATGCCGATGAAAACGGAATCGAATCCGGCCTCGACCATCATGCCCATAAGCTCGGGGTCGTCGGCCAGATTGATAGAGGCCTCCGTAAAAAAAACGAACCCTTTTTTGTCCTTGCGCCATTGGATCAGGGCCGGAAGCAGATGGTCCTTAAGGGATTGCTTGTTGCCGATAAAATTATCGTCCACAAAAAAGACATTGCCGCGCCAGCCAGCCTGATAAATGGCGTCCAGTTCGGCAATGACCTGTTGCGCCGCCTTGATGCGCGGCTTGCGTCCGAACAGCGCCGTAATATTGCAGAAATCGCAGTTGAAAGGGCAACCCCTGGAATACTGGATGTTCAAGGATGCATAACGATTCATGGGAACCAGGTCCCATAATGGAACCGGGGTCTGGTGCATATCGGGATATCCGTCGGCTCTGTAAACTCTTTTCGGGCATCCACTTTCCAGGTCCGCCACAAATTCGGGCAGGGTAAGCTCGGCCTCGTCCAAAACCAGGTGATCCACCTCCTCGAAGGCCTCCGGCTCCGCCGTAAAAAGCGGCCCGCCGGCCACGATCTTCAGTCCCATGCCTTTAGCGCGCTCGATGATCTGAACAACCGCTTTGCGCTGGAGCGCCATTGCGCTTACAAGGGCGAGGTCCGCCCATGCCAGATCTTCGTCCCTGAGCTCTTCCGTGTTTTCATCCACCAGCCGCTTGGGCCATTCCCCGGGCAACAGGGCGGCAACGGTGAGCAGGCCCAGCGGCGGAAAAGCGGATTTCTTCTTTATGAATCGCAAGGCATAGGTGAAAGACCAGAATGTCTCAGGGAATTTGGGGTAGATAAGTAGAATATTCATAGCTGGCTAGACCTCCCTTTACACGCCGTCATCTCTTTTGCCGCGCGCGGCAAGAACGGCGTTCATCCCTTCGGATTGTTTAACAGTGTAAATATTGATGCCCTGCACTCTTTGCAAAAGACTTTTTGTCCCAAGCAAGACACCGAACATATCGGATTTTAGATGGCGGTCCAGTTTTTCACGGTTTTCCCACTCCTCGAGCACGCAAAGCAGATTTTTGTCCTTGATATCGCATAAGAGCGTATAGCTGTGACAGCCCGCCTCTTTTTTCATGGGAGCTGTTAGAGACAGAAGTGTTTGCACCACCTCTTTTTGCTTTTCAGGCAGTACATGCAGGTTTATTCGGAGCACAATCATCGCAGCCCCTTCCCGGCAAACCCGGTCTTCATCATAGTGAAATAATAGTGAAATAATAAGGGGGCCTTTAACAGGCGGATTGATAGTGCCTGTTTTTTGCCGTTTTTCTTAAAGTACTCAAAATTCGTGCCGGAATTCGTGTGTCCGGCACTTAACCTATATTCGGTTGATTTAATTGGGATATATGGTTGAATAGACATTGGCGGGCGGAATGGGAAGCCAAGCAGCGGTGGTCATATAGGATCACTGGTTATATGTGACCGGTTTTTCCGTCTTAGTGCGGGAAAGAGTGGGCGGCCTGGGCGATAAAATCCCAGGCGGGTTTGTGCCGGCGGGCAGGCGTCTTGCTTATCATTCCAGTGCAAAACCGGAACGACAGCTTAACCACGGCGCATTCCTTGTAATAGTAGGCCGCATCGGTAAGTGACCTGAAATATTTATCTATTTCTCTTGATGATCGCCGGTCAGGCCGCGACCGTATAAATCGTTGAGGCACCCCTTTCCTTTTTCTGACACAAGATTTGATACATCACCGCCCAAAAGGGCCACTTGTGAAAGGGGGTTAAAACAGTTAAAAGGCGTTTCTGGATGGGCACTAAGTAATCGATCGATGAATAATGCCTTTTTCGATTGTAAAAGATCTCGATGCAATAGAAAAGGCTTCGAATCGCTTCCGTCCTGCTGGTGTACCGCTGGTGATGACCCCACTCGGTCTTCAGGCGGCCGAAGATGGACGGCCTGGAGACATTCCATGCGCTGAGGGATATAAACCCGGGAATCATCGGCGTGTTGATTACGGGACACGGAACCATAGATATGGCCATACAGGCTATGGACCGGGGCCTGAGCGGTTTTGTCCGGAAACCCTTTACGCCGCGTGAACTGGCCCGGGCCGCAAAGGATGCCTTTGCCAGGTCGGCTTAAAACCTGGCGAAAAGATCTCGGGCCGTGTTTTCAAAGATGGTAAGCCGTTGATAATCAATGGCGGTCCAGATGAAAATCCCCGCATAAAGGTCCCTTCAGATGCTCTCTTTTCCGGAGCCCGGAGCAGCACCCTTATAACTGTTTATTCTTCCGGCGTCTCTTTGGGCTCGGCCTCCAGGACTTCTCCAGGACACGGAGAGACCTTCCCATGCTCGTCTCGATATGGAATTGCCCTGAGGTGGGTTCCCACGTCGCTGCTTTCCCCGATTCTCCAGAGCCGTCCGGTCCGGGTGTCCAGCATATATTGATCTTTGCTCGAATCAGAAATCTGGCCGAATACAAAACGCCCGCCTGTCGAACTCAATACCTTCCCCTCAGGCGGTGTTTGGGGAGGCGGCGCTGTGAGGCCTAATTGGGCGGAAACGGGCGTTGCAAGGAAAATCAAGGCCGCAGCAACCGGTATTCCCGTAAATATTCTACCCATGCTTCCTCCTCCTTTTCAACAACTCGAAAGGCTTCATTAAACCAGTATGCCACGAGGGAAGGCCGCTTACAAGAGAAGATCTTACGCCTTCGCTTGAAAACGCCGGGAATCCATCCCCCCGTCTCAGAGCTCCAAGGAACTCCCTTTCGTTGAAAATCAAAAAAAGGGGTCAGCCGTTATCGGCTGACCCCTTGATTTTACTGGCGGGAGCGACGAGACTCGAACTCGCGACCTCCGGCGTGACAGGCCGGCGTTCTAACCAAACTGAACTACGCCCCCGCATCGGGTGGTCTTTCCAAGGGTTTGGAGGGACCTATGAGAACTCGTGCCTATATACCTTAAATAGTGCTCATCCATAAACGCTTTTTTGGCACTGGCAAGTTTCCAATTCAGAAATGAGGATTTTTTGTCAAGATCAAGGAAATCAAGAGGTTGCGCGGAGACGTACTGGAAGTACGCCGCACAAGCAACCTCGCAGATTGACGCCGAGATTGGCAAAAAAGATCATTTCTGGATGGAAACTAAATAGTGCTTTGCCCCTGTGAAGCGCAGCGTCCTCTCTGGTGGGCGGAACAGGGCTTGAACCTGCGACCCCCGGCTTGTAAGGCCGATGCTCTCCCAACTGAGCTACCCGCCCGTAAGCGAATGATTATGTGGTATCGCCCACACCTTGTCAACAGATATTAATGGGCGGTCACCTCGGAAATCTCTTTTTCTCCGTTTCCTTCCACCTCGATGCAGTAAGGTTCGCATTCCTCAGAAGGCTTGAAGAGCTCCTCCCCTTCTTCGAAAATCAGGGCCTCTCGAAGCACCTGGTCCATATGCTCCACGGGCACCAGTTCAACCTTTTTGAGGACCCGCTTGGGGATCTCCTCGATGTCCTTCTTGTTTTCCATGGGAATCAGGACCTTGTTCACATCACCCCGGTGCGCGGCCAGGATCTTTTCCTTGAGCCCGCCGATAGGGAGCACTCGCCCGCGCAGAGTTATTTCTCCGGTCATGGCCAGGTCCCTGCGGACCGGTTTCCGTGTCAGGGCGGAGACCATTGAGGTGGCCAATGCTATGCCGGCCGAAGGCCCGTCTTTGGGGATAGCGCCTTCAGGGACGTGCACGTGGATATCCACCTTCTCGTAGAACTTTTCCGGCAATCGGAGCTGGCGCGAGCGGGAGCGCACGTAGCTCAGGGCCGCACGGGCCGACTCCTGCATCACGTCCCCGAGCTTGCCGGTCAGCACGAGGTTGCCCTTACCGGGCATTATGGTCGCCTCGGTCTGAAGGAGCTCGCCTCCGACATCGGTCCAGGCAAGACCGGTGGTCATACCCACTTCATCCTTTTCCTCGGTGCGGCCGTGCCGGAACTTGGGCACTCCCAGGTGCTTGGGAATGGAACTCTGAACGATTCGAACCTTTGTGTCCCTGCCTTTTCGGGCCACCTTCTTGGCCACTTTGCGACAGACCGAGGAGATCTCTCTTTCCAGGTTTCGCACGCCTGCCTCGCGCGTGTACTCACGGACGAGCTTCAGAATAGCGCTGTCCGAAAAAGTAATATTTTCAGGTGTTAAACCGTTTTCGTTAATCTGTTTCTTTACCAAAAACTGCTTGGCGATGTTGAGCTTTTCCAGCTCGGTATAGCCCGGCAGCCGAATGATTTCCATACGGTCTTGCAGAGGCAACGGGATGTTGTACAGGTTGTTCGCAGTGGTGATGAACAGTATTTCGGAGAGATCATAGTCCAAGTCAAGGTAATGATCGTTAAAGGCGAAGTTCTGCTCCGGATCCAGGACTTCCAATAGGGCCGCCGAGGGATCCCCGCGGAAGTCCGTGCTCATCTTGTCAACCTCGTCGAGACAGAAGACCGGATTGTTGGACCGGGCCTTCTTCAGGTACTGGATTATCTTGCCCGGAAGGGCCCCTATGTATGTCCTTCGGTGTCCCCGAATCTCGGCCTCGTCCCGTACTCCGCCAAGGGAAATCCGCACGAAGTTCCTCGAGGTGGCGCGTGCCACTGATTTGGCCAGGGACGTCTTTCCCACACCCGGAGGCCCCACAAAACAGAGAATGGGACCCTTGATCTTCTTGGTCAGCGTCTTGACCGCCAGGTACTCCAGAATTCGCTCCTTGGGTTTATTGAGTCCGTAATGATCCTCTTCAAGGATTTTTTCGGCCTGGTTGATATCGTTCTTGTCCTTGGTCTTCTCCTGCCACGGGAGTCCCAGGATCCAGTCGATGTAGTTCCGAACGACCGTGGCTTCCGCGGACATGGGGGACATCATCTTGAGCTTCTTGAACTCCTGCCACACACGGGCGTTCGCTTCCTTGGGAAGCCGTTTCTTCTTGATCTTTTTCTCTATTTCGTCGAGCTCGGCCTTAAAGTCGTCCTTGGTCCCCATCTCTTTCTGAATGGCGCGCATCTGCTCGTTCAGATAGTAGTCCTTCTGGGTCTTTTCCATCTGCTTCTTGACACGGCCCTTCAGACGCTTTTCCAGGGAGATGATGTTGATCTCGTACCTGATCATCTCGTAAAGCTTTTCAAGGCGCGCGTCCGTGTTCTCGATCTCCAGAAGCTGCTGTTTTTCGCTGACCTTAAGAGAGAGATGGGCTGCAATACTGTCGGCGAGGCGCGAAGGGTCATCAATCCCGGCCACTGTGTTCACGTGGTCCTTGCTGAGCTTATCATTGAGCTTTACGTACTCGTCGAAGCTCTCCACCACGGTCCGCATGAGGGCGCTGGTCTGATCGGAGACCTCGTTCGATTCCTCGACCCGCTCGACTTCCACTATGAAGAATTCGTGGCTGCTGATGAAATTCTGCACGCGGGCCCTCTCCTTGCCTTCGATGAGGGCCTTTACCGTGCCGTCCGGAAGGCGCAGGAGCTGAAGAACGGCCCCCAGGGTCCCGCAAGGGTAGATGTCCTTCTGCGCCGGATCATCCACCTTTGCATCCTTCTGGGCGGAAAGGAAGATAAGTTTTTCCCGGCTCATGGCGTGCTCCAGCGCCTTAATGGACTTCTCCCTTCCCACGAAGAGAGGAACCACCATGTTCGGGAACACGACCACGTCCCTCAAGGGGAGCAGCGGGTAATGCACTTTTTGTTCTTTAAAAACGTCCAATGGGTTCTTCTTTGTCAGGTTGAACATATCACCTTCATGTCTTGGGTTAGGCATAACCAGCCTGGTTTTCATAGATCAGCAGAGGAGAATCCCCATGCTGAATAACATCGTCGTTGATCACGCATTCGCGAACGCCGGCCGTGCTGGGGATGTCATACATAATGTCAAGCATGATCGCCTCGAGAATGGCCCGAAGCCCGCGGGCCCCGGATTTTCGTTTGATTGCATCGTTGGCTATGGCCAGAAGCGCTTCGTCCGTGAACTGTAAAAGCACGTTTTCAAGTTCAAAGAGCTTCTTGTACTGCTTCACCAGTGCGTTTTTTGGTTCGGTGAGGATGCGCACCAGGGCGTCACGGCTCAACTCGTCCAGAGACGCGATGATGGGGATGCGGCCTACAAACTCGGGAATCAGCCCGAACTTGATCATGTCCTCAGGTTGAACCATGGTCCTCACCGTGTTGGCATCGTCATTCAGCCTGTCTTTGATGGCCGCTTCGAATCCCATGGTCTTGCTTCCGAGGCGGTTGCTGATGATCTTCTCGAGGCCGTTGAACGTGCCGCCGCATATAAAAAGGATATTGCCCGTGTCCACTTTGACAAAGTCCTGTTGCGGGTGTTTCCGGCCGCCCTTGGGAGGCACGCTCGCCAGGGTTCCCTCGATGATTTTCAGGAGGGCCTGCTGCACGCCTTCTCCCGAGACGTCCCGCGTGATGGACGGGCTGTCTGATTTTCGAGCGATCTTGTCGATCTCGTCGATGTAAACTATTCCCCGGCAGGCGGCGTCTACATCGTAGTCGGCCATCTGCACGAGGTTCAGGATTATGTTCTCCACATCCTCGCCGACGTAACCGGCCTCGGTGAGCGTCGTTGCGTCTGCAATGGTGAACGGCACCTTAAGGATCCGCGCGAGGGTCTGGGCCAACAGGGTCTTTCCGGACCCGGTCGGGCCGATCAGAAGGATGTTGCTCTTCTGAAGCTCTACGCCGTCCATGTCCGCCCGGGTGTTGATCCGCTTATAGTGATTGTGGACCGCCACCGAAAGTATCTTTTTGGGCCGTTCCTGTTCGACCACGTATTGGTCGAGCATCTCTTTGATCTCATAAGGCTTGGGCAGCTTACCGTCTTCCTCCGCCCCGCCCTCGTGCCCGTATTCCTCGGCAATGATCTCGTTGCAGAGCTGAATGCACTCGTCGCAGATGTAGACCGAAGGCCCCGCGATGAGCTTCTTCACCTCTTCCTGGCTCTTGCCGCAAAAGGAACAGAGCAGGTCGTCGCTGGAGTCATTTTTTCTCGGCATAAATATATTCCTCTATCAGGTTCCCTGAGAATCCCGGATCTCCCTGTGGGTGATCACCTTGTCAACAATTCCGTACTTCTTTGATTCGTCCGCATCCATGAAAAAATCACGCTCTGTGTCTGTTGCGATCCGATCGAGGGACTGCCCGGTATGATGCGAGAGAAGCTGGTTGATGGTCTCCCGGATCTTGAGGATCTCGCGTGCGTGGATGTCGATATCCGTTGCCTGTCCTTGAGCCCCTCCCATGGGTTGATGAATCAGGATCCTGGCGCGGGGAAGCGAATACCTCTTTCCAGGAGCGCCGGCGGCCAGCAGCAGGGCAGCCATGCTTGCGCACTGACCGATGCAGATGGTCGTAACGTCGGGCTTGATGTACTGCATGGTGTCGTAGACAGCGAGGCCCGCAGTCACGGATCCGCCGGGAGAGTTGATGTATAAATTGATATCCTTTTCCGGATCCTCGGACTCCAGGAAAAGCATCTGGGCTATGATGGTGTTGGCCATGTTGTCATGCACCTGCTCTCCGATAAAGACGATCCGGTCCTTTAACAAGCGCGAGTAAATGTCATAGGCACGTTCACCGCGGCTTGTCTGCTCCACTACAATGGGTATCAGCATGTCTCTCTCTTTCCTCTATACCGGATGGGGCGCTTAACCGGCGCACCATCAGGATCACATCATTATCAAGACTCTGTTTTGCTTATTCTGCCTGAATCAACTTCTTTAATACTAGAACTATTCATCAGGAAATTCAAGGTCTTTTCCTCCAGGAGCCGTTCCCGGTATGAATCCGTAAGGTTCTGGGCCTCATAGAAGCGCCTTATTATTCCGGGATCCTGGCCGGTTTCGGCTGCAAGGGATAGAAACCCGTTTGACACGTCTTCATCAGTGACGTTGAGGTCGTTCTGTCGCGCAATCTCGGCCAGCACCAGCATCCTCTTCACTCTTGATTCGGCTGCAGGAAGCAGTTCCTCGCGAAGACTGTCCTCGCTAAGCCCCGCCATTTCCGGAGTGGTTCCCGAGCGGGACAGGTTCTGCATGATGTTCTGGATGGCGCTGTTCAATTCCTGCTCGACCAGCGATTCTGGAAGCATGAAGTCTACATTGTCACAGATTCGTCTTATCAGCCGGGTCTTCGCTTCCTGGTCGATACGCTTCTCCTCCCGCCGGATGAGTTCCTTTTTGACCTCTTCCTTCAGTTCTTCGAACGTCTCAACGTGGCCGCCGAGGCCCTTGGCGAATTCATCATCCAGCGCGGGGAGTTCCATTTCCTTTATGTCCTTGAGTTCGATTTCGAAATCAATGCCCCTCCCCGCGAGGTTCTTGTCGCGGTAGTCCTCTTCGAAATTCACGCGAATCGAGGCGGTTTCACCCTTTCTGACGCCGATAATCCCCTTTTCAAATTCCGGATGAAAATCGCCGGAACCTATTTTTAGAGTGTAATCATCAGCCTCCAGGCCTTCAACAGGCGTACCGTTCTCCATCCCCCTGTAGCTGAACTCGGCATGGTCTCCTTCCAGGACCCCACGATCATCCTCAACAGGCTTGAGATGACCGCGGGCACGCCGGATCTCCTCAATATGCCTGTCCACGTCTTCCTGCCCCACAGAGAGGATCTCTTTTTCCACCTCCAGGCTCTTGTAGTTGTCCAACTCGAAGCTGGGTCGAACTTCCATGGTCGCCGTGTACCGGAATAATTCCCCTTTTTTTGGCAAATCATTCTCGAAATTCGGGACGTTCAGGGGGAAAGTGTCATTATCCTCCAATGCCTTTGGAAGGGTCTCGTTGATGAGTTCTCTGGTAACGTCACTCAACACTTCCCTGCCAAACCGTCCTTCGAGGACCTTCATGGGAATCTTTCCGGGACGGAACCCCGGAAGACGGGCCTGCTTCCCGAGGTCACGGTAGGCCTTGTTTATCTTGCGCTCCACCTCATCGGCCTCAACTTCGACGATGAGTTTCTTCTTTACAGGGCTTATCTCTTCAACGCTGCTCTTCATGAGAACCTTTCCAAGCGATCCTGGTGCACGATGTCAGGATATACTCTAAGCACGATCAACGGTTGTTCAAGCGGAATTGCTGTACCTACAGGAGTAAAGTGACGGCTGTCAACCGGTTTGTGCGTCTCAGCACTGCCGTGCCATATTTCTCTGCAACACATCACGGCCCTTGGCCTGAATAAAAGCACAAACCGTGCCAGAGATCACTCTTTGTTACGATTTTTAACCAGTTCGATGAACTCCTCGAGCTCTCTCTCCGTACCGAACACTTCACTGTATTGACGCTCGCTCCAGACCGAGAGCCCCAGTTCGAAAATATGGTGGATCAGCCGATCCGCGTTCTCGGCACCCTGGAGCTGCACTGTCTGGTACAGCAGTTCGTTGGGAACCCTGATGGGATAAACGGACGTGGAGGATGTCTTCCGGGGCTTGATATAATCCTGAATATCCTTCAGGATCCTCAAGTTCACATATTTTCTTTTGTATTCTTCCTCGTTCATGTTGAATCCCTTCGCTCCTTATGACATGTATAGAATCTACAGAGGCCTTCGTCAACCATAAGAAGCCCCGCCCTGGTGTGGCGGCGCCGCCGCAGGGAGATACCGATGCCCATCTATGAATACCAGGCAGAGCACCCCAAATCGTCGTGCCGCCGCTGCCGCAACCCTTTCGAGGTGTTTCAAGGACTCAGGGACGCCCCTTTGGCCGCATGCCCCGAGTGCGGTAACCCCGTAAAAAAGCTGATCTCCTGGTGCCGCGCCGCGGTCATGGAGACACCCGGGGAGATAGCCGGCACCGAAAGCCGAATCCGACGGTACGAAAAGGAAGGGATGTGGAGCCACGCCGCCGAGCTGGCGGACAAGCAGGCGGAAAAGATCAAAGATCCCGACCTCAAAACGAGGGCCCTGGAAAACTACGAAAAGGCCGGGTACGATGCCGGGACCCTGTCCCGCTACGATCAGGGCGACTGACCCTTGAGTATCAATGACGATCCCCGCCCCTTGCAGCAGGGTCCCTGGACGGGCATCTCTCTATCCCTCTTGACTTGCCCGCTTTTCGGCAAGTATGGTACGGTGCTTGACACGGCAAGGGACCGTTCCCGGGACTTTCGCATTCCCTTCCCGGACGGGACCATGAATTGGCGATCGTCGCCTTTTTAATGGAGGGACATCAGTGTGATTGATCTTTTTGTCAGGGGCGGCGTGTTCATGTACCCCATCCTGCTGTGCTCCGTTATAGCCCTGGCGATCTTTCTTGAACGCCTCTGGGTAATGAGACGCAGTCAGGTCCTGCCCGAAGAGTTTATCCGAAACATCGAGGCCATGCTGCGGCAGCAGAAAACAGCCGAAGCGCTCTACCTCTGCCGGGGTCACACATCGTCCATCGCCCGGGTATTCCTGGGGGGCCTCAAGAACACCGATAGAGGCATGTGGCTCGTAAAGGAAGGGGTCGAGGAGATGGGCAACCGGGAAGCGGTCGTCCTCGAAAAGAACGTGGGAGTCCTGGCAACCATCGCCAACCTCACCCCGCTCCTCGGACTGCTGGGTACGGTTTCCGGCATGATCAAGACCTTCAACGTCATCTCAATCCAAGGCGTAGGAAATCCCGCTCCGCTCGCCGGGGGAATCGCCGAGGCCCTGGTCACCACGGCCTCGGGGCTTTGTGTGGCCATTCCCACACTGGTCTGCTACCGCATCCTCAAGGACCGGGCCGAGACACTTGTTTTCGAGATGGAGGAACATTCCATGGACGTCATTGAGATCCTCGAAGGGGCTCAGGGCGTGAGTGTTGAACATGCATCGGGCGGGCGGCCTGGGATGGAGGCCGTCCCCGCTTCCAGTGAAGGCTGATCAAGACGGAGGAATGCCATGCGATTCATCCGGGGTCGAAGAGAGGAAGAACCGCGACTCGGGATCGCGCCGCTGATCGATATCGTATTCCTCCTTCTGATTTTTTTTATGGTGACATCCCACTTCGACCTGGCTTCAGGTGTCAGGCTGCAGCTCCCCGAAATGGTAAGCCGCCTGTCCGAAGAACCCCGCAAGGAGGCTACGGTCGTGATCGACAGAGAAGGGAACACCTACCTGGAAGGTGAACCGGTCGAGAAAGAAAAACTTGAAGAGCGGTTCCGAAAACGTGTGCAGAGCGATGGACTCGAGCGTATCATACTCCAGGCCGACAAGGATGCCCGGCACGGGTCCGTCCTCGGGATTATTGACCTGGCAAGGGCCGCAGGAGTCCGCTCGGTGATTATCGCAGCACGCTGGAAATCGGGCCAAGACCCTTGAGCGACTCCGACACAAGCTCAGCGTTCCGCCGAAATCGGGACAAAGAGCGGCCTCAGCCTTCTCCTCGAGGATCGAAGCGCTCTATGAAATTGAACAAGAAGGGAATCATCAGGCTCTCGGTTTTCCTGTTCTTCGTCCTGGTCGCAGCCTGGTTGGCCTTCGGTGAACGCGGCCTGATTCACTTGTACAAAATGGAAGGCCGGAGGCAGCAATACAGGGAACGCATTAAGGAACTGGAAAAGAAAAACCACGAACTGCTTCGCGAAATCGAGAGCCTGCGCACCGACGAAGCCTACATCGAGTCCCTCGCCCGCCATGAACTGAACCTCTTGAAGGACAACGAGGTCCAGTTTCGCTTGACGGACGAACCGCGGAGCGGCGTTACGACCGGAGGCCCTTGGCTGGGAAGCGGGGAGTCCGGGCCTGAGATGACCTTTGAATCGGAACCTGAGGCCCCTGGGGCCGCATCGGACTGATCATCACCAAAAAGGGGGAGGATGCACATGGACGATCTTGAGCGGCTTCTCAAAGATATACTGGAGAACGATGCTTCGTCCGGGACCCTTTGCCTGGCCCTGTCGAAACTCAGAGCAGGAGGACATACAGGGCTCGTAATCCGGCACTGCCGAAAGGCCCTGGAGACCCACCCGGCCCACGACGGACTTCGCACCCTCCTTGCCGAAGCGTACCTGGACAGCGGGCTTGCGGCCCGGGCGTCGGATGAACTGGAACGGGTGACCCGGAACCTGGATGAGTCGGCAAAGGCCTATTTACTGCTTGCGGGTGCCTATGAACGTCAGGGAAGGCACGAGGAGGCGGCAGGCTGCCTGGATATTTACCTGGCCCATAACCCGGAGGACACAGCGGCCCGTGAATCCCTGGAAAGTCTGCGCCCGCCGGCCCGTGAAACGACTTGGGAACCACTCGAGACCCCGGAGGCGGAGAGGCCGGACTATCCTCAGCACGAAACGCTTCCCGAGATCGCGACATCAACTCTTGCCGAACTCTATTTCAGTCAGGGGCAAATCGATGCCGCTGTCAAGACCTATGAAAAAGTCCTGGCCCAGTCACCGGACGATTCAAGGGGACAGGCCCGTCTTCAGGAATTGAAGGCCCTGACCGCAGCCTCGCCGGACGATGCCTCCGGCCGAGAACCGGGGGTGGAACCCGCCATGGAACCGCCCCCTGCGGAGGATGAATTCCACGAACAAGCGCCTGTGGAGGCTGAAAAAGCCTCAGCCTCGAACTCGGAAAAACGGAAAACCGAAAAAATGATCGCCGTGCTCGAAGGCTGGCTGACCCGCATTCAGGAATCCAGGATCAATGCATCCGTATAGGAGGGAATGATCCCCTTGAAATTCAAGTTTGCTGCAACCGGCGTAGGCTCTGTGCCCTGGGTGAATGTGGAAGAGTCCTGCCGCCTGATTCTGGAACAGCTTCCGGACATGCCTTTCTGGCCCCAGCTCGTGAATCTCTCGCCCTTGGAAGACATGATCCCGCAGTTCAGCGAAGGGCTGCCCGGGATTCGGACGAATATCGAAGGCAGGAAGGTTTTCGTGGCCGCGGAAGCACTGGAAGATGAAATGGCCCTGTTCTACGAAAAGTTCCTGGCCGATGACCTGGACGCCTTCGCCCTCGGTCCTGACCGCGCTCGCGGCCTCTATGCGCTCCTGGACCTGATCGAAAAATCCCCGCCGTCCGGGAGGCACTTCATTAAGGGACAGAGCGTCGGGCCTATCACCTTTGCATCCTCTGTTTCTCTGGAGGACGGCCGGTACCTCCTCCATGACCCGGGCCTCCTGGATGCGGTTATCAAAGGCCTTTCCATAAAGCTCCTGTGGCAGGCAAAGGTTTTGGGCCGGACCGGCAGAAGGCCGATCCTCTTCATCGATGAACCGGCTCTTTCCGGCATCGGCTCGGCGTTCTCTTCCATAGACCGCGCTATTGTGGTTCAAGCCCTTCGAGAGATGATCGAGTATTGCAGAGACCGGTCCGACGCCCTCATCGGTGTCCACTGCTGCGCCAATACCGACTGGCCCGCCATCTTCGAATCCGGCCCCGACATCCTCAACTTCGATGCCTACGACTTCATGGATTCTTTCCTCCTTTACCCCGAGGAGGCCTCTCGCTTCCTCGAGGCTGGCGGAACCATCGCCTGGGGTATCGTGCCTACAACGGCCTTTGACTCGGAAACCACCGTGGATTCGCTGCAGGAGCTTTTGGAACGAGGCCTCAGGCAGCTGGCCGACCATGGACTGAACGAGGACGACCTTCGGGCTCGATCCATGATCACCTCCGCCTGCGGCATGGGAGGCATGCCCGAAGAGTCCGCCGAACAGCTGCTTCGAGTGCTCTCCGAATTAGGAAGACGAATGCACTGAACAACGGAGGCCCGGCGGCACTGCCTCTCGGGGCCTGGTCCGCCGGCATCTAGACCATATGGACAAGCGCACGATCTCCAAGGTTTTCCTCGTTGTTCTTCTCGGGGCCGCGGTACTCCTCGTCCGTCTTTTCTGGACCTACATCTCGGCTATCGTGTTCGGCCTCCTGATAGCCAGCGCCTTTTTTCCACTTTATAACCGCCTTCGCGGCCGGCTGAAAGACAGAACCCAGGCTGCCGCGCTCCTCATGTGCCTGATCATCACAGTGATCCTGATCATTCCTGTGGGAGGCTTCGTGGGGACCCTTTCCAATGAGGCCTTTGATTTCTACAAGCGCAGCCGAACCATGGTTTCCGTTTCCCAGCTCGACCGGATGATCCACAGTGACGGTGTATGGGCGAATCGAATTCGAAGAGCGGCCGGTATGGCGGGCATAAGCCTGGATGTTGAAACCTTGAATCAGTTCGTCTCGTCCGTTGGAACCAATGTGGGGCTGTTCCTCTCGCGCCAGCTCGGCTCTTTGGCGTCCAACATCCTGAGCCTCCTTATACACTTCTTCCTTATGATCCTGGTGATCTTTTACATCTTCAGGGACGGCGACCGCCTGAAGAACTACATCTCAGAACTGCTCCCCTTTCCCCTGTCGCAGCAGGAACTTATGGTCAACAAATTCCGGGAAATGGGCCGGGCCGTAATCCTGGCGAACGGCGTGTCAGGGATCATCCAGGGAATCCTGGCAGGGTTCGGGTTCTTTTTCTCCGGACTGGGCAGCCCTTTCCTCTGGGGCACCATAGCGGCCTTCATGGCCTTCCTTCCCCTTGTGGGCGCGTCCATCGTCTTTATTCCCGCCACAGTCATCCTCTTTCTTCAGGGGAAAACAGGGATGGGGCTGGGGTTTCTCATCTACAACATCTGCTACAGCGCCGCGATCGAATACGTGCTGAAACCCCGGCTCATCGGCAAAGGAATGAGGATGAACCCCCTGCTGGTATTCATCGGTGTGCTCGGCGGACTCAAGCTTTTCGGCATTCTCGGCGTGGTTTACGGCCCCCTGATAATGACCATCTTTTTGACACTCGCAGAAATTTATCGACTTGAGTATAAGGAGGCCATGCTGTAACCTGGTTTCCATCCAGAAATGGTGTTTTTTGATAAAAACCCTCATTTGTGGATTGGAAACATGCCGGCGCAAACAACATTTCCGAACAGGCACAAGCCCCCTTTCATCTGAATTGAAAAAGCCGACTCTCATACAAAACCTCGAGCCGCTTGGGAACCCAAGGGCGGGAAAGCAGCACGGGCGGAAGCAAGACTCATCACAATGAGGAGGTCATATCATGGATACGGAAAAAATCTTGCGCGGGAAATGGATCCTTATTGTTGACGATGAACAGGATGTCCTCGACATGCTTACTGAATTGCTCGAAATGTGCCGGATCGATCAGGCCTCCTCCTTTGAGGAGGGCAAGGAACTTCTCGAAACGAATCCTTACGATGTCGCCGTGCTGGACATCATGGGAGTCAAGGGATACGAGCTCCTGGACATTGCAGGCAAGCGTAACATTCCCGCCCTGATGCTTACGGCCCACGCCCTGACCAAAGAAGACCTCAAGATGTCGGCGGATAAAGGCGCCTCATTCTATGCACCCAAGGACGAAATCAACCGCATCGACGTGTTCGTGGCCGACGTAATCGAGGCCAGGGAAAAAAACCGCAACGTCTGGGCGAAGTGGTATGACCGGCTCGGCGCTTTCTACGACCGCCGGTTCGGGCCCAACTGGCGCGACAAGGACCCGGACTTCTGGGATCACCTGATCAAGTACTGATCCCTCTTTCTACATCCAACACCTCTAGAAAGGTCTCGACACGGGTCAGGGTCCGCCCGTCAAGAGGCCCCGGCCGGTCCCCTTCCAGCGTGAGAATGGGCAGCCCCAGGCTCTCCCTCAGCAGGATATCGTGGATCTGCCGGTGGCAAAAGGTCTGAGTGTAGTGAATGAGGCCGTGAAGGCCCCTCTCTTTCGCCGCCCTCCCAATGTCCCTGATTCTTTCTTCCAGGCCGTACGGATAGGTGTAAGCCAGGTAACGATCCACAAGGTCCCGGCCGCCCACAGGCAGGCTGAACTGACGCTGGACTTCGTTGAAGACGATCCTGGCGCCAAGCTGTTCAAGGGTCTCGTAAAGGTCGTCAAAGATCGGAGGGACCCCGACGAACCCGAGGCGGACAGAGGATTCAAACGGAGAACGGCAGACCGATTCAGCCAGGAATGCATCCAGGGCCTCCTCGTAGGCGTCTGGATTCGAACCGAAATCCGAGCTGTTCACCAAAAACTGGTGGTTCTCCCGGCCGCTGACAACATTTTCCTGATAGGTCATGCGGTCCATCCGCCGCAGCTTTTCCCGAATACGGTCCAGGCGTTCGGCCGCCTCATGGACTCGATCCCATGAAACGGCCAGTTCCTCCAGAAGCAGCTCCATTGCTCGTTCAAGCATGGCTCGATCCCGGTCAAGGGGGTAGTCGAACCGGTGAACCCTTACCCCCCTTCTCTCCAGGACCTCGGCCAGGGCCACGGTGTTGCTGCAATCCCCCCCGGTCACGGCAATAACCCGGTCGAGACCGCTGTTCATTACCACACCGTACATGCCCTTGATCCAGGCGCAGACGGTCCGGGGAAAACCCGCGGCTTCGGCCGTTTCCAGAAAGCCTTCGGGATGGGGTGAGGTGATGAAAAGGTTGTTCAGGTCTACGGGCCGGAGGCCCGCGGCGTATACTATCTCCACGGGAATTGTGGTCGTGATGCCGATCCTGGGGCCGTTTCCATCCAAAGCGGTCAAGGATCAGGCCCTCACAGACACGAACTCCCGGCCGGGGAGTTCAAGACAGGTCAGCTTGTTTCCGTACACGGCGCCGGAACGCTCCCTGAGCCCGACAATCAGCTCAATGACGGCCTTAGGATCTTTCCCGCGGTCTATGTAGTCCCCAAGGAAAATCAGCCGGTGGTTTTCAGGGTCCCATTTGATCCGTTCGATGAGCCGCTCCAGGAGCCGGTTGCAACCGTGAACATCTCCAATGATAAACGTTTTTTCCACACTCAATCCGTTTGCCCTCCGTTGGTTTCATTAGGGGGCCTGTGGTCAGAAAAGGGCAATCCGCATGCGGTCCCTGGGGTCCAGTCTTTTGAGGCCGGCCTCCCGGGCCGCGCCTACGGCCTTGCGGAACTCGTCCGCGGTCAGGCGACGATTGATTATCTCGTCCCGCACCGCATCCCCGCATGGATGGTACTGGTCCATGACATTCACATAGGTGTCCAAAGAGATCTCCCGGGCGATGAAACCCGCCACCTCGCGGGTCCCGGCAATCCCTTCGGGCATCACCAGATGCCTCACCAGTAGACCCCGCCTCGCAATGCCGCGATCGTCCACTACCAGATCTCCCACCTGCCTGTGCATCTCCCGCAAGGCCTCTCTGGCCCGCTCCGGATAGTCGGGCGCGCTGCAGAAACGGGCCGCCCATGTGGCGTGCCAGAACTTGAAGTCAGGCATGTAGATGTCCACGACACCCTTCAGGAGGCGAAGTGTTTCCACCAGGTCGTACCCTCCGGAGTTGTAGACCAAGGGAATCCTGAGCCCTTCATCTGCAGCTATCGCCAGGGCCTCCAGCATCTGGGGCACCACATGGGTGGGCGTGACAATATTGATGTTGTGGCACCCCTGCTCCGCCAGCAGGAGCATGATACGGGCGATCCCGGCGGCATCCACCTCGACCCCTTCATTTCCGTGGCTGATGTCGCGGTTCTGGCAGAAGCTGCAGAGCAGGTTGCACGAGCTGATAAAGATTGTACCGGACCCGTGCACACCCACCAGGGGGGATTCCTC